>NZ_JBVIBK010000042.1:0-54186 GCF_055573455.1 Streptomyces sp. NPDC030183
TGTTCCGCGGTGCCCTCGGAACGGGGGAAGAACTCGTACCAGGAGCCGAACAGGGCCCGTTCGCGTTCCACCAGCAGCGGCAGCGGATCGGAGGACGTCACCAGCTCCCGCAGCGGATGCCGGGCCAGGACCTCGTCCACCTCCGGCGCCAACGCCGCCGCGAAGCGCTCCCCGACCGGCAGCGTGTCGTCCCGCAGCCTCCGCACGGCGGTCATCAGCACCGCGTGCGCGTCCGCCTCCGGAACCCCGGCGGCCGCCCGCTCGTACAGCTCGGCCCCCTCCTCCAGGACGAGACCGCTGTCGATGCCCGCCGGGATCTTGATGTGCGCGACCCGGCGCCAGGTGGTGACCGGGTCGCTCCATGCCTCCACCCGGTACGTCCAACGGCCCACCGACGTCGGAGTGACCCAGGCACCCCACCGGTCGGTCCCCGGCCCGAGTTCCCGCATCGGCGTCCACGGCGCCGGTCGGCCCTCCGGGTCCTTCAGGACCACATTGGCCGCGATGACGCCGTGCCCCTCACGGAAAAGCGTCGCGGTGACCTCGAAGGTCTCTCCCACGACCGCTTTGGCGGGCCGCCTGCCGCACTCGACGAGCGGGCGGACGTCCCTGATGGGGATACGGCCGATGGCCGGGGTCTGGCTCATGGGTCTCACCTCCGCCGAACTCGGGATGGGATGGTGCGCCGAACGAGTGCAGCGACGCGTCTACCGTCCTGCGGCGGAACGCCGCTCGGACGGTGGGCCGTGCGTCACGGCACGGGACTTGCGGGCCTGGGTCTGGCCGGTCTGCTCCTTGAGGTACGCGGGCAGAGTCGTCTGGAGATAGCGCTCGGCCGCGGCCACGGCCTCCCGGGCGCAGCGCTTGCCCATCAGCACGCACAGCGTGTAGCCCGAGTCCTCGAAATGGTCCCGTGCGGCCCGGTCCGCGGGGGCCGCGAGCATCACGCGTTCCCACATGCGGTAGCGCCGCAGTTGCCTGGCCACCTCGTTCTTGGCGGGCAGCAACATGTGCTGATCACCTCCCGGCACTCTCGGCGGAGCACGCTTCCCGTGGGAGGTCGTGCACTGAGGAGCACCGACGCGTGAGGAGCCGGTGCCTCACTCATGGTGCATGGACGAGGACAGTACGTCTTGTTGGCACTTCAACCACCCCACGGGTCGCTCGTGTTGCACGAATGGCGTAGCCACCCCACGCTGGGAGCTGACTCAGAAGTGATCGGTGCTCACGCTCCGTGTCCCGGACCCGTCCCGCGGGGACCGCTCCGGGACTCGTTCCAGGAGGAACGGAGCGGGGCGGAGCTTCGCCGGTGAGGAGCCAACGACGATGAAGACCGCAGTGCCTCGCTACTACCACCTCGACGTGGAAGTCAGTCCGGAACGGGTCGGACAGGTCAGGCGCATCCTGGCCGCCCACCTCCGGTTCTGGGACCTGGAGACCCTCGTCGAACCCGTCTGCCACAGCGCCGAGCTGCTGCTGCGCGCGATCGACGAGCACGCGTCGGACAAGAACACCTCGGTCGAGATGTGGTGGAACGGGCAGCACCTCATCGCCGCGATCGCGGAGAACGACCGCGAACTGCGCCCCGACCGGGAGCTCCGCCCCTGCCTGACCCGCATCGCCGCGCTCAGCGACGGCTGGGGCTGCTGCGCCACGGACACCGGCAGCACGGTCATCTGGTTCACCCAGCGGGCCCCCGTCGACGAAAGCGTCCCCCTCGTCCCCACGGCCCCCTCGCCGACCCTGCGCGAGGTCCTCCAGGTGCCGCGTGAGGTACGGGTCACCGCGCTCGCCGGCCCGCTGAGCGACGTGCCGGCCGAGGTGCCGCTCGAGCTGCCGCTCGACGTGCCGGCCGAGGTGCCGGACACCGTCGCGGCCTCGGCCGCCGGCCGGCCCGCGGGCCCGGTGCCGACCGTGTCGAGCGCCTGCGACGCCGCGCGGTGACGGGGCGGGGGAAGCGGAACGGGCGCGCGCGATCCCGCGGGAGCGGGTCCGCGCGCCCGGTCGGCGACGAGAACGCGCGGGCGGACAGGAAACCGCCCGCGCGGGCACCGTCCAAGACGCGGCCGTCCGAGACGCGGCTTACCGAGAGGCCGCCGTCCGAGAAGCGGCTTACCGAGAGGTCGCCGTTTGAGACGCCGTCGTCCGCCGAACGGCCGCCGGTCTCGCGGCCCGTGGACGTCTGGGGCGGGCAGCCCTACCCGCTCGGCGCGTCCTACGACGGCACCGGTACCAACTTCGCGCTGTTCAGCGAGGTGGCCGAGGGAGTCGACCTCGTCCTCGTGGACGACGACGGCGGCAGCCGCACGGTCCCGCTCACCGAGGTCGACGGCTTCGTCTGGCACGGCCACATCCCCGGCATCGGCCCGGGACAGCGCTACGGCTACCGCGTCCACGGCCCCTGGGACCCGGCCGCCGGACACCGCTGCAACCCGGCGAAGCTGCTGCTCGACCCGTACACCCGCGCCGTCGACGGACAGGTGGACAACCACCCCTCGCTGTACGACCGCGCCGCCGACAGCGCCGGGCACACCATGCTCGGCGTGGTCACCGACCCCTACTTCGACTGGGGCGAGGACCGCCGGCCCCGCCGGCCGTACGCCGACACCGTGATCTACGAGGCGCACGTCCGGGGCCTCACCCGCACCCACCCCGAGGTCCCCGCCGAACTGCGCGGCACGTACGCCGGGTTGGCGCACCCCGCGGTCATCGAGCACCTCGCCTCGCTGGGCGTCACGGCGATCGAGCTGATGCCGGTGCACCAGTTCGCGCAGGACGGGGTGCTGCAGGACCGGGGCCTCGCCAACTACTGGGGCTACAACACCATCGGCTTCTTCGCGCCCCACAACGGCTACGCCGCCCACGGCACCCGCGGCCAGCAGGTCACCGAGTTCAAGTCGATGGTGAAGGCGCTGCACGCCGCCGGCCTCGAAGTGATCCTCGACGTGGTCTACAACCACACCGCCGAGGGCAACGAGAAGGGCCCCACCCTCTCCTTCCGGGGCATCGACAACGCCTCCTACTACCGTCTGGTGGACGGCGACTGGGAGCACTACTACGACACCACCGGCACCGGCAACAGCCTGCTGATGCGGCACCCGTACGTCCTCCAGCTGATCATGGACTCGCTGCGGTACTGGGTCACCGAGATGCACGTGGACGGCTTCCGCTTCGACCTCGCGGCCACGCTGGCCCGCCAGTTCCACGAGGTGGACCGGCTGTCGGCGTTCTTCGACCTCATCCAGCAGGACCCGGTGATCAGCCGCGTCAAACTGATCGCCGAGCCCTGGGACGTCGGCGAGGGCGGCTACCAGGTGGGCAACTTCCCGCCGCTGTGGTCGGAGTGGAACGGCAAGTACCGGGACGCCGTACGGGACTTCTGGCGCGGCCGACCCGACATGCTGGGCGAGTTCGCCTCCCGGCTGACCGGCTCCTCCGACCTCTACGAGCACAGCAGGCGCCGGCCGCGCGCCAGCGTCAACTTCGTCACCGCGCACGACGGTTTCACCCTCCGCGACCTCGTCTCGTACAACGACAAGCACAACGAGGCCAACGGCGAGGGCAACCGGGACGGCGAGAGCGTCAACCGCTCCTGGAACTGCGGCGCCGAGGGCGACACCGACGACCCGCGCGTCCTCACGCTCCGCGCCCGCCAGCAGCGCAACCTGCTGGCCACCCTGCTGCTCTCCCAGGGCATCCCCATGCTGTGCCACGGCGACGAGCTGGGCCGCACCCAGGGGGGCAACAACAACGCCTACTGCCAGGACAACGAGGTGTCCTGGATCGACTGGCGGCTCGACGACGAGCAGCGCGCGCTGCTCGACTTCACCCGGCGGCTGATCGCCCTGCGCGCCGCCCACCCGGTCCTGCGCCGCCGCAGGTTCTTCCGCGGCGACACCGCCACCCGCCCGGACCAGCCGCTGCCCGACCTGGTGTGGCTGCGGCCGGACGCCCACGAGATGACCGACGAGGACTGGGCGCGCTCCGACGCCCACTCCGTCGCCGTGTTCCTCAACGGCGACGCCATCGCCGAGCCGGACCCTTACGGCAGGCCCGTCGTCGACGACTCCTTCCTCCTCCTGCTGAACGGCCACTGGGAGCCCGTCGCCTTCACCCTCCCCGGCAGCGCCTACGGCGAGCGCTGGACCACCTGTGTCGACACCGCCGCCGAGCCGGACGGCACCCCCGACGAGACGGAGCACAAGGCCGGCTCCGAGATCCTCGTCGCCGCCCGTGGTCTGGTCGTGCTGTCACGGCCCACACGGACGGCGTGAACGCCGGGACGGCGCTCAGGGCTCGCGATCAGAGGTGATCGTGAACTGGGCGCCGTCCGGATCGCGCAGCACCGCCTCGTTTGCGCCCTGGGTGAGGACGGTGCCGCCGTGGTGCTGTGCCGCCTCGACACAGGCGGCCACGTCGGAGACCGAGAAGTGGATCTGCCAGTGGGGCCGGATCGTGGGGTCGGGGGCCGCCTCCAGCGCCCCGGAGGTGATCCGGGCGACGACGTCGCCCTGGCTGCGCAGCACGACCTCGTTGGCCTCGTAGCGGACCTCGCAGCAGCCCGGCTTCTCGGACGCCCACTCCAGGACCTCGCCGTAGAAGATGGCCGCGTCGAAGGCGTCCCGGGTGTGCAGGCGGACGAAGGCGGGGGCGGCCCGCCGCCATGCCTCCCAGTCGGAGAACAGCTCGCCCTCCCAGATCCCGAACGTCGCCCCGTGGCGGTCGGCCAGCAGGGCGGCGCGTCCGGGCGGGAAGGACAGCGGGCCGACCGCGACCGTGCCGCCGCGCTCCCGGGCCCGTGAGGCGGCGGCGTCCGCGTCGGACACCGCGAAGTAGGGCGTCCAGGCGACCGCCATCTGCCACAGGGACGCCACCCCGGCGATCCCCGCGACCGGCACACCGTCCGCCAGCGCGATCCGGAAGTGGTCGCCGAGCTTGGCCGTGCGCCATTTCCAGCCCAGCACGGCTTCGTAGAAGTCCTCCGTGGCCGGCAGGTCCCGGCTGGTGAGGCTCACCCAGCAGGGTGCTCCGCATACGGTTCGGGTGGACACGACACTCGCCGCGCCCCTGGGTTTCGTCTCGCTGTTCATGGCAGTCGCGTCCTGGTCTCGTCCACCGGCACACACCGGCCGCACTCCAGTGTCCAACCGGAACCGGGGCCGGCGCCCGCCGAGTACCCCCGTGCCGGGGTTCCGACCCCGGTGGCGGCGCGTCCTTCGGGCGACCGTTCGGGTGATGACCTGCGGTGCCCCGCCCTTACGGAGCGCCACGCGGGCGTGCGCTCCGTGTCCGGCGAAGCAGGATGCGCCACATGGCCGACAAGCCGCCGCCCGCGCGGGCGGCGGCTCACCGGGTGCGCGGGCGGCGGCTCGGACCGTGCGGGCGGCGCCTCAGGTGGAGTCGCGTCGCACCAGCTCCGTCGGGAGGATCACCGCGGCCGGGTCCTCGCCGCCGATCTGCGCCAGCAGCACCCGCACCATCTCGTTGCTGATCCGGTCGTAGGGCTGACGGATCGTGGTGAGGGCCGGGACGGACTCCGTCGCGGCGGCCGAGTCGTCGAAACCGCCCACCGCCACGTCCTCGGGGATGCGACGGCCCTCCCGGCGCAGCGCCACGAGGGCGCCCTGTGCCATCAGGTCGGACGCCACGAACACGGCGTCCATGTCCGGCGCCTGTGCCAGCAGCCGTTCGGTGCCGGCCTCGCCGCCGGCCCGGCTGTAGTCGCCGGAGACGATCAGCCGCTGGTCGATCCCGATACCCGCCTCGGTGAGCACCTCCTTGTAGCCGGCGAGCCGGTCCACACCGCCCGGTGTGTCCAGCGGGCCGGTGACCATGCCGATCCGGCGGCGGCCCAGCGACAGCAGATGGCGCACCATGTCCCGGGCGCCGTCCCGGTCGTCCGCCGCCACGTAGCTGACCTTGGACCCGAGCCCCATGGGCTTGCCGCACTGGACGAGGGGCACGCCCGCGTCCCGGAGCTGCTCGGCGACCGGGTCGCCGGAGTGGCTGGACACCAGCAGCACCCCGTCGACGTGGCCCGCGGTGATGTACCGCATGATCCGGCGCCGCTCGTCCTCCGTACCCGCCACCATCAGCAGCAGGGGGATGTCGTGCGCGGCCAGCGCCTGGGTGCAACCCCGCAGCAGGACGTTGAAGTTGGGGTCCTCGAACAGCTTCTCCTGCGGTTCGGTGAGCAGGAAGCCGACCGAGTCGGAGCGGCCCGTGATCAGCGAGCGGGCGTGCCGGTTCACGACGTAACCCGTCTTGCGGATCGCCGCGTTGACCGCTTCCTGGGCAGCCGGGCTGACGTAGTGACCGCCGTTGAGCACCCGTGACACGGTGCCCCGGGAGACCCCCGCCACCCGCGCCACATCGTGAATGGTCGGCGGTTTGCGCCTGCCCCCCGTGTTGCTCATGGTCATGACTTTACGGCCCCCGACAGCAGATCGAGGCTCCAGAACCGCTGGATGACCAGGAAGAGCGCGATGAGCGGAAGCACCGCGAGCAACGCGCCCGTGATCACCAGGGTGTAGAGCGCCGGGGTGTTGGCGCCCTGTTCCAGGAGCGTGAACAGGCCCAGGGTGATCGGGAACTTCTCGTCGTCGCTGAGCATGATGTACGGCAGCAGGAAGTTGTTCCACACGGCGACGAACTGGAACAGGAAGACCGTCACCAGACCGGGCACCATCATCGGCAGCGCGATCCGGGTGAAGATCCGCCACTCGCCCGCCCCGTCCATCCGCCCGGCCTCCACCACGTCGGCGGGCACGGCCGCGGCGGCGTAGATCCGGGACAGGTAGACGCCGTACGGGGACAGCACCAGCGGCAGCAGCACCGACCAGTACGTGTCCGCGAGGTCCGCCTTCGCCAGCAGCAGGTACTGCGGGATCGCCAGGATCACCGGCGGCATCAGCACCCCCGCCATCAGGACGCTGAACACGGCCTCGCGGCCCTTGAAGCGGTAGATCGCCAGCGCGTAGCCGCTGATCGCGGAGACGGCGGTGGACAGCAGGGCGCCGACACCCGCGTACAGCGCGGAGTTGCCCATCCACTGCCAGTAGACGCCCTCGCGGTAGGCGTTCAGGTCGGACAGGTTCTTAGCGAAGCCGGTGCCCGGCAGGAAGGTGAAGGTGGAGAACAGTTCGCTGCCGGACTTGGTGGCCGCGATCACGACCCAGGCGACGGGCAGCAGGCAGTAGAGCGCGCCCAGCAGCAGGGTGAGCGTCGGGACCAGCGCGATGCGGCTGCGGAGGGGCGGCCCTTGTGCCGTGCCGGGCGTGGTGCCGGCGGCCGGGGCGGTCTTGCGGACGGCAAGAGAACTCATCGTGCGGCTCCTTGACTGACGTCCCGCTTGTTCCGGGAGTTCGCGGCCCTGAGGAAGCCGAACGACACGACCAGCGTGGCCAGGGCGATCACCACCGCGCCGGCCGCCGCCCCGTGGATGTCGCCCTTGCCGAAGGCGTCCACGTACACCTTCATCAGCGGACTCCACGTGGTGGACACCGCGTTGGTGAGGGGCTTGAGGGTGGTCGGCTCGCTGAACACCTGGAGCGTGGCGATGATCGAGAAGAAGAAGGTCAGCACCAGCGAGGGTGCCACCATGGGGATCTTGATGCGCAGGGCGATCTGGAGCGGGGTCGCGCCGTCCAGCTTCGCCGCCTCGTACACCTCGGCGGGGATCGCCTGGAGCGAGGTGTAGATGACGATCATGTTGAAGCCGGTGCCGCCCCACACGGCGATGTTCGTCAGCGCCACGTAGAGGCCGCCGCCGTCCAGCAGGTCGGGCTGCGGCAGGCCGAGCCTGTCGAGCGCGAAGTAGAACGGGCTGACGTCCGGGAGGTAGAGGAAGCCCCACAGCAGGGCCGCCACGACACCCGGGACCGCGTACGGCAGGAAGATCGCGAGCCGGGTGAACGGGGCGAGCCGCACCTTGTCGCTGTCCAGCATCAGGGCGAGGACCAGCGCCAGGCCGAGCATCACGGGCACGACGATCGCGCCGTAGCCCAGCACGCGCAGCGCGCCGGCGAGGAACTCGGAGTCGCCGAGGGCGTCGGTGTAGTTCTCCAGCCCCGCCCACACCTCCTGCCGGGCACCCGAGCCCAGGCCCAGCCCCTTGACCTGCACCTTGTGCAGGCTGAGCCAGACGGCGTACCCGATGGGCAGGGCGAAGAAGAGGGCGAAGAGGACCGTCGCGGGGAGGAGGAAGGCATACGGGGCTCCCGTGACCCCGTACGACTTCCGGCGTGCGCTGGTCACTCGGAGACCTCGAAGCCCTGCTTCTTCATGTCGGCGACCGTGTCGTCCCGCATCTTCTTCAGGGCGGCAGCGAAGTCCGACTTGTCCTTGGCGGCGGCGCCGAACGCGTCCTTGAAGCTCGTGTAGGCGACGTTCACGTTCGGGCCCCACGCGGAGGGCGCGGTGGTCTTCGCGATCTCGGAGGCCGCGGTGTAGAAGTCCGGCTGGTTGGAGAAGTACGCCGGCGGCTGGGCGAACGCGTCGCTGGTCTGCGCGGTCGTGGCGGCCGGGTAGATGCCGCCCTCCTTGGCGAGCGCGGTCAGCGCCCTCGGGTCGGTGTTCAGCCAGGCGGCGAACTTCGCGGCGGCGCCCTTGTGCTTCGAGTCGGTGGTGACGGCGGTGGAGGAACCGCCCCAGCTGCCGGTGACGTTCTCGGAGGCGGACCACTGCGGCAGCGGGGCCATCCTCCACTTGCCCTGGGTGTCGGGCGCGGCCGTGGTCAGGGTGCCCGGCGCCCACACGGCGCTGACCCAGGCGATCTGCTTGCCGGTGTTGAGCGCCTTGTTCCAGGCCGGGGTGTACATCGGCTGGTTGTCGATGGCGCCCTCCTTGACGAGACCGCCCCAGAAGTCGGCGACCTTGCGGGTCGCCGCGTCGTCGATGCCGACCTTCCATTTCTGGCCCTCGGTGGTCCACCACTTCGCGCCCGCCTGCTGGGCGAGACCGGCGAAGAGGCCCGAGTCGTTGGCGGAGAAGGTGGTCAGATCGACGTCCGGCTCCTCCTTCTTCAGCTTCCGCGCGGTCGCGGCGAACTCGTCCCAGGTCTTGGGGACGGTCAGGCCGTACTTCTCGAACAGGTCCTCGCGGTAGTAGAACATCATCGGCCCGATGTCCTGCGGGATCGCGTAGACCGCGTCCGAGCCCAGGGTCGTCTGCTGCCAGACGCCGTCGGCGAACTTGCCCTGGGCGTCGCCCGACTCCTTCGCTATGTCGGCGACCGCGTCATTGCTGACCAGCGTGGGCAGCGCCTGGTACTCGGCCTGCACCAGGTCGGGGCCCTTGCCCGCCTTGTGCGCGGTGAGGATCTTGGTCACGAGGGTGTCGCCGGATGCCTGCTTCTTCACCGTGACGGTGATCTGCTGCTCCTTGCCGGGACCCTTGTTCCACAGGTCCACGACCTTGTCCATGCCCGGCGTCCAGGTCCAGTACGTCAGCTTCGCCGGCCCCGACAGGGCCTCGCCGTCGTCGTCGGACCCGCCGCAGGCGGCGAGGGTGGTCGCGCCGAGCGTCACGGCGACGGCAGTGGCCACAAAGCGCCGGTGCTTCGTGATGTTGGGCATGGATGTATCTCCCCTGACCTGGGTCCCCACCGGTGGCGAAGACCGTGCCATGCTTCTGTGAGCGTTCACAGTAGAGAAACATCCCGGACACTTGTCAATGGTTGTTGCTGTGCGGTTATGTTGGGCTCGCACCGCCGCCGCTGTGTGTGAACGTTCCCAAATGATCGACAAAACGGGAGAGATCCATGCCGGAGACCACCCCCAAGGGCCTCACCGGGCTCGCCTTCGGTGGGGACTACAACCCGGAGCAGTGGCCGGAAACCGTCTGGCACGAGGACGTCCGGCTGATGCGCGAGGCGGGCGTCACCATGGTCAGCGTCGGGATCTTCTCCTGGGCCCTGCTGGAGACCTCCCGAGGGGTGTACGACTTCGCCTGGCTCGACCGCCTGCTCGATCTGCTCCACGACCACGGCATCCGCGCCGACCTCGGCACCCCCACCGTCGTACCGCCCGTGTGGTTCTACCGGGAGCACCCCGGGGCGCTGCCCGTGGCCGCCGACGGCACCCGCTACGAATTCGGCTCGCGCGGCGCCATCTGCCACAGCAACCCCGACTACCGCGCCGCCGCCGCGAACATCACCACCAAGCTCGCCGAGCGCTACGCCGAGCACCCCGCGCTCGCCCTGTGGCACGTGCACAACGAGTACGGCGTCCCCGTCTCCGCCTGCTACTGCGACACGTGCGCCGCGCACTTCCGCCGCTGGCTCGAGCGCCGGTACGGCGACGTCGCGGCGCTCAACGAAGCCTGGGGCACGGCCTTCTGGGGCCAGCACTACACCGACTTCGCCCAGATCAACCCGCCCCGCGTGTCACCCACCGTCGGCAACCCCGGCCAGGCGCTCGACTACAAGCGGTTCGCCGACGACACCATCCGCGAGAACTTCGTCAGGGAGCGGGACATCCTGCACCGCCTCGCGCCCGGCATCCCGGTCACCACCAACTTCATGACCGCCCTCAGCCAGTGCGACTCCCTCGACTACTGGGCCTGGGGCCGCGAGGTCGACCTCGTCACCAACGACCACTACCTGATCACCGACGGCCGCCGCACCCACGTCAACCTCGCGATGGCCGCCGACCTGACCCGGTCCGTGGCCGGCGGCGCCCCCTGGCTGCTCCTGGAGCACTCCACCTCGGGCGTCAACTGGCAGGCCCGCAACCCCGCCAAGGCCCCCGGACAGATGGCCCGCAACTCCCTGGCCCATGTGGCGCGCGGCTCCGAGGGCGCCATGTTCTTCCAGTGGCGGCAGTCCCGGCGCGGCGCCGAGAAGTTCCACTCGGCGATGCTGCCGCAGGCCGGCACCGACTCGCGGGTGTGGCGCGAGGTCGTCGAACTCGGCGCGTCCCTCGACTCGCTCAACCAGATCCGGGGCACCCGCACCGTCGCCGACGTGGCCGTCCTGTGGGACTGGCACTCCTGGTGGGCGCAGAGCCTCCAGTGGCGCCCCACCGAGGACCACGACGCCCGGGAACGCGCCGACGCCTTCTACGCGGCCCTCTACGACCGCCACCTCACCGTCGACTTCGCCCACCCCGAAGCCGACTTGTCGGCTTATCCCCTTGTCGTCGTCCCCGCGCTCTACCTGATGACCGAAGCCGCGCGGGACAACCTCACGGCGTACGTCGAGAACGGCGGCACCCTCGTCGTGTCGTTCTTCTCCGGCATCGTCGACGAGCACGACGCCGTCCACGAGGGCCCCTACCCGGGCGCCCTGCGCGACGTCCTCGGCCTGACGGTGGAGGAGTTCTCCCCACTGCTCGCCGGGGAGAGCGTACGGATCACCGGGCCCGACGGCTCCGAGCTGACCGGCGACGTGTGGACCGAGATCGTGGTGCCGGACGGCGCCGAGACCGTGTGGACGTACGCCGACGGGCTCACCGCCGACCGGCCCGCCGTCACCCGGAACCGGCTGGGGGAGGGCTCCGCCTGGTACGTGTCCACCCGCCTCGACGCGCACGGCCTCGACGTCCTGCTCGGCTGGGCCGCCGACGACGCGGGCCTCGCGCCCCGCGCCGAACTGCCGCGCGATGTCGAGGTGGTGCGCCGCGGGGGCGAGTCGGGCGACTTCCTCTTCGCGATCAACCACACCGCGCACGACGCGAAGGTGCCGCTGGACGCCGACGGCACCGAACTCCTCACCGGCGAACGCGCGGCGGGCCACCTCGCCGTCCCCGCCGGTGGCGTCAGGGTCGTCCGACTCGACCCCTGACCGCCCCCCGGACACCGGCCGGATTCCTGGGGACGTCCGGTCGGTCCCGGCGGCGCCGCGTCCACGGCCTTCTGGTGCGGCGCCGCCCTCGCACCGCGCGACCAGGTCCCCGCCTTCGTCGAAGGGACGACGATGTTCCACGCGAGACGCGCCCTCAGGGCCCTGCTCATACCGCTCTTCGCCGGCCTGGCACTCACGACAGTGCCCGCCGGCTCCGCCCACGCGGCCTCCACCCTCACCAACGGGGGCTTCGAGTCCGACGGCACGGGCACCGCGACCCCGGCCGGCTGGTCGACGTACTCGGCGGCCGGGCAGAACTCCGCCTCCTTCACCGAGTCCGGCGGCCACAGCGGCGGTCACCGCCTCTCCCACTGGTCGTCGTCCGCCTACAAGGTGGAGACCTACCAGTACCTGTCCGGACTGACCAACGGGAACTACAAGCTCACCGCGTGGGTGCGCTCCGGCGGCGGCCAGAACTCCGCGTACATCGCGCTGAAGAACTGCGGCAGTGCCGAGCAGCGCACCGACATCCCGGTCTCCGCGAGCGGCTGGATCCGGATCGTCACCTCGATCGCGGTGACGAACAACCAGTGCACGATCAGCGTCAACTCCGACGCCAACGCGGGCAACTGGATCAACGTCGACGACCTGACCTTCACCTCCGGACGGACGGGCCTGTCCATCAAGGGCTCCGACGTGTCGTCGCTCGTCAAGAGCGAGGCCAAGGGCGGCGTCTACCGCACCAGCTCCGGCACCGCCGGGGACGCGCTCGCCATCCTCAAGGGCGCGGGCCAGAACTGGGCGCGTCTCAAGGTGTGGGTGAACCCCGCCGACGGCTACAACAACAAGACGCGGGTGCTCGCCGCCGCCAAGCGCGTCAAGGCGCAGGGCATGAAGCTGCTGGTCGACTTCCACTACTCGGACACCTGGGCCGATCCCGGCGCCCAGACCGTGCCGTCCGCCTGGACCGGCCACAGTTACAGCCAGTTGAGGACGGACGTCTACCACCACACCCACGACGTCCTGAGCGCCCTCAAGGCCCAGGGCACCACCGCCGACATGGTCCAGGTCGGCAACGAGATCAACGGCGGGATGCTGTGGAACGCGGGCTCCACCTCCAACTGGTCGCAGCTCGCCGGACTGCTCAACTCCGGCTACGACGCGGTCAAGGCGGTCAACTCCTCCACCCAGGTGGCGCTGCACCTCGCCAAGGGCGGTGACCTGTCCGGCACCCGATGGTGGTTCGACAACGCCGTCGCCCACAACGTGAGGTTCGACGTCATCGGCCTGTCGTACTACGGCTACTGGCACGGCACCCTAGCCGACTTCCAGACCACCCTCGACGACGCGGCCTCCCGCTACTCCAAGCCGGTGTTCGTCGCGGAGACGGCGTACCCGTTCCGCCTCGACAGCGAGGACGCCCATGAGAACATCATCGACCTGGCGAGCGAGCTGGTGTCCGGCTACCCGGCCACCACCGCCGGTCAGACGCGCTGGATGAAGGACGTCGCCAGCATCGTCGAGGCCGTCCCGAACGGCCGCGGTCTCGGGATCTTCTACTGGGAGTCGACCTGGACCGCCGTCAACGGCAACGGCTGGGACCCGACCGACGCGTCCTCCGGGAACGGCTGGGAGAACCAGGCGCTGTTCGGCTACGACGACAGACCGCTCCCGGCGATGGCGTGGTTCAACCACCGGTAGCGAGCGGTCACCGCGACGGGGGCCGTACGTCTCGGCGTACGGCCCCTGCGGCCGTTCCTCAGCGGCCGGCGGCGTACAGGAAGCCGTGCAGGGAGTCGGCCATGGCCTCGACGAAGGCGTCCCTGGTGGACTCGGGGACGCGGTCCAGGGACAGATACGGGTTGAGGTCCTCCAGTTCGACCAGCAGCAGTTCGCCCTCCCGGGTCCGGCACGCGTCCACCCGCTGGATGCCGTGGCCGAGGGTGTTCCAGCCGATGAAACGCCGGGCGAAGGCGAGGTCGGCCTCCGTGGCGGCATAGGGCTCCAGGACCCAGCGCCGCTCGGGGTCGGGGGCGTACAGGGCGTACTGGAAGGCATCGTCGACGTAGTAGAAGGACACCTCGTACCGGAAGTCGACGCGCGGCTGCACCAGCACGTCGTCCCAGGTCAGATCCGCCAGCTCGGTACCGGGCACGAAGCGCAGGCCGATCGAGTCGGCGCCGGCCTTGGGCTTGACCGCGTACGAGTCGGCCTCGGGCAGCCGCCCCAGGCCGGCGGGCCGGTCGACGGTGGGGATCACCGGGAACCCGGCCGCCGTGAGGTCGAGCAGATACTGCTTGCCGCCCATGTCGCCCCGGCCGGTCAGCGGGTTGTAGACCGGGGTACCGCTCGCCGCCGCCCGCTCGCGGAAGGCGTCGTACTCCCGGCGGTAGTGCAGGACGGGCCCGCTGTTGCGCACCACCACGGCGTCGAAGCCGTCCATCAGGGCCGCCGCGTCCAGCGGGTGGCACAGGGCCAGGTCGAACTCCGCGCGCAACCGGGAGGTGAGGAAGACGTCCTCGTCGCCGTAGCGCCGGCCGCGGGCCGGGTAGGCCAGATCCGTCACGTACAGCAGGCGGGGGCGAGCGGGCACGGCACACCTCTTCGATCGGTGGGGGCCAACCTAACCCGAGGTCGCGGACGACGAAGGGCCGCCTGCGAGGATGGGCCGACCCGAGGACAACCGGACGACCACCGGGAGGCACCATGGCGGGCACCACTCACACCGCGCACGAACGGAACACCGGTCTCGTGCCGTGTGCGTTCGTCGGGATCGGCGGACGCGGCCCCGAGGACGTCGTCGCCGACGCCCGGGGCCGGGTGCTCACCGGCGTCGAGGACGGTCGCATCCTCCGGCTGGAGGGCTTCGCCGAACCGGGCCGGGCCCGTGTCGGGACGATCGCCGACACCGGCGGCAGGCCGCTCGGTCTCGAACTCCTGCCCGACGGCGACCTGTTGGTGTGCGACGCCGAGCGGGGCCTGCTGCGGGTCACCACCGGCGACGGCACCGTCCGCGTCCTCGCCGACGAGGCCGACGGCGAGCGGCTGCGGTTCTGCAGCAACGTGGTGGCCCTCACCGACGGCACGGTCTACTTCACGGTCTCCACCCGCCGCTACCCCCTCGACCAGTGGATCGGCGACATCGTCGAACAGACGGGCACCGGGCGGCTGTTGCGCCTCGCACCGGGGCAGCGGGAGCCGGAGGTGGTCCTCGACGGGTTGCGGTTCGCCAACGGTCTCGCCCCCTCCGCCGACGAGTCGTTCCTCGTCCTCGCCGAGACCGGTGCCCGCCGGCTCATCCGCCACCGGCTCACCGGACCGGGGGCGGGCACGACCGAGCCGTTCGTCGAGGACCTGCCGGGCTCGCCCGACAACATGTGGCGCGGCCCCGACGGACTGATCCGGGTGGCGCTGGCCGGGCCGCGCATCGCCGCGCTCGACCTGCTCCACCGGGCCCGCCCCGCCGTGCGCCGGGCCGCGGGCCGGATCGCGGTGCGGGCGCCGTACCGCCCCCTCGGCTTCGCCGGCGTCGTCACCGTCGACGAACGGGACGGGATCGTGCACACGGCCGTGGACCGCCGCTCCCGGTTCCGCATGGTCACCAGCGCCTGTGTGGCCGACGGCCGCCTCGTCCTGGGCAGCCTCTGGGAACGCGGCGTGGCGGTGTGCGAGCTGCCGGCGACGGGCGACTGAGCCGACGCCCCGGCCCCGCGTTACGCTGTCGACCAGCCGCGATCCGCCGGGCGGCGCGGCGGTGCGGACGCGAGTAGGAGACGTACGCACATGACAGTCCCGCACTCCGGCAGGGCCGAAGCCGTCGAGGTCCCGGCCGTCCGTCGGCCCCCCGCCCCGCGGCCGTCCCCGTGGCGCGGCCAGGGGCCCGTCGTCGCGGTGGTCGCCGTCGGCGGCGGCATCGGTGCGGCGGCCCGCTACGGCGCGTCCCTGCTGTGGCCCACGGCGGACACGGGATTCCCCTGGACCACGTTCGGGGTGAATGTCCTCGGCTGCTTCGTCATCGGGCTCCTCATGGTCGTGATCACGGACGTGTGGGCGGCCCACCGCCTGGTGCGGCCCTTCTTCGGCACCGGTGTGCTCGGCGGCTTCACCACCTTCTCGACCTACGCCGTCGACATCCGGCGCCTGGTCGACGAGGGACACCCCCGCACCGCCCTCGCCTATCTCGCCGCGACCCTCCTGGCCGCCCTCGCGGCGGTCTGGCTCGCGGCCGCCACCGCCCGTCTGGTCCTGGCGCGGAGGCGACGATGACCCCCGACAGGGCGGACGCCCCAAGGGCGCGCCCCGCCGGGCGGGCCCTGCGCCTCACCGTCCTGATCGGCGAGCACGACACCTGGCACCACCGGCCGCTCTACAGCGAGATCGTGCACCGGGCGCATACGGCGGGCCTGGCCGGCGCGAGCGTCTTCCGGGGCATCGAGGGTTTCGGCGCCTCCTCCGTCGTCCACACCGCCCGGCTGCTGTCCCTCAGCGAGGAACTGCCGGTCGCCGTGGTCGTCGTGGACACCGAGGAGCGCGTGCGGGGCTTCCTGCCCCAGCTGGCGGACCTGGTCCCCGACGGACTGGTGACGCTCGACGCGTGCGAGGCCGTCGATCCCACCGCGCCCACCGATCCACATGAGGAAGGTAAGAGATCGTCGTGAACTGGGTGCTCGTCGTCGTCGGCGGCATGGTCGGCGCGCCCCTGCGCTACCTCACCGACCGGGCCGTGCAGTCCCGGCACGACACCGTCTTCCCCTGGGGCACCTTCACCGTCAATGTCGCCGGCTCCCTCGTCCTCGGGGTCCTCACCGGTGCCGTGACCGCCGGCGCCGCAGGCTCCGACCTGCGACTTCTCCTCGGCACCGGACTCTGCGGGGCGCTCACCACATACTCGACCTTCTCCTACGAGACCCTGCGGCTCGCCCAGGACGGCGCCCGCTTCCACGCCGCCGCGTACGTGCTCGGAAGCGTCGCGGCGGGGCTGGGCGCGGCCTTCGTGGGCGTGGCGCTCGCGGAGGCCTTCTGGACATGAGTCAGATGGTCGTTCGGCTGTTCGGGGCCCTTACCCGGCTGTAGTACGACTGCCTGTCGTCCGTCCTCCGCTGAGCAGAACTGGACCACATGAGCGCCATCACCGTCGGTCAGGCCGTCGTCCTCGGAGCGGTCGAAGGAGTGACCGAGTTCCTGCCGGTGTCCTCCACGGGCCATCTGAAGATCACCGAAGGGCTCATGGGGATCCAGGTCGAGGACCGCGCGGTCGTCGGGTTCTCCGCGGTCATCCAGGTCGGTGCCATCGCCGCGGTGCTCGTGTACTTCCGCCAGGACATCGCGCGGATCGCCGGCGCCTGGTTCCGGGGACTGGTCGACGCGGGGGAGCGGCAGCACCGCGACTACCGGTTCGCGTGGTGGGTGATCGCCGCGACCGTCCCCATCGTGCTCGTCGGGCTGCTCGCCCGGCCGCTGATCGAGGGCCCGCTCGCCTCCCTGTGGGTGGTGGCCGGGTCGCTGATCGGCGGCAGCGCGGTCATGTGGGCCGCGGAGCGGCTCGGACGCCACAAGCGCGGGGAGGGCGACACCTCCTTCCGGGACGCGATGCTGGTCGGCGGTTCGCAGATCCTCGCTTTGCTCTTCCCCGGCTTCTCCCGCTCCGGCGCCACCATGTCCACCGCGCTGCTGCTCGACCTCGACCGGGTCGCCGCCACCCGGCTCTCCTTCTTCCTCGGCATCCCGGCCCTGACCGGCGCCGGGATCTACGAGCTGAAGGACGCGCTCGGGGCGGGGGTGGGCGCCGCGCCGCTCATCGCGGGCACGATCGTCTCCTTCGCGGTCGCATACGCCTCGGTGGCCTGGTTGCTGAGGTTCGTCGCCCGGAACTCCCTGAACGTCTTCGTGGCGTACCGGATCGTCGTCGGTGTACTGCTGTTCGGGCTGCTCGCGGCGGGTGGCCTCAGCTGACGGCGGCCCGGCCCACCGGCCGCCGCAGCGTGATCCGCCCTCCGACCAGCGCCAAGATCGAACCCGTCACCCCTTGACAGCCCCGTCCCGTCACCCGCAGGATCACCCCCGTGAACCTGTCAGACAGCCAGACAGGTGGCTCGGCACCCCGGCGCGTCAGCGCCATGGAAGCGGTGCTCACCCACCTTCGCGGCGCCATCGAGCGCGGCGAGTACGCCATCGGTGACAAGCTCCCCTCCGAGGCGGAGCTGTGCCGGCAGCTCGAAGTGAGCCGCCCGGTGCTCCGTGAGGCACTGCGCGCCCTCCAGGTGATGGGACTGACCCAGTCCCGCACCGGCAAGGGCACCTTCGTGATCGCGAACGCCGTCGAGGACCCCACCTTCGGCGACTACGCGGCGAGCGACCTGCTGGAAGTGCGTCGGCACGTGGAGATCCCGGTCGCCGGGTACGCGGCCGTCCGCCGCACCCCGGAGAACCTGGACCACCTGGCGCACCTCCTGGACCGGATGGAGCGGGAGACCGACACCACCGCCTGGGTCGCGATGGACACGCTGTTCCACCTGGCCGTGGCGGAGGCCGCCCAGAACCCGGTGTTCCGCCGGGTCATCGAGGAGATCCGGGACGCACTGGCGCGTCAGTCGGCCTTCCTCAACGAACTGGGCGGCCGTCGCGAGCAGTCCAACCGGGAGCACCGGGCCATCGTCGAGGCACTGATCGACGGTTCCGAACACGACGCGGTGGAGGCCATGTCCCACCACCTCGACCGCGTCGAGACCACCCTCACCGACATCGTGCGGTCCCCACGCACGACCAGTTCCACGGAAGGCGGACCCGAGGCGTGAGCGAGCAGCACCTCAAAGAAGAGACGCGCACACCGGCCGCACCCCATGTCGACGCGGGCGACGAGGGCTACAGCAAGTCCCTCAAGGCCCGGCACGTCAACATGATCGCCATCGGCGGTGCCATCGGTACCGGCCTCTTCCTCGGCGCCGGCGGCCGACTGGCCGACGCCGGCCCCTCCCTGTTCATCGCGTACGCCGTCTGCGGCGTCTTCGCGTTCCTCGTCGTCCGCGCCCTCGGCGAGCTGGTCCTGTACCGGCCCTCGTCCGGCGCCTTCGTGTCCTACGCCCGGGAGTTCCTCGGCGAGAAGGGCGCGTACACGGCGGGCTGGATGTACTTCCTGAACTGGGCCACCACCGGCATCGCCGACATCACCGCGGTCGCCGTCTACACCCACTACTGGGGCATGTTCTCGGACGTACCGCAGTGGGTGATCGCGCTCATCGCGCTCGCGGTCGTCCTCACCGTGAACCTGATCTCCGTGAAGATGTTCGGCGAACTGGAGTTCTGGTTCGCGATCATCAAGGTCGGCGCGCTCGTCGTCTTCATGTGCATCGGCATCTTCCTGCTGGTCACCCAGCAGCCCGTCGACGGCCACAACCCCGGCCCGGCCCTGATCACCGACAACGGCGGTGTCTTCCCCAACGGCATCCTGCCGATGCTGCTGATCATCCAGGGCGTCGTCTTCGCCTACGCCTCCGTCGAACTGGTCGGCGTCGCCGCCGGTGAGACCGAGAACCCCGAGAAGATCATGCCCAA
Source organism: Streptomyces sp. NPDC030183 (assembly GCF_055573455.1). Classification (NCBI taxonomy): domain Bacteria; kingdom Bacillati; phylum Actinomycetota; class Actinomycetes; order Kitasatosporales; family Streptomycetaceae; genus Streptomyces; species Streptomyces sp. NPDC030183. The sequence goes on from NZ_JBVIBK010000042.1 coordinate 19,334, forward strand.
GGCGATCAACTCGATCATGTGGCGCGTCGGCCTGTTCTACGTCGGCTCCGTCGTCCTGCTCTCCATGCTGCTGCCCTGGTCCTCCTACAAGGCCGGCGAGAGCCCCTTCGTGACGGTGCTCTCCAACATCGGGGTCCCCGCGGCCGGCGGCATCATGAACCTGGTCGTCCTCACCGCCGCGATGTCCTCCCTCAACTCGGGCCTGTACTCCACCGGCCGCATCCTGCGCTCGATGGCGATGTCCGGCTCCGCCCCGAAGTTCACCGGCGTGATGAGCCGCAGCCAGGTCCCCTACGGCGGCATCCTGCTCACCAGCGGCATCTGCGTCCTGGGCGTCGGCCTCAACTTCGTGGTCCCCGCCGAGGCGTTCGAGATCGTGCTCAACTTCGCCGCCATCGGCATCATCGCCACCTGGGGCATGATCATGATCTGCCACCTGCTCTTCTGGCAGAAGACGAAGAAGGGCGAACTGACCCGGCCGAGCTACCAGCTCCCGGGCTCCCCCTGGACCGAACTCGTGACGCTCTTCTTCCTCGCGTCCGTACTGGTCCTCATGTACGCCGACGGCGGCGCGGGCCGCACGACGGTGCTGTGCGTCCCGCTGATCGTGGGCGCGCTCGTGGCGGGCTGGTACGGCATACGCGGCCGGGTAGCCCGGAAGTCGACCGGAGCGGATGCGTGAACCAGGCAGTGACGTACCACCCCACGACCACCGGCGCCCCGGGTACCCCCGCGGCTCCGGTGGCCGCGGCCCCCGCGATCCGGGAGCCGCTCCACGCCCCCGTCGCCCACCTCGTACGCGGTGGGGTCATCGAGGGCATCCACTACGGCTCCGTCGTGGTGCTGGGTGCCGACGGGGAGGTGGAACTCCAACTCGGTGACATCGAGGCGGCGTTCTACCCCCGGTCGGCGCTCAAGCCGGTCCAGGCCGTGGCCATGCTGCGCGCCGGGCTGCCCCTGGACGGCGAACTGCTGTCGCTCACCGCGGCCAGCCACTCCGGCGAGGAACGCCACCTCGCCGGAGCCCGGCGCATCCTGGAGCTGGCCGGCGCGACCGAGGACGACCTGCGCAACGTCGCGGACATGCCGTACGGCCCCGCCGTGCGCGACGCGTGGATCAGGGACGGGCGCCGGCCCTCCCGGCTCGCGCAGAACTGCTCCGGCAAGCACGCCGCCATGCTCTACACCTGCGAGCTGAACGGCTGGTCCCTCGACGACTACGTCGACCCGGCCCACCCCCTGCAGCAGGCCGTCGCCGAGATCGTCGAGGACCTCACCGGGCAGGCCATCGCCCGGGTGACCGTCGACGGCTGCGGCGCCCCCCTGTTCTCCGTCTCCCTGCACGGCCTGGCCCGCTCCCTCGCCCGGATCGTCACCGCCGCCGAGGGCACCCCCGAGCGCCAGGTCGCCGACGCGATGCGCGACCACGCCGAGATGGCCTCCGGTGCCGGGCGCGACGTGGCCGCCCTGATGCGGGCCGTACCCGGACTGCTCAGCAAGGACGGCTTCGAGGGCGTCCAGGTCGCCGCCCTGCCCGATGGCCGTACCGTCGCCGTGAAGATCGCCGACGGTGCCGACCGGGCCCGGGTCCCCGTCACCGCGGCGGCCCTCGCCCGCGCCGGCGTCGACCCGGTCGCCCTGGCCGAGTTCGCGGGCGCCCCGCTGCTCGGCGGAGGCGAGGTGGTCGGCCACGTCCGACCGGCCCGCGCCCTGGACCCCCTCACCCCCTCCTCGTACGTCTGATCCACCTCAAAGAAGAGGACCCGTACCGCGATGACCGCCGCAGTCACCCGCAGCGAACACGACCTGCTCGGCGACCGGGATGTTCCCGCCGACGCGTACTGGGGTGTCCACACCCTGCGCGCCACGGAGAACTTCCCGATCACCGGCATGCCGATCTCGGCGTACCCGCATCTGATCGAGGCGCTGGCCGCGGTGAAGGAGGCAGCGGCCCGCGCGAACGAGGAACTGGGCCTGCTCGCCCCCGAGAAGGCCGCCGCCATCGTCGCCGCGTGCCGGGAGATCCGCGAGGGCAAGCTGCACGACCAGTTCGTGGTGGACGTCGTCCAGGGCGGCGCGGGCACCTCGACCAACATGAACGCCAACGAGGTCGTCGCCAACCGGGCGCTGGAACTGCTCGGCCACGCCAAGGGCGAGTACGCGTTCCTGCACCCCAACGAGGACGTCAACCTCGGCCAGTCCACCAACGACGTCTACCCGACCGCCGTCAAGATCGCGACCGTCTACGCGGTACGGGGCCTGCTCAAGGCCATGGCCGTCCTCCAGGACGCCTTCGCCCGCAAGGCGGTCGAGTTCCGTGACGTGCTCAAGATGGGCCGTACACAGTTGCAGGACGCGGTCCCCATGACGCTCGGGCAGGAGTTCTCCGCCTTCGCCGTCATGATTGACGAGGACCGGTCCCGTCTTGACGAGGCTGTCGAGTTGATCCATGAGATCAACCTGGGTGCCACGGCCATCGGCACCGGTCTCAACGCGCCCGCCGGGTACGCGGAGTCCGCGCGCCGTCATCTCGCGGACATCACGGGGCTGCCGCTGGTGACGGCCGCCAACCTGGTCGAGGCGACGCAGGACTGCGGGGCGTTCGTGCAGATGTCGGGCGTGCTCAAGCGGATCGCGGTGAAGCTCTCCAAGAGCTGCAACGACCTGCGGCTGCTGTCGTCCGGGCCGCGCGCCGGCCTGAACGAGATCAACCTGCCTCCGGTGCAGGCGGGTTCGTCGATCATGCCGGGCAAGGTCAACCCGGTGATCCCCGAGGTCGTCAACCAGGTCGCCTTCGAGGTGATCGGCAACGACGTCACCATCACCATGGCCGCCGAGGCCGGCCAGCTCCAGCTCAACGCCTTCGAACCGATCATCCTGCACTCCCTGTCGGAATCCATCACCCACCTGAGCAACGCGTGTGTGACGCTGGCCGAGCGGTGCGTCGACGGCATCACCGCCAACGTCGACGAGCTGCGCGCGGCCGTGGAGAACTCCATCGGCCTGGTCACCGCCCTCAACCCGCACATCGGGTACACGGCGGCCACCGACATCGCCAAGGAGGCCCTCGCCACCGGCCGGGGCGTCGCCGAACTCGTCCAGGAGAAGGGCCTGTTGCCCGCCGAACGGCTTCAGCAGCTGCTGCGGCCCGAGGTCCTCGCGGGCAGCGGGGCCCTCCCCTCCTGACCCCCTGAGGGAACGGCCCTGACCTGGCGTTATGCTCCGGGACCGGTACAGAGAGGCACAATGGTGATCATGACAACGACGTCGTCCCTCACCTTCCAGCCGGTCCTGGAGCGCATCGCCGAGGAGATCGAGCGGACCCCGGGCCGCGGCCGCCCCGCCGACTACATCCCGGCGCTCGCGGCCCGCGATCCGCGCCGCTTCGGCATGGCCGTCGCGGAACTCGACGGCACGGTGTACGGCGTGGGGGACTGGCGGGAGCCGTTCTCCACGCAGTCCATCACCAAGGTCTTCACCCTCGCCCTCGACCTGGCCCGTGAGGGCGACGCCCTCTGGGAGCACGTGGGCCGCGAGCCGTCCGGCAACCCCTTCAACTCCCTGGTGCAGCTGGAGTACGAGAACGGCATCCCCCGCAACCCGTTCATCAACGCGGGCGCCCTCGTCGTCACCGACCGGCTCCTGACCCGGACCGGCGACGCGGCGGGCGAGTTGCTGTCGTTCCTCCGCGCGGAGAGCGGCAACCCGGAGCTGGACTTCGATCCGGAGGTCGCCGCCTCCGAGTCGGCGCACGGCGACCGCAACGCCGCCCTCGGCCACTTCATGGCCTCGTACGGCAACATCGACAACCCCGTACCGGCCCTCCTCGACCAGTACTTCCGGCAGTGCTCGCTCACCGCGTCCTGCGCCGACCTCGCCCTCGCCACGACCTTCCTCGCCCGCCACGGCGTCCGCGCCGACGGCACCCGCCTCCTCACCCGCAGCCAGGCCAAGCAGATCAACGCGATCATGCTCACCTGCGGTACGTACGACGCCGCGGGCGACTTCGCCTACCGCGTCGGCCTGCCCGGCAAGAGCGGCGTGGGCGGCGGCATCATCGCGGTCGTCCCGGGCCGCTGCACCCTGTGCGTGTGGAGCCCCGGGCTCGACGAGCGGGGCAACTCGGTCGCGGGCGTCGCCGCCCTCGACCGCTTCACCACCCTGACGGGCCTGTCGGTCTTCTGACCGCCCGGCCCGCCGTCTGCCGACCCCCCGGCCCCGCCGTCTCCGGAGCCGCCCGGTTCCGGCGCCCCGTCCACCACCCGGCCACGCCGCCTGCGTCACGCGAGATCACCCGCCGGTCGCATCGCGGCCCCCGTCCCGCAGACATGGCGTCGCCTCCCCGCCACCCGGCGTTGACACGCTGACCGAGTGTTGGCCATTGCTTTCCCCGTCGATCTCCGCCGCTGCCAGGCCCTGGGCCTGGCCGGTACCGCCTTCCTCGCCCTGGGGGGCGAGACCGCCGGCGCCCTGCCGGTGCGCGACCTGCTGTCGCCAGCCTCCGGACGCGGCGCGCTCGGCCTGGTCGGCGTGTACTTCGGTGTCGTCCTGCTGATCGCCGCCTGGGCGCTGCTCGGGAAGGTCGTCCGGGGCCCCGAACCACCGACACCCCGGACCCTGCTGGTCGTCCTGCTGGTCTGGGCGGCCCCCCTGCTCCTGGCCCCACCGCTGTTCAGCCGGGACGTGTACAGCTACCTCGCCCAGGGCGCCATGGTCGACGCCCACATGGACGTCTACGCCCACGGCCCCGCGCGGCTCGGCGGACCGCTCGCCGACGAGGTGGCCCCGGTGTGGCGCCACACGGCCACCCCGTACGGCCCGGTGTTCCTCGCCGTGGCCTCCGCGCTGTCCGCCCTGACGGAGGGGCGGACACCGGCGGGCCTGATCGGTATGCGGATGGTCGCGCTGCTGGGCGTGGCCCTGATGGTGGTGGCGCTGCCCCGGCTCGCCCGGCACCACGGAGGCGATCCGGCCGTCGCCCTCTGGCTCGGCGCCCTCAACCCCCTCGTCCTGCTCCATCTGGTGGCGGGCGCGCACAACGACGCCATGATGCTCGGCCTGCTCGGCGTCGGTCTGGTGGCCGCACGGGGCCGCCGCTACGCCCTGGGCGTCGTCCTCGTCACCCTCGCCGCGCTGGTCAAGGCACCCGCCGCGCTCGGCCTGCTCGCGGTGATCGTGATGCGTGGCCGCACCGGCTGGGTCCGGACGACCGTCACGACGGTGGCCGTCGCCGCGGCCACCACCGCCGGCGTGACCGCCCTCGCCGGTACGGGATACGGCTGGATCGCCGCCCTGCGCACCCCGGTCTCCCCGCACAACTGGGCGCCCACCACCCTCCTCGGCCGTGTCACCGCGAACCTGCTCCACGCACTCGGCAGCGACCTGGCGCCGTTCGCGCTCCCGGCCTGGCGCGTCGCCGGAGTCCTGGTGACCCTGGCCGTCGTCCTCTTCATATGGCTCCGCCTCAGACCGGGACCGGTCCACGCGCTGGGCCTCAGCCTTGCCGCGGTGGCCCTGTTCGGCCCGGCGATACGCCCCTGGTACGCCCTGTGGGGGCTGTTCCTCGTCGCCGCGGCGGCCCGCGCCACCTGGGCGCAGCACAGGCTGGTGGCCGCCACCGGGGTGCTCGCGCTGGTCGTCCTGCCGAGCGGGAACCCCGCGGACACCGAACAGCTCGCCCTGGCGGTGTGCGGCGGAGTCCTCGCGGTGGTCGTGCTCTGGCAGGCGCACCAGGCGTCCCTGGCACCGGCCCTGGGGCGGACCGCGTGAGCGCGCCCGCCCTGCGGCCCCGACTGCCGCGCACCGCCCGCGCCCTGCTGGTCTGCGGCCTCGTCCTGGCGGTCACCGTCTTCACCGCGACCGTGCCGCTGCTGCGGGACTGGTTCGACCTGCGCGTCTACCACGGCACCATCGACACGTGGGTCCACCACGACGGCCGCATCTACGACTACCGGGTGCCGGGCACGGCGTACGGCTTCACGTACCCGCCGTTCGCCGCCGTCGTCATGCTCCCCATGGCGCTGGTCGGTCTGCGCACCGCGATCGTGCTGTGCCTGGGGCTCGACCTGATCGCGCTCGGGGCGGTCCTGTACGTGCTCGCCGGGCCGCGGCTGCGCCGCCAGGGCTGGTTCGGCACCCTGCTCGTCCTGTGCGCCCTCGCGTTGTTCGAGCCGCTCCGGGACACGTTCAGCTTCGGCCAGGTCAACCTGCTGCTCCTGGCCCTGGTGCTGGGCGACGCCTGGCTGCTGTCCACCGGCCGGGGGCGGTGGGCCGGCATCGGGATCGGGCTGGCGGCGGCGGTGAAGCTGACGCCCGCGATCTTCATCGGACTGCTCCTGATCGCCCGGCGGTGGCGTGCCGCGGGGCTCGCGACGGCCGTCGCCGCGGCCGCCACCGCGGCGGGGGGCTGGATCGCCCCGGCCGCCTCCCGCTTCTACTGGACCGAGGCGCTGTGGGACACCAGCCGCGTCGGCCGCCTCGACTACGTCTCCAACCAGTCCCTCCAAGGCGTCCTGGCCCGGATCGTCGCACCCCACGAACCGAGTCGCGCGCTCTGGGCGCTGCTGGTGCTCGCGGTGCTCGGCGTCTGGGCGTGGCGGACCCGCGGGGCGGTGCGGGCGGGGGACTGGACGGCCGCGTTCGCCCTCACGGGGCTGACCGCGTGCCTGGTCAGCCCGATCACCTGGGTCCACCATCTGGTCTGGCTGCTGCCGTCGTTCGCGGTGCTGCTGAGACACCGCCGGCTGCTGCCACTGACGGCGGCCCTGTACGTGGCGCTGTGCAGCAGTGTCGTCTGGCTGTGGTTCGACGACGCGTCCGGCGTGGACGGCTTCGTCGGTTCCAACATCTACGTGTGGATCACGCTCGGTCTGCTGCTGCGGCTGCCGATCGGTCAGTCCCGTGTAGACCGCCGCCCCCTGAGCCGCAGGAACAGTGACACGACCGCCGCACCGGCCCCGGCCGCGCCCGCGATCACCCCCGCCTCCGACCAGCCGCCACCCGCGGCCTGGTCCTTCTCCCGGGCGGGCGGCCGGGACGCGCGGCGGGGCTGAGGCGCGGCCGCCGGCCGCGGCGGCAGGAGGGAGCCCACCGGGTCGACGCGCCCTGCGGCCCGGAAGCCCCAGTCGAGCAGGGAGCGCGCCTCCTCGTACACCGCGAATCCGACGCCCGACTGGGGCCGCATCACCGTGACGACGAGGGTGCGCCCACCCCGTTCGGCGGCGGCGACCAGGGTGTTGCCCGCGTTGGTGGTGTAGCCGTTCTTGATGCCGATGAGGCCCGGATAGCGGTCCACGCCGGCGCCGGTGAGGAGCCGGTTGGTGTTCTGGATGCCGTATCCCGAGCCGCCGCTCGCCGGGAACCTCGCGGTGGCGGTGGCGCAGTACGCGGCGAACTCGGCGTTGCGCAGCCCGGCCCGCCCGAACACCGCCAGGTCGAAGGCCGACGAGACCTGGCCGCGGGCGTCGTAGCCGTCGGGGGAGACGACGTGGGTGTCGTGGGCGCCGAGCGCGCGGGCCTTGTCCTGCATCTGCCGGGTGGTGGCCCGCCAGCCGCCGTTGAGGGAGGCGAGGACGCGCACGGCGTCGTTGCCCGAGCTGAGGAAGACTCCGCGCCACAGGTCGGCCACGCGGTAGGTGCCGTTCTCCTTGATGCCGACAAGGCTGCTTCCCTCGCCGATGCCCGCGAGTTCCTTGCCCTTGACGGTGTGCTTGAGCCCCCCGGGGAGCCTCGGCAGCACGGTCAGCGCGAACAGGGTCTTGAGGGTGCTCGCGGGGGGCAGTTTGCGGTGCGCGTTGTGCGCGGCGAGGACCTCTCCGCTGCGGGCGTCGGCCACCACCCAGGCCACGGCGGAGACGTCACCGGGGATCCGGGGCGCCCCGGCCCGCGGCCGCACATGGGTCCCCGACCGGTACAGGGACGCGGGCTCCTGCGAGGCCTTGGCGTCCTGGGGGCCCATGGCGACCGGGCCGCCGCCGACGCCCTCGGGATGCGACGCGAACGCGAGGCCGCCCACCACACAGACGACGGAGCAGCAGACAGCGGCGCGGGAAAGACGAGTAGCGCGGGATGAAGATCCGATGGTCATACCGCAAACGTAGGAACGGTGGAGCCGTAGACCGGGGTGCCAGGGCCGGGGGAACGGGCCGAGCACCCGGATGCCGCACACGCCGTCTCGTCACGCGGCGGGCAGCGTGGGTTGCACCTGCCGCAGGAAGGCCGCGTTGTCCGGGGTGGCGCGCAGCCGCTCCAGCAGGGTCTCCAGGCCCGCCTGCCCCTCGCGCGGGCGCAGGGCCCGCCGCAGCCCCCGTACGGCCGCCAACTCGCCCGGGCTCAGGAGGAGTTCCTCGCGGCGGGTGCCGGAGGGCGTGATGTCCACGGCGGGGAAGACCCGCCGGTCGGCGAGTGACCGGTCGAGGCGCAGCTCCATGTTGCCGGTGCCCTTGAGCTCCTCGAAGAAGAAGTCGTCGGCGCGGGAGCCCGTCTCCACCAGGGCGGTGGCCAGGATGGTGAGGGATCCGGCCTCCTCGGTGAGCCGGGCGGCACCGAAGAGCCGCTTGGGGCCGTGCAGCGCGGCGGCGTCGACACCGCCGCTGAGGGTGCGGCCACCGGCGACCGCCGCGTTGTTGTGCGCCCGGCACAGCCGGGTCAGCGAGTCCAGGAGGATCACGACGTCCTCGCCCTGCTCGACGAGCCGCTTGGCGCGCTCCACGACCAGTTCGGCGAGCGCGATGTGCTGCCTGGGGGAACGGTCGAACGTGGAGGCGTACACCTCGCCCCGCACGGAGCGCCGCATGTCGGTCACCTCCTCGGGCCGTTCGTCGAGCAGGACCACCATCAGGTGGGCCTCGGGGTGATTGGCGGCGATCGCGGCGGCCAACTGCTGGAGCAGCACCGTCTTGCCCGTCTTCGGCGGCGCTACGACGAGCCCGCGCTGTCCCTTGCCGACGGGGGCGAGGAGGTCGACGAGACGGCCCGTCAGACCGCTCGCCCGGTGCTCCAGCCGCAGCCGCTCACGGGGGTGCAAGGGCGTCAGGTCGTGGAAGTGCGGTCGGCCGCGCAGCTCCTCGGGCGTCCGCCCGTTGATCCGCTCGACCGCGGTGAGGGCGCGCCGTCCGTCGCGGACGCCCTCGACCGTGTCGCCCTTGCGCAGTCCGTACCGGCGGATCAGCGCGGCGGGGACCTGGGGGTCGGACGGGGTGGGCAGCGCGCTCTCGGTGCGCAGGAACCCCTGCCCGCCCTGTGTGGTCTCCAGGACGCCGGTGACCCGGACCGGCGGCTGCCGATGGGTGGAAGTGTGTTCGAGTGTGGTGGTGGTCATGGGGGTCCTTTCGCGGACGTCATGGGAAACGCATGAGGAAGGGGGGAGGGGAAGGCACACACCCGCGGGTACGGCTGAGCCCTGCGCGAGGTGGTGCGGGGAAGCTGACGCCGGTCGTCTGTCGACGGGTGGCCGGTTCAACTGAGGAGATCTCAGGAACTGAGAGAGCGGCACCGGCGCCCTGACCGGGCGATACACACGTGCCAAACGCAGCGTACCACTCCCCGTCACCAAACGTTGGGGATTTCCTTACCGACCGCCTTTGAACTCACCTGAACGGGCCTCCGTACAGGAGGGGGCGGCCCCGCCGACCCGAGTCAGGACCGCCGTCCCACCAGCGGTCTTCGCACGGAAGGAACATCGGGTGTCGCTCTTCACGCGCTCCGGTCGACTGCCGGACACCGACACGGCCGGCCACACCGACACGGAGGACGAGACCGCCTCCGGCACCGATGCCGGGCCGTGGCGGCGGTTTCGGGACGCCCCCCGGGAGTTCCGGCGGAGGTACCCGGTCGCCACGCGGAGCGTGTCGTGGGGGATCACGGCGCTGGCCGCCGCCCTCGTGCTGTTCGCCCTGCTCATGCCGGGCAGCGTCGAGTACTTCACGGCGCCCCAGTTCCTGCGGATCCCGGTGGAGCCCATCCTCGGCGCCGCCCTGCTCATGGCGCTGCCGCGCCGACCGCGCCTGGTGCTGGCGGTCCTGATCGGGGCGGGCCTGGCAGCACTGATCGTCGTTAAGTCCCTGGACATCGGCTTCAACCAGTTCCTCGGGCGCGGTTTCAACATCGTCCTCGACTGGGGGCTGCTCGACGACGCCGAGTCGTACATGGAGGACACCCTCGGCCGCACCGGCGCGCTCGCCGCCGTCTTCGGCCTCGTGACCCTGGTCCTCGCGTTGTTCGCCGTCATGGCGCTGGCGGTGGTGCGGCTGGCGAACCTCCTGGTCGGGCACCGGGAGCGGGCCATGCGCGGCACGGTCGTCGCGGGCACCGTGTGGATCACCTGCGCGGCCCTCGGTCTGACGCCCCTTCAGGACACGCCGGTCGCCTCCAGGAACACCATCGGGTTCGTCCAGGACCGCTGGGCCCGCGCGCGGGAGACCCTCGCCGACGAGGCGGCGTTCGCCGAGGAGGCCAAGAAGGACGCCTTCGCCGACGTGCCCGCCGATCGCCTGCTGACCGGGCTGCGCGGCAAGGACGTCATGATCACGTTCATCGAGAGCTACGGCCGCGCCGCCCTGGAGGACCCGGCCATCGCGCCCGGCGTGACGGCGACGCTCGACGAGCGGAACGGGGCCCTGCGCAAGGCCGGTTTCGCCGCGCGGAGCGGCTGGCTCACCTCGGCGACCTACGGCGGCAGCAGCTGGCTCGGCCACTCCACCTTCCTGACCGGCCTGTGGATCGACAACCAGAACCGCTACCGCACGGTCACCGCGGGCGAGCGCCTCACCCTGCCCGGCGCCTTCCACAAGTCAGGAGCCTGGCGGACGGTCGGGGTGGTGCCCGGAGTCCAGTACAACTGGCCCGAGGGCGACTTCTACGGCTTCGACAAGGTGTACGACTCCCGTGACCTCGGCTACCGCGGCCCGAAGTTCAGCTGGTCCACCATGCCCGACCAGTACGCCCTGACCGCGTTCGAGCGCCTGGAGGCGGCCAGGCGCGACGGCAAGCCCCTGATGTCGGAGATCATCCTGACCTCCAGCCACCAGCCCTGGGCGCCCCTGCCGAGTATGGTCGGCTGGGACGAGGTCGGCGACGGCTCCGTCTACCGGGCCGTCGAGAAGGCCGGCAAGGACCCGGCCGACGTCTTCACCGACCCCGTCAAGGTGAAGGAGGAGTACGGCAAGTCCGTCCAGTACTCCTTGCGCAGCCTCCTCGAATACGTCGAGAGGTACGGCGACGAGAACACCGTCCTCGTCTTCCTCGGCGACCACCAGCCCATGGCCAGCGTCAGCGGCAACGGCGCCGGCCACGACGTACCGGTCACCATCCTCGCCCACGACCCGAAGGTCCTCGACCGCATCGACGACTGGGGCTGGTCCGACGGTCTGCGGCCCGGTGACGACGCCCCGGTCTGGCGCATGGACTCCTTCCGCGACCGCTTCCTGACGGCCTACGGCACCGAGCCGAACACGACGAGGCGCCCGGCGCCGTAGCAAAAAGACCACGTCCGTGGGGGGCTGACGGGGCGTCGGCCCCCGGCGTCATCCGCCGAGGTCGAAGATCCCGTAGCCGAAGCCCCGGGCGGTGATCCCGCCGTCCGCGATCTCGACGCCCCGCGCCTCCAGCGGGCGGGGCGTGCCGGTGTCCGGCTTGTAGGGGCAACCGACCTCGTTGCGCTGCGGGTTGACCACGACGAGGTACCGCCCGCCGCGTACGTACACGAACGGGTACCCGAGGTGCAGTACCTCCACCGAGCCGTCGGGGCCCAGTTCGGGGGTGCGTCGGCGCAGGGCGATCAGACGGCGGACGAGGCGGAGCAGGGAGGTGTCGTCGGCGCGCTGGGCGGCGACGGACGGGCGGTCGGGGGAGGGGTCGACGGGCAGGTAGAGACGGTCGGCCGGGGCGGTGGAGAAGCCCGCGTTCGGGGTGTCGTCCCACTGCATGGGAGTGCGCGAGCCGGCCCGGTTGTAGCGGGGACCGAGCACACTGCCCTCCTTGTCGGGCAGACCGGGCAGATAGCGCATGCCGATCTCGTCGCCGTAGTAGATCGCCGGGAGCGTCGGCCAGGTCAGCTGGAAGGCGAAGGCGGCGGGGAGCTGTTCGGCCGTGCGGGGGCCGCAGTTGAGGCGGGAGAAGTCGTGGTTGGCGGTGGGCAGGGAGATCGTGCCCGTACCGCTGACGGCGGTGGCCGCCTGCTGCCATGCCTCGACGAAGGGGCGCGGGGAGCCCTTGCCGCCCGCGTCGAAGAAGCAGTCGAGGGGGTCCCAGGTCTCGTGGACGGTGCCCTCGCCGTTGTTCCACAGTGAGCGGAGGGCCAGACCGTCGGTGGGGCCGCCGAAGTGGAGGAAGAAGTCCGCGTGGAAGCCCGCCGGGATCGACACCTCCGGCTCGCCCCACTCGGCCAGGAGCACGGCGTCCGGGTAGGCCGTGTCCAGCCAGTGCCGCAGTTCGGTCCAGACGCGGGCGGTCTCGGCCTTGCCGGGGTCGTCCTTCACCAGGGACGCGGCCATGTCGACGCGGAAGCCGGAGACGCCGAGGCCCAGCCAGTGGTCCATGATCGTGCGCAGTGCGGCACGGTTGGCGCGCGGGCCCTCGGCGTCGACCGGCAGCCGCCACGGCTCGGCCGGGTGCTGCCGGGCGTAGCCGAAGTTGAGGGCGGGCTGCGAGTCGAAGAAGTTCGGCAGGTACGCGCCGGGCCGCGTGCCGGGGGAGTCGACGAAACCGTCGGGCCGACCCTCGGCCGTCCAGATGTAGCGGTGGTCGTCCGGGTCGTTCGCGGAAGCCCGGAACCAGGGGTGATCGATGGACGTGTGGCCCGCGACCAGGTCCAGCAGGACCCGGATGCCCCGGCGGCCGGCCTCGTCGACGAGATCCGCCAGGTCGTCGTTCGAGCCGTAGCGGGGAGCGACGTTCAGATAGTCGGCGACGTCGTATCCGGCGTCGCGGAACGGCGAGACGAAGCAGGGGTTCAGCCAGACGGTGTCGACGCCCAGCCAGGACAGATGATCGAGCTTTTCGGTGATCCCGGCGAAGTCCCCGACGCCGTCTCCGTCGGAGTCGGCGAAGGACTGCGGGTAGATCTGGTAGAAGACGGCGTCGGCCAGCCAGGTCGGGGCAGGACGGAACGAAGTCATACCGGTGACCCTAGGCGAGAGCACCGGCCGTCCGCTGCCCCAAGCCAGGGCCTAAGCTGAGCCGATGTTCACCCCGCAGGGCCCCAGCCTCCGCGAACTCGCCGTCCAGGCACTCTCCTCCGTCGAACACGGGTACGACCTGCTCGCACCGAAGTTCGATCACACGCCGTTCCGTACGCCCGACAGCGTCCTCGACGCGGTGGAAGGGGCCCTGACCACGCTGGGGCCCTTCGACCACGGCCTGGACCTGTGCTGCGGCACGGGCGCGGGGATGGAGGTGCTCCGCGAGCTGTGCCGGGAGAGCGCCACCGGCGTCGACATCAGCGCCGGCATGCTGGCCGTGGGCAGGAACCGGCTCGACGCCGGGGCTTCTGGGGGCGGTACGGCCGGCCGGGCGCCCCGTCTGTCCTGGGTGCGAGGCGATGCCCTCGCCCTGCCCTTCGGGCCCGTGTTCGACCTGGCGGTGAGCTTCGGTGCCTTCGGGCACTTCCTGCCGCGTGAGCTGCCGGGACTGTTCGCGCAGGTCCACTCCGTGCTGCGGCCGGGCGGCCGCTTCGCGTTCCCGCTGCCGGCGCCCGCCCCGCCGCGCTCTCCCTGGTTCTGGGCCGCCCTCGGCTTCGACGCGGCGATGCGGGTCCGCAACGCCGTCTGGCGGCCGCCGTTCGTCATGTACTACCGGCCGTTCCGCCTCGGCCTCGTACGGCAGGAGCTGGAACGGGCCGGCTTCGGGGTCGACCTGGTCGCCCTGCCGGAGTTCGGGTGGCGCCCCGACGGCAGCCCGCGCTGCCGCATGGTCGTGGCCACCCGCCCGGACGCCCCGGAACAGGAGATCGACGGATAGCGGCCCCGCCGGGAAGGCGGGGCCCGGCCGCCCCACAGGTCCACCACGGTCTCCCCGCGCAGCGTCACGGTGACGGCCGCCCCCGGCTCTTCGCCCTCCTCGACGTTCTCCTGGAACGCGGTGCGCACGGCAGCGAACCGAGCGTCACACAAGTCACCCGGATCCCGAACATACCGACTGGTCGGACAAGGGGGGAACCCATGCGGTCACTGCCGCAGGTCACCGTCGACCGGAGGCCGTCGCCATCCGGAGGTCATCGTCGTCCGTCGTCACCGCGAGCCGTGTCCCGCTGTCGCCGCTCGTCGCGGGACTGCTGGAAAGCCTCGGAGATCGCCTCCGCCGCGCCGGACAGCGCTCCCTTGGTCTTGCCGCGGGCACCTGCCTCCATCATCTTTTCGGGAAGCTCGGTCAGGCCGGCCGGCTTGCGGCGACCCGCTTCCAGGTCGAGGCGGTTGCACGCCTCGGCGAAGCGCAGATACGTGTCGACACTGGCGACGACGACCCGCACGTCGACCTTGAGTATCTCGACGCCGACCAGGGAGACCCGCGCGAACGCGTCGATCACGAGTCCTCTGTCGAGGACGAGTTCCAGGACGTCGTAGAGGCCGCTGGAGCCTCCCGCCGCGTCCGGGCGGTTCACCGTGCCCATCACGATCAGCCCCTTGCCCTCGAGGTCGACTGCCGTTCGGCTGCCGGGCAGGACGTCAGCGGGTAACCCGCACCACCGGGGTTCAAACGGCGGACCGCGCGGTGCCGTCGGTGCTCACGCCGCTCCGGAGAGGGGCGGTGACCCACCGGTTCTGTCGGCGTCGGCACCGTCGTGGCGAGGCAGGCGCAGCCGCGCGGTGATCTGCTTTCCGCGGGCGTGCGGTGTCACGGTGACCTGGTCGCTGACCGTGTGGACCAGGCGCAGCCCATGGCCGCCCACGCGGTACCGGTCGCCGGTCCTGACCGTGGGCTGTGCGGGCGACGTGTCCCACACGGTGACGGACAGGGCGTCACCGGTGAGCCGCAGCACGAGCCCGCACGGGCCGGGCGCGTGCCGGAGGGCGTTGGTGACGAGTTCGCTGACGACGAGTTCCGCGTCCCGCGCCAATGACGTCGGCACGGGGGTGCGGCCGGTGTGCGGGGCACGGGCGAGGAGGGTGCGCAGCAGCAGTCGGGCATCGACCGCGCGGGCCGAGCCCTCGGCCCAGGTCGCGCCGGAGTGCAGCGTGGTGTGCTCGTCCGTGCCCTGCTCATCTGCCGCCTGCTTCCTAAGCGGGATGACCATACGGGGGCTCTTTCGTTGTGTACGCCGTTCTTCGGCGGCTTCCGCCAAGCGAGTACCCGTATCGTCGCCCCCGCATTCAGGGGCACCGTCGTGACGATCAGCGAGGGGGCGATGCCGCCCCCTGCGTCCCTCAGAGGCGCGAAGCCAGCCAGCGCAGCTTGACCGCCTCCTGGTAGGGGCCCCCGCCCTCGTGGTCGTTGAACTCGTACACCTCGATCTGCTTGTCGTCCCCGGCCCAGGCGTTGAACGCGGCGAACACCGTGGAGGGGGGACACGTGGCGTCCTCCAGCGCCGCCGAGAACAGGGCCGGGGCCCGGCCGCGCGCGGCGAAGTGCACGCCGTCGAAGTAGGAGAGGGTCCGCTGGACGTCCGCCGTGCGACCGCGGTGCGTCTTGAGGTACTTGCCGATCTCGCGGTACGGGTCCCGGTCGGTGATCGTCGTGGAGCGCGGGAAGTCGCACAGGAACGGCACGTCGGGCGCCACCGCGACCAGGTCCGGAACGAGTCCGCCGACCGCTATGGAGATGCCGCCGCCCTGACTGGTCCCGAGGACGGCAGTGCGCGAGGCGTCGGTCAGCGGGTGGGAGCGGGCGGCCTCCACGGCGCGGACGCCGTCCGCGTAGACACGCCGGTAGTAGTAGTTCTCGGGGGCGTCGATGCCCTTGGTCATGAAGCCGGGGAAGGAGGGTCCGCCGCCGACCGGGTCCGGGGTGTCGCCCCCGCTCCAGCCGCTGCCCTGGCCGCGGGTGTCCATCACGAAGTGCGCGTAACCGGCCGAGGCCCACAGCAGATGGGTGTGGGGCAGGCCGCGACCGCCGCCGTACCCGATGAA
The DNA here is from genome assembly GCF_055573455.1 of Streptomyces sp. NPDC030183. Taxonomy (NCBI): domain Bacteria; kingdom Bacillati; phylum Actinomycetota; class Actinomycetes; order Kitasatosporales; family Streptomycetaceae; genus Streptomyces; species Streptomyces sp. NPDC030183. The sequence goes on from NZ_JBVIBK010000042.1 coordinate 35,395, forward strand.
CTCCACGACGGTGGGCAGCGGTCCGCTCGCCCCGGCGGGCAGGACCAGCCACCCCTTCACGGGGTGGCCGCCGAATCCGGCGAAGGTGACGTCGTACACGTCGACGCCGGTCAGGTGGGTGTCGACCGGCTCGAAACGGGCGTCGAGGTCATGGTCGCGGGACTCCTGGAGCGTCTTCGCCCAGAAGGCGTCGAAGTCCTGGGGCTCCGTTGAAGCGCTTCGATAACCACGGAGCTCGTCCAACGGCAGGTCGAACAGGGCCATGAAGGACCACCTTTTGAGTTCTCGGTGCTGATGATCACACCGTACGTGTGCCGTCGAGGACCGCCAAGAGCCCCTCGGATCACGGCAGTCCGCGACGGCAGCGGTGTCGCCGCCCGGCGCGGGCCGCTCAGCGCTGGTCGGCGCCGAGCAGCACCCGGACCTCGAAGTCCCGGTACACGGCCTCCTCCTGCGGAGGGCCCAGGAGTGAACCGAGCCAGCCGAGCAGGAAGCCCGCCGGGATCGAGACGATGCCCGGGTTCTGCAACGGGAACCACGCGAAGTCGGCGTCGGGGTAGATGGAGTTCGGGGTCGAGGAGACGACCGGTGAGAACAGCACCGGCAGCACCGAGGCGCACAGACCGCCGTACAGGCTGAGCAGGGCGCCCCGGGCGGTGAACCCGCGCCAGAACAGGCTGTAGACGAGGGTCGGCAGGATGGCGGACGCGGCGATCGCGAAGGCCAGGAACGCCAGGGTGGCCGTGTTGGTGCCCCAGGCGAGCAGCGCGAACAGCACGCCGAGGACGCCCATGAACAGGGCGGCGATCCGGGCGACGCCGAGTTCCTCGGTCTCCTTCGCCTTCCCCTTGCGGATGACCTCGCCGTAGAGGTCGTGGGCGAGGGAGGAGGCCGCGGCGAGCGTGAGCCCCGCCGCGACGGCGAGCAGGGTCACGAACGCCAGCGCGGAGACGATCGCCGTGAGGACCTCGCCGCCGAGTTCGCCGGCGAGGAGCAGCACGGCCGCGTCCCCCTTGTGGTCGACGTCCGCGATGGTCTCCCGGCCCACGAGGGCGGTGGCGCCGAGCCCCAGCACGGCGGCCATCAGGCACACGAACCCGACCAGGCCCACGGCCCACACCACCGAGGCGCGCAGCACCCGGGTCCTGCGGGGCGCGAGCAGCCGCATCATCACATGGGGGAGCGCCGCGAGGCCCAGCACGATGGCCAGTTGCAGACTGAGGAAGTCCAGCTTGCTGATCGGGCCGGCCCCGTAGCGCAGGCCCGGTTCGAGGTAGGCGTTCCCGAGGCCGCTGCCCGCCGTCGCGGACGACAGCAGGCCGTCGAGGTTCCAGCCGAAGCGGTTCAGCACCATGACGGCGACGACGGTGACCCCGGCGACGAGCAGCACGGCCTTGACGACCTGGATGAAGGTCGCGCCCGGCATACCGCCGATCGCCGCGTAGATCGTCACGATGGACCCGATGATGATCACCGTCATCGTCCGTGTGGTCGGCCCGGGCTCGCCGACGAACTGGGTCATCAGAGCGATACCGCCGACCAGTTGGGCCACCAGATAGAGAGTGCACACGGTGAGCGTGCACACGGCCAGCGCCAGCCGCACCGACCGCTGCCGCCCCGGCAGGCGCCGGGCCAGGGTGTCGCCCAGGGTGAACCTGCCCGAGTTGCGCAGTGGTTCGGCGATGAGCAGCAGCACCATCATCCAGGCGACGACCGTTCCGCAGAGGTACAGCAACCCGTCGTACCCGGTCAGGGCGACCAGACCGGTGCTGCCGAGCAGTGTCGCGGCCGAGAGGTAGTCGCCGCACATCGCCAGACCGTTGCGGAGCGGCGACATGTCACGGTTGCCGAGGTAGAACTCGCTGATCTCGTCACGCTGGGGCGCGGTCAGCAACGCCGTGAACAGGGAGATCACGACGACCGACAGGAACAGGACGACGGTCAGTCGCACACCGAACGCGTCGGCGACGTTCGCGGAGACCGTCACCACGCGCGGAACCGCCGCCCGGCCGGAATGTGATGCCGCACGCCCTCCTGGTCCTCCAGTTGGGCACGGAGCCGGCGTACGACCGGGTCGACGTTCCGGCGCATGTGCCGCACGTACAGCCACGCGGTCACGCCCATGATCGCGAGCTGGGTCAGTCCGAGGGCCAGCCCCAGGGTCAGATGTCCGGCCAGGCGCAGATTCATGACTCCGGGGGCGAAACCCGACAGGACGACGTACGACAGAAACGCGCCGACCGAGAGCACCGTCGCCCACATTCCGAATCCGCGGCAGGCGGCACGCATGGAACGGAATTCAGGACGCTCGTGCACCGGTCGGTCTCCCGCCGGCGCGCTCCTCGGTTCCGGCTCGGCCGGGGGTGGGTGCGGGACGGAACTGCCGTACCGCGCCGTGTAGTTGGACACTGTGCACCCTCTTCACTGCCTCGGGGGAGAGCGGAGTATGTCAGGGCGACGTTTGAAGCATCAACAGTCTTGCGCGGGTGGATTGTGTAAACGTTTCGGACCGGCCGGCATTCCGCGTGGCGCTCGCGCGTGCCGCGGCCCGGGGTCATGCACCGCGGCCCGTGGTCAGGCACCGCGGCCCGGGCTCAGGCCCAGCGGTGTCCCCACTCGGGACCCGTACGCGCCCACTCCCGTTCCCACTCGTCCAGCCGGCGCCGGATGGTGACGCGGCGCACGGCGAAGTGCCCGGCCAGCACGATGCCGACGACACCGGCGGTGGCACAGGTCCCCATGGACAGGGCGTGCTGCCAGATCGCGGTGTTCGTCGGCGGGGCCTGCACGCTGTGGCCGGCCTGGTCCAGCCACACGTCGGCGCGGTCGCCGCGCTTCGTGCCCGCCGGCACCCGGGCCTCACCCGTCCGCGAACCGCCGTCGGGCTCCGTCCAGCGGGCCCGTACCCAGTGCATGGGGGGCTTGTCGCCGTGCGCGGAGGGGGTCGCGGCCGGGGCGTTCTCCACGACCACGGCCGTGACCAGGTCCCGCTCGGCCCGCTGCGCGGCGGCATGCGCCCGCGCGTCGCCGTGCGCCCACCGGCCCACCAGGAAGCCGGCCGCCGGAGCGCCGACGACCAGCAGGATCACGACGATCAACACCGTCCACGCCTCGACGACGTCCGAGCGTCGGCGCAGCGGATTGCGCCGCCACCGCCACCCCAGCACCTGGCCTCGCATCTCACCCTCCCTCACCGGTGCGGCCCTCATGTACGAGAACCCCGGTTAGGACTGGTCCGCACTTCCGGTGTACCCGATGGAAGCCGGGATGGCATGGTTTGCGCCGGAAATCATGGAAGGGGGACGGCGCGGGGCCGCGGTGCGGGCGGCGGGGAGGCCGGGGCGGCGGTCTCGGTGCGGTTCCGGGCGGCCGGAAGGCTGGGGCGGAGGCCGGACCGGCCGTGTCAGCCGAAGCGTTCGATGCGGATGTGGGCGACCGGCTGGCCCGCCTCGACCAGGAGGCGTGACGCGTGTTCCGCGAACGCGTTCGAGCCGCACACATACGCCTCCCAGCCGCCCGCCGGCCGCTCCGCGACCAGGGGTGCCACGTGGGCCGCCGACAGCCTGCCCACCGGCACACCCTCCGGTGCCTCGCGCGTGAACACGGGCGTCGTCTCCACGCCGTACTCCCGCGCGTAGATCAGCTCCTCGGGCCTCCGAGCGGACACCAGCAGCCGCAGGGGGACATCGAGCCCGCGCGCCCGGTGGTGGCGGACCATCGACATCAGCGGGACGACCCCCGATCCGGCACCGATCAGCAGCGCGGGCCGGTCACCGGGCCAGGCGAAGAACCCACTGAGCGGGCCGCGCACCTCCACCTCGTCGCCGGGCCTGGCCTCGGTGTGGAACCACCCGGAGACCTCGCCGCCCTCCACGTGGTCCAGGGTCAGCTCGACGTGCCCCGTGTCGTCCGGCGGCGACGCCAGCGAGTAGTGGCGCTGGGCCGTGTAACCGTCCTCGGCGGTCAGCCGCAGCATCAGATGCTGCCCCGGCAGATGGCCCGCCCAGCCCGGCACCGCGAACCGGAACGTGGCGACCCGTGCCGTCTCGCGCCGGATCTCCGTCAGTGTCGCGGTCTGCCAGAGCGCCGCCGCCTCGCTGCTCACCGCGATCCGCCCGGGCACGGCGAACCGTGTGGGCGGCGTGAACCCGGGGGCGGCCCCCACCCCGGCCTCCGTGTCGGTCGTGGACGTGCCCGGCCGCGTCGCCGTCGCTGTCTCAGTCACCGGAGTACCGCTGCTCCTCCCACGGGTTGCCCCGCGCGTGATAGCCGTTCTGCTCCCAGAAGCCGGGCTCGTCGTGGTCGAGGAGCCGGATGCCCGCGATCCACTTGGCGCTCTTCCAGAAGTACAGGTGCGGCACCAGCAGCCGGGCCGGCCCGCCGTGCTCGGCGGGCAGCGGCTCGCCCCCGTACTCGAAGGCGATCCAGGCGCGCCCGCCGGTGAGGTCGGCGAGCGGCAGGTTCGTGGTGTAGCCGCTGTGCGCGTAGGCGACCGCGTGGGTGGCGGACGCGTCGGGCCGTACCGCTTCCAGGAACACGTCCAGGGAGACGCCCCCGAAGCGCACACCGAACTTCGACCAACTGGTCACGCAGTGGATGTCGCCCTCGTACACCGACCGGGGCAGCGCGCGCGCCGCGTCCCAGTCCCAGGTGCGCGGCTCGGCCACCAGCCCGTCGACGCGGAACGTCCAGTCCGCGGGCGTGAGGGCGGGCGTGACCTCGGCGGAGAGCACCGGCCAGTCGTCGCCCGCGTCGTACTGGCCGGGCGGCAGCCCCGGATCGCTGACGCGGGGGCGCCCGGTGAAACCTCGGGTGACGTTCATACGAGTCCCACATGACGACGGCGGTGACGGCTGAGCGATCCCACCGTACGTGCCCGGGCCGGCGGCCCGGTCCCCGGGGCCGGACCGTGATCATCGCGGCCGTATGAACTCTTCGCCGTCCCGGGAATAGCGGCTCGGCGACCTTCCTTGCCGCTGTTGACCGGCCCTGGCCGGCCCCGGTCGGCCACGGCGGGACCGCGTCGGCGGCCAGGGGACAGCGGAGGAGAACGGAGAGCGCATGACCGAGTACGCGAGCGACCTCAGGGGCGCGGCCACCGCGCCGCACGTCCTCGACAACCCCGCCCTCGCCTCCCTCACCGGGCCCCACGCCCACTTCGCCGAGCGGTCCGGCCGGGTGCTGCGCTACCCCGTCGACGTCTCCCCGTGGCTGGCCCTGCCCCACCACCCCGACGCCGACGACTGGGCCGACCTGGCCGCCCTGGCCGGTCCCGGTACGGAGGTCGCCGTACCCGCCTACAGCGGCAGCTTCCCGGCCGACTGGGAGGTCACCTTCGACCTCGAGGGCGTCCAGTTCGTCGACGACGGGATCGCCGCCGCCCCGGACGCCGAGGCCGTACGCCTCGGCCCGGCCGACGTACCCGAGATGCTCGACCTCGTGGAACGCACCCAGCCCGGCCCCTTCCTGCCGCGCACCGTCGAACTCGGCACCTACCTCGGCATCCGCCGCGGCGGCGCCCTGATCGCGATGGCCGGCGAGCGGCTGCACCCGCCGGGCTGGACCGAGATCAGCGCGGTCTGCACCGACCCTGCCTTCCGGGGCGAGGGACTCGCCACCCGGCTGATCCACGCCGTCGCCCACGGCATCCGCGAGCGGGGCGAGGCCCCGTTCCTGCACACCGCGGCGACCAACGCCCAGGCCATCCGCCTCTACGAGTCCCTCGGCTTCCGGCTGCGCCGCAGGACCCGCTTCATGGCGGCCCGGGTACCCGCCGTGGAAACGGGGGACGAGCGCGTGGGCGTGTAGCGGGGCGGGGGAGGAGCGGGCGGGGGGGCGGGCGCGTACGGGGGCGCGGCGCTCCGGACGGCCCGTCGTGACCATGGGGTAGGGTGACCGGGCCAGTCGCCACGGGACCGAGGAGGTGAGACCCATTACCGCAGTGTCAGGTCGGGTGCTCTCTTCCCAACACCGCGCGGTGCACGGCCGGTAGGCCACCGCGGGAGCGCCCTTCGGCCCACCGAAAGGCTCTCGGCTGCCATGCCACCCCTCTCCACCGACTCCGTCGTCGCGGCCCTGCGCGCCGCCGGTTGCGTCTTCGCCGAAGAAGAGGCGGAGTTGATCCTCACCACCGCACGGACCCCGGACGACGTCACCGCCATGGTCGACCGCCGCGTCGCGGGCGCACCCCTCGAAATCGTCCTCGGCTGGGCCGAGTTCGCGGGCCTGCGCATCACCGTGGACCCCGGGGTGTTCGTGCCCCGCCGGCGCACCGAGTTCCTCGTCGAGCAGGCCCTCGCCGCCGTCCCCCACGCCGCGGTCGTCGTCGACCTGTGCTGCGGTTCCGGCGCGCTGGGCGCCGCCCTGGCCGCGTCGCTCGACGGCGCCGAACTGCACGCCGCCGACATCGACCCGGCGGCCGTGCGCTGCGCCCGCCGCAACATCGCCCCCTACGGCGGTCACGCCCACCAGGGCGACCTGTTCGAGGCGCTCCCCGCCGGGCTGCGCGGCCGCGTCGACATCCTCGCGGCGAACGTGCCGTACGTCCCCACCGGCGACGTACCGCTCCTGCCCAGCGAGGCCCGCGACCACGAACCCCTCGTCGCCCTCGACGGCGGCGCCGACGGACTCGACGTGCTGCGCCGGGTCGCCGCCGAGGCGCCCCGCTGGCTCGCCCCCGGCGGCTGCCTGTTCGTGGAGACCAGCGAACGCCAGGAACCCCACGCCGTCGACGTCCTGCGCGGCGCCGGCCTCATCGCCGGCACGGCCGTCTCGGAGGAGGCGTACGCCCACGTCGTGACCGGCACCCGACCCGCGGCCACCTGACCGGCCCCCACGCGCAGGGCCCGCCCTCGACGACTTCGCGGCGCCGTGGATGTGGCCTTGCCCTCAGCCATTGTGCAACTAGTTGCACAACCGGCGTGGCGTCGTCTACAACCTTGGTGACGACGCCACGCATGGAGGCCCCGATGAGCCGTTACCCCCACCTGCTGAGCCCGCTGGACCTGGGCTTCACCACGCTCCCCAACCGTGTGCTCATGGGTTCCATGCACGTGGGTCTGGAGGAGGCGGAGCGCGGCTTCGAGCGGATGGCGGAGTTCTACGCGGCCCGGGCGCGCGGGGGAGTGGGCCTCATCGTCACCGGCGGCATCGCGCCCAACGAGGCCGGCCGCCCCTACGAGGGCGGCGCCAAGCTCACCACCGACGCCGAGGCCGACCAGCACCGCGAGATCACCGACGCCGTCCACCGCGAGGGCGGCCGTATAGCGATGCAGATCCTGCACTTCGGGCGGTACGCCTACCACGCCGACCTGGTCGCCCCGAGCGCCCTCCAGGCCCCGATCAGCCCGTACGTCCCGCACGCCCTCACCGACGCCGAGGTCGAGCAGACCATCGACGACTACGCGCGGGCGGCCCGGCTCGCCCGGCAGGCCGGGTACGACGGCGTCGAGATCATGGGCTCCGAGGGCTACCTGATCAACGAGTTCATCGCCGCCGGGACCAACCACCGCGACGACCGCTGGGGCGGCTCGTACGCGAACCGCATGCGCTTCCCCGTGGAGATCGTGCGCCGGGTGCGCGAGGCGGTCGGCGAGGACTTCATCCTCGTCTACCGGCTGTCGATGCTCGACCTGGTGCCCGGCGGTTCCACCTTCGACGAGGTCGTGACGCTGGCCAAGGCCGTCGAGGCCGCCGGGGCCACCATCATCAACACCGGCATCGGCTGGCACGAGGCCCGGATCCCCACCATCGCGACCTCGGTGCCGCGCGGCGCGTACACCTGGGTCACCAAGAAGCTCATGGGCGAGGTCTCCGTCCCCCTCGTCACCACCAACCGCATCAACACCCCCGAACTGGCCGAGGAGTTGCTGGCCGACGGCCACGCCGACATGGTGTCCATGGCCCGCCCGATGCTCGCCGACCCGGACTTCGTCAACAAGGCCGTCGAGGGCCGGCCCGAGGCCATCAACACCTGCATCGGCTGCAACCAGGCGTGCCTCGACCACACCTTCAGCGGCAAGATCACCTCCTGCCTGGTGAATCCGCGCGCCTGCCACGAGACCGAGCTGGTGCTCTCCCCGACCCGGCTGCGCAAGCGGATCGCGGTCGTCGGCGCGGGCCCGGCGGGCCTCGCCTGCGCCGTGAGCGCCGCCGAACGCGGCCACGACGTCACCCTCTTCGACGCCGCGAGCGAGATCGGCGGCCAGCTCAACGTGGCCCGCAAGGTCCCCGGCAAGCAGGAGTTCGACGAGACCCTGCGCTACTTCCGCCACCAACTCGACACCCACGGGGTCGACGTACGGCTCAACACCCCCGTCACGGCCGACGACCTCACGGACCACGACGAGGTCGTGGTCGCCACCGGCGTCACCCCCCGCACCCCCGACCTGCCGGGCGTCGACCACCCCAAGGTCGTCGGCTACCTCGACGTCCTGCGCGACGGCGCCCCCGTCGGCGAACGGGTCGCGATCCTGGGCGCCGGCGGCATCGGCTTCGACGTCGCCGAGTACCTGACGGACGACGGGGAGAAGGCGAGCGAGGACCCGGCGGCGTACTTCCGCCAGTGGGGCGTCGACATGGACTACCGCGCCCCCGGCGGCCTCGCCGCCCCCGAGCGCCCGGCCCCGCCGCGCTCGGTCCACCTCCTCCAGCGCAAGACCACCAAGGTCGGCGCGGGCCTCGGCAAGACCACCGGCTGGATCCACCGCACCGAACTCAAGCACCGCGGTGTCGTCATGGTCCCCGGCGTGCGGTACGACCTGATCGACGACGCCGGGCTGCACATCACCGTCGACGGCGTCCGCCAGGTCCTGGAGGTCGACACGGTCGTGCTCTGCACCGGCCAGGAACCGCGCCGCGACCTCTACGACACCCTCGTCGCCGCCGGACGGACCGTGCACCTCATCGGCGGCGCGGACGTGGCGGCGGAACTGGACGCCAAGCGGGCGATCAAGCAGGGGACGGAACTGGCGGCGCGGCTGTAGGAGGACGGCGGGCGGGGCGTGCCGCGGGCCCGTGCGGAGCCTGGAGAGGCCCGGTGATCACCGGGCCTTCCTAGGATGAGCCCATGTCACTCCCGCACGCGATCCTCACCGCCCTGCTCGAAAAGCCCTCCTCGGGCCTGGAGCTGACCCGGCGGTTCGACAGGTCGATCGGCTACTTCTGGTCGGCGACGCACCAGCAGATCTATCGCGAGCTGGGAAAACTGGAGGGCGAGGGCTATATCCGCGCGCTGCCCGCCGAACGGCCCGCCCGGGGACAGAAGAAGAGCTACGAGGTCCTCCCGGCGGGCCGCGAGGAACTGGCCCGCTGGACCTCCGCGCCCCAGGAACCCAAGCCGTGGCGCGACGCCCTGTTCGTACGGCTGCGCGCCGCGGCGGTCGTCGGCACCGCCGGCCTGGAGGACGACCTGCGGCGCCATCTCACCCTGCACGAGCGGCAGTTGGCGGAGTACGAGGAGATCGAGAAGCGGGACTTCGGACCCGGCAGGGACACCGCCCAGGACCGCCTCCAGCACCTGATCCTGCGGGCCGGCATCGACCTGGAGACGTTCTGGACCCAGTGGCTGCGGAACGCGCTGGCGGAGTTCGCGCGACTGCCGGGAGACCGACCGCAGGAAGAACGACCGCAGGAAGAACGACTGCCGGGAGAACGACTGCCGGACGAGGGTGGGGGAGCGGCGGATCCGCAGTAGCCCGGCCTCCCGCACACGAGCGGGCGGCCTCCGTGTCGCACGGCGGCCGCCCGCCCGCCGTTCACAGCCGGTGCGGCTTGGCCCGGCGGCGCAGGTACCAGACGGCCCCCACCGTGCCGGCGGCGACCAGCGCGCCACCACCCACCAGGGTGACGGTGCCGTACTCCTCGCTGGCCCCGCCCATGCCGCCCATGACGCCCCGGGAGGGCGACGCCGTCGCGGAGGCGGTCGCGGAGATCGTGGGGGTGGCGGCGGTGACGATGACGGACTGCGTGCCGGCCGTGGTCCCGTCCCGGCACACCACGATCACGGTGTAGGTCCCCGGGGTCACGTCGGTCCACGAGGCCGACTGGCTGGTGCTCGTGCCGACGAGGGTCGCCTGCCGCCCCTGGGAGAAGTTCGCCTGCCCGCTCGCCAGCAGGGAGGCCGTACCGAACACGCCGTTGGTGCTGTTGGGGCAATCGCTCGTGGTGACGGTGACCGAGGACCCCGTGGTGCTCACCGAGATCCCCGTGGGGACGGCGGCCGACGGCGTGGCCAGGGCGATCGGCAGCGCGGCGGCCGCCATGGTCAGGCCGGAGCGGAGGAGTAGCTGAGACGTACGCATGGGTCTGCCCTCCGGCGGCACGGTCGGCGGCACATCCCTTGCGCGGCCGAGGATCGGAGGACCCGTGCTGCCTCAGGGCGAGCCAACGTCCCCCACGCCCCGCGCGCATGCGGACCGCCCCCGGGCAGGTGACGGATTCCGCCGTGCGGGGGACGTACTCACCCTCCCGTGGTCACCGTCCGCTCCGCCGAGAACCCGCCCCAGGTCCCGTCCGGCAGCTTCGCCCGGATGCGCACACGGTGGGTCACCCCGGCCTCCCGGCCCGCGTAGAAGCCGTACCTGGACCGCCCTCGGGGCGGGGTCCCGCCCCAGACCAGCGTGGTGGCCGGCCGCCCGTCGAGCTGGATCTCGTACTCGGTGATCAATCCGTCGGCGCGCGGCGGCACCCAGGACAGCTCGATGGAGTAGGCCCCGTCGGTGAGGCGCGTGCTCGCCCGGAAGCCGGTGGGCGCGGTGCCCGGCCCATCGCCGCCCCCGTCACCGTCCCCGCCGTCCCCGCCCGGTCGATCCGTCCCCGGTCCACCCTTGCCCCGCTCGGACCGCTCGGTCCGCTCGGACCGCTCGGTCCGCTCGGTGGTGAGTCGTACGGCACGGCTCACCGGCGAGAGATTGTCCGCCGCGTCGCGCGCCCGCACGGTGAAGGAGTAGCGGGTGCCGGGCCGCAGCCCCGTGACCACGGCCGCCGTCTGCTCACCGCCCACGCTGTGGATCTTCGAGTCGCCCTGGAGGATGTCGTACGACACCACATCACGGTCGTCGGTCGACCGCCCCCAGGACAGCTGGACCGCCCTGCTTCCGATCGCCCGGCCGTCCAGGCGGGCGGGACGGGTGGGGGCGCGGCGGTCGGCGGCGCCACCGGCGGGGGTGGTGGCCCGCACCTCGGCGCTGGGCGGCCCGAGGTCACCGGCGGTACCACGGGCCCGGACCGTGAACACATAGGTGGTGGACGGTCGCAGCCGGGTGATGTCCACCATGTGCTCGTCGCCGGGCACGTCCTTCACCTTCCGCTCGCCGCGGTACACCTCGTACGCGGCGACCTCCGGCTCGCCGGACACCCGGTTCCACATGACGTGCACGCTGGTGGCGCTGCCCGCGGCGGCCGTGACTCCCGGGGGAGCCGGCGGCGGACGGCGGCCGGGGGTCTCCCGCATCCCGCAGGAGACGGTCAGGAGCAACGAACCGCAGACCACCCACACCCGCACAGGAAGGCGTCGCACCATCCAGCCCCCTCGATCATCGGCTCCTGCAACCACGGATGAGACCGGTGGTACGGGTGAAACGGTTGGCGCCACCGGGTGAAACAGGCCGCACCGGCGGTACGGGTGCGCGCCTGCCGCGCCGCCACGCGCCACCACCGCTGCGGGAATGGTCTGTACCTATCCCCTTGTATGTATGCCATGCTGACGAGCCCACATCAAGAGGCCGGGGTGCTCGATGGAGGGGCCGCTCGGTTCACGGCGCGGGCCACCGCTACGTATGCTGGTGCCCTGACGCGGCGTGAACTCGCCCGCCTGGCCGTTCAGTTCGCGTCGTACGGTGCGGGCCGCTGTCGTCGCCCACCCCGCGCCGGCCAGTGCGGCCGAGCGGCCGGGGCCGAGACCGGCCCGGGCCCTCGGCCGCCCCCTCGTGCGGAGGACGGTGTGCACCGTCCGGCCCCCTACCAGTGGCCCTCCTCCTCCGCCCCCTTCACCTTGGGGTGGTGAGTGACCGTCAGTGTCCCCCAGGAGAGGGTCCCTTATCGTGCGTGTCCGGTCGTTGACGCTGGCCGCCGCCGGCGCCGCCCTGTTGGCCCCCGTCACCCTGCCCGCTCTGGCGCACCAGCAGCAGTCCATACAGCGTGAGGGTGTCGTGACGGCCGCGGAGCTGCTGGCGAAGGTCCGTGGCTGCGTCCGGGTGTCGCAGGGGCTCTACCGCAGTGACGCCGGCGCCCCCGCCGTCATCCCGGTCTGCGGCATCGACGGGGCGGTGTTCTGGAAGGCCGACATGGACATCGACTGCGACGGCCGCCCGACCGCGCGCTGCAACCGGACGACGGACCCGTGGTTCCAGCCGACGACCTCCTACCAGCAGTCCGACGGCCGCCACCTCAGCGCCGCCGACCTGCCGTTCATCGTCCTGCCCGCACCCAGCCGCATCTGGGACTACCGCGCCCACGGCATCAGGGGCGGCTCGGTCGCCGCCGTCGTCCACGGCGACCGCGTCCAGTACGCCGTCGTCGGCGACACCGGCCCGGGCAACATCATCGGCGAGGCCTCGTACGCCACGGCCAAGGGCCTGGGCCTCCGCCCCGACCCCCGCACCGGCGGCACCACCTCCGGAGTCACCTACATCGTCTTCGAGAACACCCGCGTCACCCCGATCGAGGACCACGAGGCGGCCGTGGAACAGGGAGAGGCTTTGGCCCGCGAGTTCGTGCGGCCGTGACGGCGCCGGCCGGGCGCCGTCGGCCCGGGGCCTGCCCGACCGCCTCCTGGGGCGCGCGCGGGCAGGCCCGGCCGTCGTCACTCCTTGCGGTACGCGTACGCCTCGGACGCGGCGGCGGCGACCGCGGCCAGGTCGGCGCCGGTGGAGGCGGTGACGACCGCGGCGACGGCACCCTCGACGAACGGCGCGTCGACCAGACGCGTGCCCTCGGGGAGTTCGTCACCCTCGGCGAGCAGTGCCTTCACAGTGAGGACGGCACTGCCGAGGTCCGTGAGGACGGCGACGCCCGCGCCCCGGTCCACGGCCGCGGCCGCCGCCGAGATCAGCACGGCGCTGGTGCCGAGCCCCCCGTCCTCCGTGCCGCCCGCCGGAGCGATCGGCACATCGGCTCCCCCGCCCGCGAGCCCGCGCGCCAGCTCGGCGACCGAGGACGCGACGGCGGCGCTGTGCGAGACCAGCACGATGCCGACCTGCTTCCCGTCAGCCATCGGACGCCTCCGCGGTGTCGGCGAGCGCCGCGACGAGCAGCGCGGCGGACGTGGCACCGGGATCCTGGTGCCCGATGCTGCGCTCACCGAGATAGCTGGCACGCCCCTTACGGGCCTGCAACGGCGTGGTCGCCAGGGCGCCCTCCTCGGCGGCGGCCCGTGCCGCCGCGAAGGAACGGTCGAGCGCCTCGACGGCCGGGACCAGCGCGTCGATCATCGTCTTGTCGCCCGGTGCCGCCCCGCCGAGCGTCATCACCGCGTCCACACCCGCCCGCAGCGCGGTCGTGAGGTCCGCGTCGCTCACCTCGGCCGCGTCGCCGAGCGCCTTGCCGGTGCGGCGCAGCAGCGTGCCGTACAGCGGGCCCGACGCGCCGCCCACCGTCGAGATCAGCTGACGCCCCGCCAGCACGAGCACACCACCGGGCGTGTCCGGGGCCTCCTTCTCCAGTACGGACACCACGGCGGCGAAACCGCGGTGCAGATTGCTGCCGTGGTCGGCGTCCCCGATCGGCGAGTCGAGCGCCGTGAGCCGCTCGGCCTCGCGTTCCACCGAGGCCGCTGTGGCCGTCATCCAACGACGGAAGAAGTCGGCGTCGAGCACGGAATCTCCTTGCCTGTACGAGAGTCAGCGGACTGAGCCATATGGGCCGTACCCCGGCACGTACCGTACGCACCGTCCGGGGGGGCCACGGGATCAGATCCCCCAGCGCAGCCCCGGCGTCCTCACCGGCGCGTCGTACAGGCGGAGCGTCTCCTCGTCGATCTGGCACAGCGTGACCGACGCGCCGGCCATGTCGAGGGAGGTGACGTAGTTGCCGACGAGGGTGCGGGCGACGGCGACGCCGCGCTCGGTGAGCGCCCGCTGCACCTCGGCGTTGAAGCCGTACAGCTCCAGCAGCGGTGTGGCGCCCATGCCGTTGACGAGGAGCAGGACGGGATTGCGGGGGCTCATGTCGTCCAGGAGGGCGTTGACGGCGAAGTCGGCGATCTCGCCCGAGGTCATCATGGCGCGCCGCTCCCGCCCCGGCTCACCATGGATGCCGATTCCCAACTCCAGCTCGCCGGGCGGGAGATCGAAGGTGGGGCTGCCCTTGGCCGGGGTCGTGCAGGCGCTGAGCGCCACCCCGAAGCTGCGCGAGTTCCCGTTGACCTGACGGGCCAGTGCCGCGACCCGCTCCAGCGGCTGCCCCTCCTCGGCGGCGGCGCCGGCGATCTTCTCCACGAAGAGGGTGGCGCCGGTGCCGCGCCGCCCGGCGGTGTACAGGCTGTCGGTCACCGCGACGTCGTCGTCGACGAGCACCTTGGCGACCTGGATGCCCTCGTCCTCGGCGAGCTCGGCCGCCATGTCGAAGTTGAGCACGTCACCGGTGTAGTTCTTGACGATGAACAGCACCCCGGCGCCGCTGTCCACGGCTGCCGCGGCCCGCACCATCTGGTCCGGCACGGGTGAGGTGAACACTTCGCCCGGGCAGGCCGCCGACAGCATGCCCGGCCCCACGAACCCTCCGTGCAGCGGCTCATGCCCCGAACCGCCCCCGGAGACCAGCGCCACCTTCCCGGCCACCGGCGCGTCCCGCCGTACGACCACCCGGTTCTCCACGTCCACCGTCAGCTCGGGATGAGCGGCGGCCATCCCCCGCAACGCGTCCGCGACGACGGTCTCCGCGACGTTGATGAGCATCTTCATTGCTGCCTCCTGAAGGGGATAGCGGTCAGGCTCTGGGCCTGCGTTCTACCAGTTCGGAGTCCACGAGGTTGGTCTTCGATCTCGGCGGTGCGTGACGGTCCGGGGCGGGTCCTGACGGAACTGATGCCGACCTGACGCCACTTCGGTGACGGTCCATCAGGTCCAGCGGGTCATTGGTCGTGTGACGATCGCAGCTCCTGCTGACGGCAGTATCGGCCTTGCGGCAGCGAAGGTCACGCAGCCGGTGCCCCTAGCGGAGAGGGATGGGCCCTCATGGGGGATCGGCGCATGCGGACTCCACGCCGCTGACAGAGCGCCAACACCACATCCAAGCCCTTGACGACGCCTGTCAGGAATGCCCGAGGAGCAGAGGCGGTCTGATCCTCGTAGGGGGTCGGTTCGGCACCGGGAAGACATCCCTTCTCAGGGCGGTTCGTTCGTTGCCGGCGGCTGAGGCCTACGGCATGGTGAGGCAGCTCTTCGAGTACCTGCTGGCGTCCGCAACTCCCGTAGAGCACGACGCACTTGTGTCAGGACCCGCTGCCATGGCCGCACCGCTCTTCGACTACGCGGATGGCGGCGCCTACGGTGAAGCGCAGCCCGCGCAGAAGCGGAACCTGCTGCGTGGCGTACTGGATGCTGGTCAATCTCTCCCAACGACGACCCCTGCTCGTGCTGTTGGACGACCTGCACTGCGCCGCTGACGAACAGTCGCTTCAGTTTCTGCACCACATGGAATGCCGCGTCGATCAGCATCCGATTCTCTGTGTCGCCGCCATGGCACCCGTGCACCACGGCAACGACCCCGAGGCCGGCCACGTCATCACGACATCCATTCTGCCCACCATCAGCCTCGACGAACTGAGCCAGGACGGTGTACGCGATGTGCTCACATGGCGATGATCACGCCGAAGGACACGCCGATCGACAGCAGCGTCATCGCCGCGGCCTTCCGCGCCACCATGGGGGCGCGGAACATGCCGTACAGGAGCAGCATTCCCGCGCCGACGACGGCGAGGATCACCCAGGGCAGCCGTTCGCCCACCACGTCGGCCATGTCGATGACCACCGCCGTCGCCCCGCCCCCCCCAGGGCCTTGCCGCCCGAGGGGCCCAGCGCCTTGGGGGCCAGGTCGTCGCGGATGCGGTGGACGAGGTGGGTGACTTCCTCGTCCTGCGGCGCGTGCCGTGGGATCACCGTCACCACGGCCGCCTCGCCGTCCTCGCTGGTCGCGGGCGGCACAGTCTCACCGCACGCCTGCCGGCTCGCCACACGGCGCGGTCCCGCGGTCCACGACAGAAAGACCGACCCCCCGCGTCCGGCGCCCCGGGCCGGCCGTACCGATCCGACGCCGCCGACAGCGATCACACGCATGGGGGATGCCAGGGGCACGGCTCGACCGGCTGACCGGATCACCGCGCTCTTCGAGCCGCACACCGTGGCCGGCGACCTCCTCGCCCCGCGGAAGGCGCTCGACGGCGCCGAACGCACCACGACGGGGTGCTCCACGCCCGGGGGAGCGCTCCGCGTGGACGGCGATGGCGTGCGGTGGCGCGAGGGCAGAGGTAAGACTGACAGGGGGCCCGGCAGCAGGGGACCGGTTCCCGTGCTGCCGCCGGAAGGAGCGTCCGGTATGCCCGAGCGAGAGTCCCGGGACGGGAGCGGCTGGCAGGACAGCATCACCGCCGCGCCCGGCGGGCTCCTCGACGTGCTCCGCGTGGCGGCACTCGTCCTGGACAGCGACGGCCGGATCGCGCTGTGGAGCCCCGAAGCGGAGTCACTGCTCGGATTCCCCGCCACGGAGGCGCTGGGCCGGGACGCGGGCGCGCTCCTCGTCGCCCCGGAGAACCAGGCGCGGGCGCGCGAGCTGTTCAAGAGCGTCCGCACCGGGGCGCGCTGGGCGGGCGTCTTCCCGGTGCGGCACAAGGACGGCACCACCCGCCGGGTCGAGTTCCGCACCATGCAGCTGCGCGACGCCGACGGCGGGATTCTCGCCCTCGGCCTGGGAACCGACGCCGAGACCGTGCGCAACGTCGAGCGCGACCTGGCGCTCTCCCACATCCTGGTCAGCCAGTCGCCGGTGGGGATCGCGGTCTTCGACACCGAGCTGCGGTGGCTGCGGGTCAACCCTTCACTGGAGCGCCTCAACGGCGTCCCCGAGGAGGCAGTGCTGGGCCGCCGCGTCGGCGAGGTGCTGCCCGCCCTCGACGTCGACGCCATCGAGTCACGGATGCGCTACGTCCTGCGGACCGGTGAGCCGCTCCTCGACCAGCAGACGGTGGGCCGCACGAAGGCCGACAACGAGGAGCACGCCTACTCGGAGTCGTACCACCGCATCGAGGACCCCAACGGGCAGGTCCTGGGGTTGGCGATCTCCGTACTGGACGTCTCCGAACGGCAGCGGGCGGCGTCCGAGGTCGCGCAGGCGCGCGAGCGGCTGGCGATGATCGCCGACGCCGGCGTCCGCATCGGCACCACGCTCGACCTGCGTCGCACGGCGCGCGAGCTGGCGGACGTGGTCGTTCCCGACCTCGCCGACCTCGCCGCCGTGGACGCCCTCGACACCGTCGTCAACCCCGGCGGCTCGGCCGCGCCGAGGGCGGACGGTTCCCTCGACTTCTGGCCCCTCGCCCTCAAGGCGAGCCACCCCACCGACGCGATCGCGGCCGCCGACCCCGTCGGCCGGCCCGCCCAGTACAGCCCGTCCCGGTTGGTCACCCAGTGCGTACGCGAGGCGCGACCGATCCTCCAGGCGCACGTGGACGACGCGGCGATGCGGAGGATCGCCCGGGACGACAGCGCGGCCGAGACGCTGCGGGGCGCCGGTGTCCACTCCTATCTGGCCGTTCCCCTGATGGCCCGCGGCGAGGTGCTGGGCACGCTCAGCCTGTGCCGCACGGTCAACCCCCGGCCGTTCGACGACCAGGACGTCACCCTCGCCGTCGAACTGGCCGCACGAGCCGCCATCTGCATCGACAACGCACGGCTTTACGGACGCGAACGCGACATCGCGCTCACCCTCCAGCGCAGCCTGCTGTCCCAGGCACCGCCGCGGCACGGCGGCATGGAGGTGGCCTCGCGCTATCTGCCCGCCATCAGCGAGGTGGGCGGGGACTGGTTCGACGTGTTGCCGCTGAAGGACGACAAGGTGGGACTCGTCGTCGGGGACGTCATGGGCAAGGGCGTGCACGCGGCGGCGATCATGGGCCAGCTCCGCACCGCCACGCGGGCACTGGCCCGGCTCGACCTGCCCCCGGCCGAGCTGCTGCACCACCTCGACGGCCTCACCGCCTCCCTCGGCGACCCCGACACCCTGGCCACCTGCCTCTACGTCGTGTGCGATCCCCGCCGCGGCCGCTGCGAACTCTCCCGTGCGGGCCATCTCCCGCCGGTCCTGGTGGGCCCGCACGGGAAGGCCGAACTCCTCGACATCGCCGGCGGAGTGCCGCTCGGGGTCGGCGGCGTGCCCTTCACCGTCGGCGAGCACGAACTCGCCGAGGGGGCTCTGCTCGCCCTGTTCACGGACGGCCTGGTCGAGAGCCACGCGATGTCCGTCGACGCGGGACTGCACAATGTGCTGCGCGTCCTGGACGACACCCGTCTCCCGCTGGAGCGGATCTGCGACCTGCTGCTCACCGCCCTCACCCCCGAGCCGGACGACGACGTCGCCCTCCTCCTGGCCCGCCGCGGGAACGGCCGTCCACCGGCCTAGGCCCAATGCCGGTGACTTAGATGGTGTGTGGTCTGGAGATCGTGAGGACTGCCATGGCTGGTGGCGGCAGGTTGCGGTGTTCGGCTCGTTTGAGGGGCCAGTTGGACATCTTGCGTTTGATGACGCGGGGACTGGTCCGTTGACGCCGTTGGGGTAAGAGGCGTTCGGTGATCTCAGTCC
>NZ_JBVIBK010000043.1:0-36143 GCF_055573455.1 Streptomyces sp. NPDC030183
GCCCGGTTACATTCCGAACCCGGAAGCTAAGCCTTACAGCGCCGATGGTACTGCAGGGGGGACCCTGTGGGAGAGTAGGACGCCGCCGAACAATTTTTGAGAAAGCCCCTGCCGGGAAACCGGCGGGGGCTTTCTGCGTTTACGGCTCCCCTATCGGGGAGTTGTCGGTCAGAGGCGTCCGGCTGCCTTCAGGGACAAATAGGCGTCAGCCAAAGCCGGCGCCAGGTTCTCCGGAGTCGCGTCCACGACTGTGACGCCGTGGCGGCGGAGTTGTTCGGCGGTGCGGTGGCGGTCCGTCTGTGCCTGGGCCGCTGCCGCGGCCTCGTAGACGGCGTCCGTGGTGCCCCGCGCGTTCGCCATGCGGTCGATATGGGGATCGGAGACGGACGCCACCAGGACCGTGTGGCGCTGCGTGAGGCGGGACAGGACGGGAAGGAGGCCCTCTTCGATGGGGGCCGCGTCCAGACTGGTCAGGAGGACGATCAAAGCCTGGCGAGGGGCCGTGCGGAGCGCCGTGGCGGTGAGGCCGCGCGCGTCCGTTTCGACGAGTTCCGGTTCGAGAGGGGCCATCGCGTTGACCAGGGACGGCAGGACATCGCTCGCCGAGCGGCCCTGGACGAGGGCTCGGACGCGGCGGTCGTAGGCCATGAGGTCCACGCGGTCTCCGGCGCGAGAGGCGAGGGCGGCCAGGAGGAGGGCCGCGTCCATCGAGGCGTCGAGGCGGGGGATGTCGCCCACACGGCCCGCTGAGGTTCGGCCCGTGTCCAGGACGAGGAGGATGTGGCGGTCGCGCTCGGGACGCCAGGTTCGTACCGCCACCGCGGACTGGCGGGCTGTGGCGCGCCAGTCGATCGAGCGGGTGTCGTCGCCGGGAACGTACTCGCGGAGGCTGTCGAACTCGGTGCCCTCGCCTCGGGTCAGGACGCTGGTACGTCCGTCCAGTTCGCGGAGACGGGCCAGCTTGGACGGCAGGTGTTTGCGGCTGGTGAACGGCGGCAGGACGCGTACCGCCCAGGGAACCCTGTGGCTCGCCTGGCGGGTGAAGAGGCCGAGGGGGCCGTACGAGCGGATCGTGACCTTGTCGGCCTGACGGTCGCCTCTGCGTGTGGGGCGCAGGCGGGTGGTGACACGGCGGCGTTCCCCCGCGGGCACGGTGAGCCGGTGGCGGGAGGCGGCGACTTCGGTGCCGGGGAGCCAGCTGCTCGGGGGCCAGGCGTCCCGCAGGTGGGTGCGCAGGGTGCGGGTGGAGGGGTTGGTGACGGTCAGAGTGACGTCCGCCGTTTCGCCGAGGCGTGCTGAGGTGTCCCCGGAGCGGGTGAGGCTCAGGCGGCGCACCGGGGCGGCCAGGGCGTAGTCGCAGGCGCACGCCAGGGCCAGCGGGGCGTTCACCACGAGGATGCCCGTCCAGCTGGGCTCCCAGATGCCCACCGGGAGGGTGCCGAGGGCCGCGAGGAGCGCGGCGCGTCCGGTGGGGGCCATCAGCGGGGAACGGGGACGTGGGCGAGGATCGCGTTGATGACCGAGTCGGCCGTCACGCCTTCCATCTCCGCCTCCGGGCGGAGCTGGACGCGGTGGCGGAGCGTCGGGAGCGCGAGTGCCTTGACGTCGTCGGGGATGACGTAGTCGCGGCCCGTCAGCCAGGCCCAGGCGCGGGAGGCCGCGAGGAGGGCCGTGGCGCCTCGGGGGGAGACACCGAGGGTGAGGGACGGCGATTCGCGGGTGGCGCGGCAGACGTCGACGACGTAGGCGGTGATCTCGGGGGAGACGGTCGTCTTGGCCACGGCGGCGCGTGCGGCTTCGAGGTCGGCGGCGTTCGCGACGGGGCGTACGCCGGCGGCGCGCAGGTCGCGCGGGTTGAAGCCGGCGGCGTGGCGGGTGAGGACGTCGATCTCGTCCTGGCGGGACGGGAGCGGGACCGTGAGCTTGAGGAGGAAGCGGTCCAGTTGCGCTTCGGGCAGGGGGTAGGTGCCCTCGTACTCGACAGGGTTCTGGGTCGCGGCGACCAGGAACGGGTCGGGGAGGGGACGGGGGGTGCCGTCGACCGTGACCTGGCGTTCCTCCATGGCTTCCAGGAGGGACGACTGGGTCTTCGGCGGGGTGCGGTTGATCTCGTCCGCGAGGAGGAGGTTGGTGAAGACCGGGCCGGGCTGGAAGGAGAACTCGGCGGTGCGGGTGTCGTAGACGAGGGAGCCCGTGACGTCGCTCGGCATCAGGTCCGGGGTGAACTGGACGCGCTTGGTGTCCAGTTCCAGTGCGGATGCGAGGGCGCGGACCAGCAGCGTCTTGGCGACCCCGGGGACTCCTTCCAGGAGGACGTGTCCGCGGCAGAGGAGGGCGACGACGAGGCCGGTCACGGCGGGGTCCTGGCCGACCACGGCTTTGGCGATCTCCGCGCGCAGCGCCTCCAGGGCGGCTCGGGCGGTGCCCGGGTCCCCGGTGGTGCCGGCGTTGTCAGTGGTCGGGTCCATCATGAACGGCGTACCTCTCTTTCGAGGGCGTCGAGTCGGTCGGTGAGGGCGATGAGGGCGGTGTCGTCGCTGGGCGGCGGGCCGAAGAGGAGTGTGTGCAGGGTCTGTCCGTCGCCGTGGAGGTGGGCGGACAGAGCGGGGAGCAGGGCCTCGGGCGTGTGCGCCCGGGAGACGGGGACACCTACGAGGGGGGCGAGGCGCGTGCGGGTGGTGGAGCGAAGAGCGGCGGCCGCGCGGTCACGGGCGTTGGCCTTGCGGTAGAGGCGGGCGCGGCCTTCGACGGTCTCGGAGGCGCGGATCGCGACGGGGAGTTTCTCGGGCACCAGGGGGCCGAGTCGGCGTGCCCGCCAGAAGGCGGCGATGAGGCCCGCGACGAACAGTTGCAGGGTGCCCCAGAGCCAGCCCGAGGGGAGCAGGTCGAAGAAGCTGCGGTCGCCGGTGGTGGCCGAGTCGTCGGCGAGCGAGGGGAGGTACCAGACCAGATGGGGGCGCGAGCCGAGGAGTTGGAGGGCGAGGGAGGCGTTGCCCTGCTCGTCGAGGCGGTCGTTGTAGAGGATGTCGGGGGCGCCGATGACGACGGTGTCGCCGTCCCCTTCGGCAGCGGGGAGGCGTACGAGGCTGGGCAGACCGCTCTCGGGGTAGCAGGTGTCGGCGTCGCGGGTGGTGACCTGGTAGCGGACGCCGCCGAGGTCGGCGGTGCCCGCCCGGCCGGCCTCGGGGAGGTCGCAGCGGGGCGCGAGTGTGGAGTCGAAGCTGGGGGCGGGGTCGGCGGTGACTCCGGGGGCGAGGGTGCCGACGGACGGGGTGCCGGGGGCGACGAGGAGCGTGCGGCCGCCGGAGGTGGACGTCGCCGTGCGCAGGCGGCGCTGCTGGGAGTCGGTGAGCAGGTCCGGGACGGCGATGAGGAGGGTGGTGTCGGGTGCCGCGGCGGCGGTCGCCTCGTCGAGGGTGGTGACCACGCGGGTGGAGACGCCGTTGTCGTCGAGGAGTTCGGCGATCGCGCGGCTGCCGTGGGGGTCGGCGGAGCGCGGGTCGAGGCGGCCGTGTTCGGCGCCGGAGCGGATGACCGCGATCACGACGGCCGCGGTCAGGAGGATCACGAGGGCGATGACGACGCCGCGTGCGTGGCCCCACAGTTGACGGGCGGTGGGCGAGGCCGAGGTGTCCGGGAGCGTGGCCTCAGCGGTCATTCGGCGGCCCCCCGGTGGCTGTCGCGGGTCGTGCTCGTCGTGCTGTGGGCGCTGCTGCCGGTCAGGGCGGGCTTGGCGCGCTCCAGGTCGTCGTCGAGGGCGGCGAGGTGGCGGTATGTTCCTTCGGCGGCGGCCCGGCCGCCGTATGTGACGTCGTCGAAGTCCCGGGCGGCGGTGCGGAGTCGGTCCGCGTGGGACGGGAGCGCGGCTCCCGCTTCGGAGGCGGCCTCGTCGGCGGTGCGACCCGGGCGTACGTCGAGGAGGGCGCGTTCCTCCAGGGAGCGGACCACCGCGCGCATGCGTTCCTGGACGGCCTGGTTCCAGTGGCCCTGGGCGGCCTGCGCCTCGGCGGCCGCGCGGTGTTCGGCGGCGCTGCGGGGGCGGTCGTCGAAGAGCGGGGCGGAGGAGGCGGGGGTGCGGTGCGGGGTGCCGAGGCGCCACCACAGGGCGCCGACGAGGGCCAGGACGGCCAGGACGATCACGGCGAGGCCGATCGCGCCGCCGGGGGTGGCGGCGGAGGCGGTGCCGAACAGCTTGTCGATCCAGTCCCAGAAGGCGTCCATGGCGCGCTCGTACCAGCTGGGGTCGTTCTCGTGGTACATGCCCTTGGACAGTTCGCGCCGGGCCGCCTCCCGCGCGGGATCGCGCGGGAGGGTGACCGGTGGTTCGTCCGCCGAGCGCCAGCCGATGGGGACGGCGGTCAGAACTCCCCCCGAGAGTCTCACCGCATCAGCTCCCCGGGGTGGCGGTGGAGGCGTTGCCGCCGTAGTCCTGGACGCCGGCGGCGCGGGCCAGTTCGAGGTCGAGGGCCTCGCGGCGGATGCGCTGGTCGATGTAGAGGAGCACGGTGACGCCCGCGCTGATCGGGAAGGTGATCGTGGAGCCGATGACCGAGCCGACGCCGCTGATGACGAGGTACGTCCAGCCGAGTTCGGTGCTGCCGGTGAGCAGTCCGGAGAAGCCCTCCCCGTCGAGGGCCGTGCCGAGGACGGCGAAGGGGATCACGACGATCGACGCGACGACGTAGGCGATGATCGCGGCCAGCAGCTGGATGCCGAGGACGCGCCACCAGGAGCCGCGCACCAGCTTGACGGAGCGGCTCATGGACTTGCGGACGCCCTGCTTCTCCAGCATGAGGGCGGGCGAGGCGAGCGAGAAGCGGATCATCAGCCACACGGCGAGGACGAAACCGCCGAGTCCGCCGAACACGGCGAGGACCACGCCCGCGCCGTCGGCGCCGCCGGCGACGAGGAGGATGCCGGGCAGGAGGCCGACGGTCATGACCAGGACGGCGATCAGGGGCAGCAGGAGGGTGAGGCCGCCCAGCCGGAGGAGTTGCGGGCGGGCGTCCCGCCATGCCTCGCCGGTGGTCACCTTCTTGCCGAGGACGGCTCGGCTGGTCACGGTCGTGAGCAGGGCCGTCGCGATGATGGTGCCGAGCAGGGAGATCACCAGGACGGCGGAGGTGCTCAGCAGGGTCTCGCCGAGGGCGCGGCTCAGCTCGCCGGGTGTGGCGGTGGGGTCGCTGAGGACGTCGGCGTTCGCGGTGTCGTTGAGGATGAGGCCCTGGAGCAGGATGACCGCGATCTGGGTGACGACGGCGACGGTCAGGGAGATCCCGAGGACCGTGCGCCAGTGGGTGCGCATGGTGGAGACCGCGCCGTCGAGGATCTCACCGACGCCGAGGGGGCGCAGCGGGATCACGCCGGGCTTGGCGGCGGGCGGGGGGCCGCCCCATCCGCCGCCCCAGCCGGGTGCGCCGGGGCCGGGGTGGCCGCCGGGGGCTCCGTAGGCGCCGGGCGGGCCGTAGCCGCCGGGGCCGGGGTAGGGGGCGCCCGGGCCGGGGTGAGGCCCGCCGGGGTGGGCGCCCCAGCCCGGGGTGGGCTGCGGCGGTGGCGGGGCCTGACCGGGGCCCTGCGGGCTCGGGTTGCTCCACTGGGCGGGCGGGGGCTGCTCCTTGGACCACTTGGACGGCGGTTGCGTCTGGTCCGCGCCGCTCTGGTCGGCCGGCTGCGGGGTGTCCTGCCGGCCCGCGTCCTGGCCGTCCGAGGGGGTCGATCCGGGCGAGGCCCAGCCCGGAGTGTCCTTCATCGTCGCTCCTTCACGGTGCTCGTCCGCGGTCGCGGCGGCAGGTTGGCGCCCATCGTGCCACGCGGTGTCCGGGAAGGGACGGGGGGCCGTATGGGCTGCGCACCTTCAATTGTCCGTCGGATACGGGGCAGACTGACGGCATGGCTGATCAGTACGCGCGATCCGGCGACGACGCCCGGCCGACCGAGACCCCTGCGATCCGATGGGAGGAGCCACCCGAAGGCCCCGTCGTGGTCCTGCTGGACCAGACGAGACTGCCGGCCGAGGAGGTCGAGCTGGTGTGCACCGACGCGTCCGCGTTGGTGGAGGCGATCCGTTCGCTCGCCGTGCGCGGGGCGCCGCTGCTGGGTATCGCCGGGGCGTACGGCGTCGCGCTCGCCGCCGCGCGGGGCTTCGCGGTGGAGGAGGCCGCCGAGGCGCTGGCCGGGGCCCGGCCGACCGCGGTGAACCTGTCGGTCGGGGTGCGGCGGGCGCGGAGCGCGTATCTGGCCGAGCTCGGCCGTACCGGTGACCAGAAGCTGGCCGCGGGGGCCGCCCTCGCCGCCGCGCGGGCCCTGCACCAGGAGGACGCCGAGGCCAGCGCCCGTATGGCGGGGCACGGGCTGGCGCTGCTCGACGAGCTGCTGCCGGGCGGCGGGCACCGGGTGCTCACGCACTGCAACACCGGCGCCTTGGTGTCGGGCGGTGAGGGCACTGCGTTCGCGGTGGCGCTGGCGGCGCACAGGGCGGGGCGGCTGCGCCGGCTGTGGGTGGACGAGACGCGGCCGCTGCTCCAGGGCGCCCGGCTCACGGCGTACGAGGCGGCGCGCAACGGGATGGCGTACACCTTGCTCACGGACAACGCCGCGGGCTCGCTGTTCGCGGCCGGGGAGGTCGACGCCGTGCTGGTGGGGGCCGACCGGATCGCCGCCGACGGTTCGGTGGCGAACAAGGTGGGGACCTATCCGCTCGCGGTGCTGGCGCGGTACCACCATGTGCCGTTCATCGTGGTGGCGCCGGTGACGACGGTGGACCCGGACACCGCGGACGGGGCGTCCATCGAGGTGGAGCAGCGCGGGGGTCATGAGGTGACGGAGATCACAGCGCCCCAGGTGCCGGTGGCGGGAGCGGAGGCGGGGGGCGGTATCCCGGTGGCGCCGCTCGGGACCCAGGCGTACAACCCGGCGTTCGACGTGACACCGCCGGAGTTGGTGACGGCGATCGTCACCGAGGAGGGGGCGGTGTCACCGGTGACGGCCGACGCGCTCGCGGAGCTGTGTGGCAGGTCACGACAGGTAACGATTTAGTTAATGGGATGATGTCGTTTATGAAGGGACGAGTCCTTGTCGTCGACGACGACACCGCACTGGCCGAGATGCTCGGCATCGTGCTGCGTGGTGAAGGTTTTGAGCCGTCTTTCGTAGCCGACGGCGACAAGGCGCTGGCCGCGTTCCGTGAGGCGAAACCGGATCTGGTGCTGCTCGATCTGATGCTGCCGGGCCGTGACGGGATCGAGGTGTGCCGCCTGATCAGGGCGGAGTCCGGGGTGCCGATCGTGATGCTCACGGCGAAGAGCGACACCGTCGATGTCGTCGTGGGCCTGGAGTCGGGCGCGGACGACTACATCGTGAAGCCGTTCAAGCCGAAGGAGCTGGTGGCCCGGATCCGGGCGCGGCTGCGGAGGTCGGAGGAGCCGGCGCCGGAGCAGCTCGCCATCGGGGACCTGGTCATCGACGTGGCCGGGCACTCCGTGAAGCGGGACGGACAGTCGATCGCGCTGACGCCGCTGGAATTCGATCTTCTGGTGGCGCTGGCGCGGAAGCCGTGGCAGGTGTTCACTCGAGAGGTCCTGCTGGAGCAGGTCTGGGGGTACCGCCATGCGGCGGACACCCGTCTGGTGAACGTTCATGTGCAGCGGCTGCGTTCCAAGGTCGAGAAGGACCCGGAGCGGCCGGAGATCGTGGTGACTGTCCGTGGTGTCGGATACAAGGCAGGGCCCAGCTGACATGTCCGGGGACAGCGCCGCTTCGGCGCCCGGTCAGTCCGGGACCCGCACGGAGCGGCCTGTCGGCCGGAAGACGTCGGGTTCCCGCTGGGGGCGTCTTCTCGAGGGAGGGCTGCTGCGGGGCGGAGTCCAGGGCAGTCCGGTCCTGAGGCTCTTCATGCGCTGGGTGCGCCGTCCGCTGCTGCCCGTGATGCGGCTGTGGCGACGCAACATCCAGCTCAGGATCGTCGTCACCACCCTGCTGATGTCGCTGAGTGTGGTGCTGCTGCTGGGCTTCGTCGTCATCGGGCAGGTGCGCAACGGACTGCTGGACGCCAAGGTCAAGGCATCGCAGAGCCAGGCCACGGGCGGGTTCACGGTGGCCGAGCAGCGGGCCGACAGCGCGGCGAGCGCGGCCGGCGACGACAGCGGTGAGCTGAACGGCGACCGGGGGCAGAACGTCGTCGAGTGGATGACCAACCTGGTGAAGTCCCTGTCCAGCGGTGGACAGGGCGCGTTCGACGTCGTGACGCTCAGCCCGGCCTCCGCGGACGGCGAGACCGGCGGGCTCAGCCCGCGCGCCTCCGGTGGCGTGGCCTGGGATCTCAGCGTGCCCATGGCGCTGCGTGAGCGCGTGGACGACGGCACCAGCACCGTGCAGAGCTACACGCGGATCTCCTACACCAACGGCCGGGAGTCGCAGCCGGCGTTGATCATCGGTAAGCAGGTCAACGACCCGAACGGCAGGCCGTACCAGCTGTACTACCTCTTCCCGCTCACCCAGGAGGAGAAGTCCCTCAGCCTGGTCAAGGGCACGCTGGCGACGGCCGGGCTGTTCGTCGTCGTCCTCCTCGGGGCGATCGCCTGGCTCGTGGTGCGCCAGGTCGTCACACCGGTACGGATGGCGGCGGGGATCGCAGAGCGGCTGTCCGCCGGGCGGCTGCAGGAACGGATGAAGGTCAGCGGCGAGGACGACATCGCGCGTCTCGGTGAGGCCTTCAACAAGATGGCGCAGAACCTGCAGCTGAAGATCAGCCAGCTGGAGGACCTGTCGCGGATGCAGCGGCGGTTCGTCTCCGACGTGTCGCACGAGCTGCGGACACCGCTGACGACGGTCCGGATGGCGGCGGACGTCATCCATGACGCGCGCGTGGACTTCGACCCGGTGACCGCGCGGTCGGCCGAGCTGCTCGCCGACCAACTGGACCGGTTCGAGTCGCTGCTCGCGGACCTGCTGGAGATCAGCCGGTTCGACGCGGGAGCGGCGGCCCTGGAGGCCGAGCCGATAGACCTGCGCGAGGTCGTGCGGAAGGTCGTCAGCGGGGCCGAACCGCTCGCCGAGCGCAAGGGGTCGCGGATACGGGTCCTGGGCGACCAGCAGCCCGTCGTCGCCGAGGCCGACGCCCGGCGGGTGGAGCGGGTGCTGCGGAACCTCGTGGTCAACGCAGTGGAGCACGGCGAGGGCAAGGACGTGGTGGTCAAGCTGGCGGCGGCCGGCGGAGCGGTCGCGGTCGCGGTGCGCGACTACGGCGTGGGGCTCAAGCCGGGCGAGGCGACCCGTGTGTTCAGCCGTTTCTGGCGGGCCGACCCGGCACGCGCGCGTACCACCGGCGGAACGGGACTGGGACTGTCCATCGCGCTGGAGGACGCCCGGCTGCACGGCGGCTGGCTCCAGGCGTGGGGCGAGCCCGGCGGCGGTTCGCAGTTCCGGCTGACCCTGCCGAGGACGGCGGACGAGCCGCTGCGCGGCTCTCCGATACCCCTGGAACCGAAGGACTCCCGGCGCAGCCGGGGCCCCGCCGACGGCGCCGTGCGGTCCGGCGGCGGCAAGCTCGCCACGGTGCCGGTGCAGGCGGGGGAGCCCGGCGCCACCAGGGCGGCCATAGGGCCACTGCCGGGCGGCGGGCAGGCGCCCACGGCCGACCCGACGGCGCTGCCCGGCAACGGCGCGCGCGTGGTGTCCCGGCCCGGCGCGTCCCCCACGGCACCGCCCGCGCAGCGGAGCGGCGAGGACGCGGGCCAGTCGGAGGAACGGCCCTCCGAGGCCGGCCCCGAGCAGCAGCAGGCGAAGCAGGGGGAGGCATTCCGTGGGCGCTGACCGCGCGAAACGCGGCCGTGGGCGTCCGGTGCGGGCGACGGTGTACGTCGGCATCGGTGCCGTGCTGCTGGCGGGGTGCGCCTCGATGCCGGACAGCGGGGACATGCGCGACGTCGAGTCGACGCCGCGGCAGGACACGCAGGTACGGGTGTTCGCGCTGCCGCCCGCCGAGGACGCCCGGCCCGGGGAGATCGTGCAGGGTTTCCTGGAGGCCCTGACCAGTGACGACCCGAACTACGAGACGGCCCGCAAGTATCTGACCGGTGCCGCGCTGAAGAGGTGGGACCCGGGCACGTCGACCATGGTCCTCGCCGAGGCGCCCTCGCCGTACACGCAGGTCACGGGGAGCGAGCCGGACAGCACCGAGTACCGGTACGAGCTGACCGGCGAGAAGGTCGCCCGGGTGGACCGGCAGCACGCGTACACGCCGGCCAGTGGTGAGTACCAGGAGACCGTGCACCTCACGAAGGTGAAGGTCAAGGACAAGCAGCAGTGGCGCATCGACAAGCTGCCGCAGGGCGTGGTGCTCGGCCGGTCCGACTTCGAGCGCAACTACAAGTCGATCAACAAGTACTACTTCACCTCCGCCGCGCAGTCCGGTGAGGCGGGGAGGGTCGCCGACCCGGTGTACGTGCGCAGCCAGGTCGACCCGGTGACCCAGATCGTCCGGGATCTGCTGAAGGGCCCCACCCGCTGGCTGAACTGGGTCGCGAGGACCAGCTTCCCCTCGGGCACGGCGCTGCAGAAGGGCACCGAGCATCTGACGCCGGACGAGCAGAACAAGCTGGTCGTGCCGCTCAACAAGCGGGCCGACCGGGTCTCGGCGAGCAGGTGCCAGGAGATGGCCGCGCAGCTTCTGTTCACGCTCCAGGACTACATGCCCAACGGCATCGAAGAGGTCGAGCTGCTGGGGTCGACCGGGGCGCAGCTGTGCGTGCTCAGCGAGGACCAGAGCGGCGCCGGCGCCGGGCACCGGCCCGGCAAGGCCGTCGAGTACGAGTACTTCATCGACGGTGAGCACCGGCTCGTACGGCTGTCGGCGCGGGAGAGCACGCCGACTCCGGTGCCGGGTGACCTCGGTGAGGGCGTGAAGCAGCTGCGGTCGGCCGCCGTGTCACGTGACGAGGAGCGGGCGGCCGGGGTGTCGGCGGACGGCAGCGAGCTGTACGTGGCGCCGCTGACCTCGGGGGGTGCCGTCGGTGAACCGGTGCTGCGCAGCGGGGGCGCGACGGCCAAGGACCGGCTGACGACGCCCAGTTGGGACGGCCGGGGCGATCTGTGGGTGGCCGACCGCGATCCCAGGAAGCCGCGCCTGCTGGTCCTCGCGGACGGCAAGGGCGAGCCGCTGGAGGTGCGGACGTCGGGGCTCGACGGGCGCATCGAGGCGGTGCGCGTGGCCGCCGACGGGGTGCGGGCCGCGCTGATCGTGGAGAAGGGCGGCAAGCGGTCGCTGTTCATCGGGCGCGTCGAGCGGGACGCGGACGCCGACGGCACCACCGTCTCCATCGTCGACCCGCGGTCCGTGACACCGGACCTGGAGGACGTCTCGGCCATGTCGTGGGCAGGTGACAGCCGGCTCGTGGTGGTCGGCCGGGAGCCCGGTGGCGTGCAGCAGACCCGGTACGTGCAGGTCGACGGCTCCACGATGCCGGGTCTGGCGCCGTCGGCGCTGACCGGTGTGGAGGAGATCGCCGCGTCCGAGGACGAGAGCCAGCCGCTGGTCGCGCACTCGGCGGACGGCATCGTCCGGCTGGCCCCCGGGGAGCAGTGGCAGACGGTGGTCAAGGAGGGGACGACTCCGGTCTATCCGGGGTGAGCCCAGGGGGCGGCTGCCGCAGGCAGCCGAGCCTGTTCTGTGGTGTGCTCGGGGCCCTCCGTGGCGGGGGCTAACTCGTGTGGATGACAGTCCTGTTGGGGATCGGGGAGTTGTCCACAGGGGGTTTTCCACAGGGGTGGCAGGGTTTCGTCCGCGTTGGCACAGTGGTCGGCATGCGGGGGTGGTGGCAGGACCTCATGGATCTGGTGCTGCCGGCCGAGTGCGGAGGCTGTGGCAGGCCTCGCGAGGTGCTCTGTGCGGAGTGCCGCGCCGCCCTGATGGGGGCCGCACCGAGCCGGGTGCGGCCGGCGCCGGAACCGAGAGGGCTGCCCGAGGTGTACGCGGCGGCCGTGTACGAGGACGCGGTACGGGCGGCGCTGCTCGCGCACAAGGAAAGGGGCGCCCTGGCGCTCGCCGAACCCCTCGGCACGGCCTTGGCAGGGGCCGTCCGGGCCGGGCTGGGCGAGGCGTGGGCCGGGGGCGACGAGGACCCGCTACCGGGGTGTGGGGCTTCGGCGGCCGGTGGCGGGGGCGGTGCCCGCGGGGACGTGCTGCTGGTTCCGGTGCCGTCCGCGCGGCGGGCGGTGCTGGCGCGGGGGCACGACCCGGCGCGGCGGATCGCCCTCTCGGCGGCCCGGGTGCTGCGGCGTGCCGGGACGCCGGCCCGGGTGCTCTCGGTGCTGCGGCAGCGGCGAGCCGTGGCGGACCAGTCGGGGCTGGACTCCCGGCAGCGGCTGGCCAACCTCGCGGGCGCCCTGGAGGTGGCCGCCGGGGGCGTCCCCCTGCTGGGCGGCGGCAGGGTGGTGCTCGTCGACGACCTGATGACCACCGGGGCCTCACTCGCGGAGGCGGCACGAGCCGTTCGGGCGACACACGACACCTGGAGGGTGTCGACGGCGGCAGACGGGAAAGACGCTGGGCTAACGGCAAGGGAGGCGGACCGGAACCGAGGCCTCGGAGGAAGGCACCGGGCGGACCGTGCAGGTGAGGCGCTGTGCGCGGCGGTGGTCGCCGCGCCGCCGGACGCTTTCCAGATAAACCGGAACTGACAGAGAACTTGCATCGTTGCAGGTAATGAGAGGGTCAATTCACCTGAACGGAGGTACGTCTCAGTAGAGGGTGACGACATCCGTCCGGGCGAGATATGTTCGGTTGTGAGGGAATGGCCCCGGCCGTTCACCACATATCCGGATGCCGTACTGCGGGATTTCTGCAATCACCCGCAGCGATGGGGTGGAGATCTTGTCCACGGGGGAGGAGGAGGTGGAGTCACCGAGTCCGCGGTTCCGGAAGTAGCCGGAACCTGGTGCACAAGGGAGATGCTCCGCCAGTGGAGCGGAGCGATCCGGGAACGGAGTTCTGCGTGGACATCGTCGTCAAGGGCCGCAAGACCGAGGTGCCCGAGCGGTTCCGCAAGCACGTGGCCGAGAAGCTGAAGCTGGAGAAGATCCAGAAGCTCGACGGCAAGGTGATCAGCCTCGACGTCGAGGTGTCCAAGGAGCCCAACCCCCGACAGGCCGACCGCAGTGACCGAGTGGAGATCACGCTCCGCTCCCGCGGGCCGGTGATCCGGGCGGAGGCAGCGGCGAGCGATCCGTACGCGGCGCTCGACCTGGCGGCGGACAAGCTCGAGGCCCGGCTGCGCAAGCAGCACGACAAGCGGTACACGCGCAGGGGCGCGCGCAGGCTCACGGCCGCCGAGGTCGCCGACCACGTCCCGGGCGTGGCGACCCTCAACGGCAACGGATACGTCGTTGAGGAGGAGAAGACCGACGGCGTACCCACCAAGCGGATCGGCTCGCTCGAAGTGAAGGGCGAAGGCCCCCTCGTCGTCCGCGAGAAGACCCATGTCGCGTCCCCGATGAGCCTCGACCAGGCGCTCTACGAAATGGAGCTGGTCGGGCACGACTTCTATCTGTTCGTCGACTCCGAGACCAAGGAACCGAGCGTCGTCTACCGTCGGCACGCCTACGACTACGGCGTCATCCACCTCAGCACGGACCCGATGGTCGCAGAGGCGCACTCGAACGCCGCGGGCGGAACGCTCGGCGGCTGACCACGCCGGGTGACAGCTGAGCCGGTGCCCCTGGAGCGCGTGTGCGCCCCCAGGGGCACCGGTGTGCGACCCCCAGAAGCCCGCTCTGTCACCGCACTGTCGCCCGGGCATGAAATCATGGCCGAACCGGCCCCAACCGGCGGGTCGTTGCCTTGGGTTGGCGATGGCACAGAAACACAGGCCACGGCCTTCAGGGGGAGGAACGATGGCGGACAGCAGCTTCGGACCGATGCGCGACGCGGAGGCCGACGAGGGTTCCGTCGGCATGGGCCCCGCGGCGGGTTCCCGCAAGGAGCCCATCCGGGTCCTCGTCGTGGACGATCACGCGCTCTTCCGCCGCGGTCTGGAGATCGTGCTCGCCGCCGAGGAGGACATCCAGGTCGTCGGCGAGGCCGGCGACGGGGCTGAGGCGGTGGACAAGGCGGCCGACCTGCTGCCCGACATCGTGCTGATGGACGTCCGGATGCCCAAGCGCGGCGGTATCGAGGCGTGCACCTCCATCAAGGAGGTGGCCCCCAGCGCGAAGATCATCATGCTGACGATCAGCGACGAGGAGGCCGACCTCTACGACGCGATCAAGGCCGGCGCGACGGGCTACCTCCTCAAGGAGATCTCCACGGACGAGGTGGCCACGGCCATTCGCGCGGTCGCCGACGGACAGTCGCAGATCAGCCCGTCCATGGCGTCGAAGCTGCTCACCGAGTTCAAGTCGATGATCCAGCGGACCGACGAGCGGCGACTGGTGCCGGCGCCCCGGCTGACGGACCGGGAGCTGGAAGTCCTCAAGCTCGTGGCGACCGGCATGAACAACCGGGACATCGCCAAGGAGTTGTTCATCTCCGAGAACACCGTGAAGAACCACGTGCGCAACATCCTGGAGAAGCTGCAACTGCACTCCAGGATGGAGGCCGTGGTGTACGCGATGCGGGAGAAGATCCTCGAGATCCGGTGACCCCGGGTCAGGCCAGTGCGCGGGTGAGCTCCCCGACCAGGCGGTCGCGGAGCTCGGGGGCGTCCACGCGCTCCACGCGGACGTTGGTGCAGTCCACCCAACTCGCCGCCTCCAACAGGGCCTGGGCGACGGCCGGGACCGCCTTCGGGCCGTTGAGGGTGACCTGCTTGGCGACCAGGGTGCGGCCGTCGCGGGCCGGGTCGACGCGGCCGACGAGGTGGCCGCCGGACAGCACCGGCATCGCGAAGTAGCCGTGGACGCGCTTCTGCCTGGGGACGTACGCCTCCAGGCGGTGGGTGAAGCCGAAGACGCGTTCCGTGCGGGCCCGCTCCCAGATCAGGGAGTCGAACGGGGACAGCAGCGTCGTGCGGTGGCGGCCGCGCGGAGGCGTCGCCAGGGCCGCCGGATCGGCCCAGGCCGGCTTGGACCAGCCCTCCACCGTCACCGGCACCAGGCCCGAGTCGGCGACGACCGCGTCGAACTGCTCGCCCTTGAGGCGGTGGTAGTCGGCGATGTCCGCGCGGGTGCCGACGCCGAGGGCCTCGCCGGCCAGGCGCACCAGACGGCGCAGGCACTCGGTGTCGTCCAGCTCGTCATGGAGCAGCTCGGTGGGGACGGCGCGCTCGGCGAGGTCGTACACCCGCTTCCAGCCGCGCCGCTCCACGCAGACCACCTCGCCGTACATCAGGGCGCGTTCGACGGCGACCTTCTCGCCGGACCAGTCCCACCACTCGCTGGTGCGCTTCGCGCCGCCCAGTTCCGTGGCGGTGAGCGGGCCCTCGTCGCGGAGCTGCTTGATGACGCGGTCGTAGGCGCCGTCGGGCAGTTCGTGGCCCCACTGGGGGCGGGCGCGGTAGGCGCGGCGGCGGAACGCGAAGTGGGGCCACTCCTCGATGGGGAGGATGCAGGCGGCGTGGGACCAGTACTCGAAGGCGTGGGGGCGGGCCGGGTGCGCGCCGTCGGGGGCGGTGGCCCAGTAGGCCCTGTCGACCGCGGTGCGGCCTATGGCGCCGAGGCGGGCGTACGGGACGAGTTCGTGGGAGCGGGCGAGGACCGAGATCGTGTCGAGTTGGACCGCGCCCAGGTGGCGGAGCACGCCGCGGACGCCGGACCTGCGGTCGGGGGCGCCGAGGAAGCCCTGGGCCCGCAGGGCGATGCGGCGGGCCTCGTCCGCGGTGAGTTCTGTCGTGGGGGGCGGCAGGGGTGTCATGGTCCGCAGGGTAGGCCAGGGCACTGACAAGCGGGGCTGAGCTGGGAGAATCCGGCGGTTGAGCAGCGCCCCCGGGGCCGGACGTCAGCGGGGAGCCGGCAGGTAGGGGGACGTGGAGGGGAGGCTCAGGTCCGAGGGGAGGAGGGAGCCCACCCAGCAGTCGCGGAGGGTGCCGTTGTTGTTGAGGGCGGAGCGGAGGGTGCCCTCCACGGTGAAGCCGGTGTTCTCGGCGACCGCGCGGGACGCGGTGTTGCCGACCTCGGCGCGCCATTCGAGGCGGTCGACGGCGAGCGTGGTGAAGGCCCAGCGGGCGGCGACCCGGGTCGCCTCGGTGGTGTAGCCGTTGCGGCGGTGCTCCTTCGCCGTCCAGAAGCCGATCTCGGCGGTGCCGAGGGACCGCAGGGTGATGCCGAGCATGCCCGTCAGCGCGCCGGAGGGGAGGAAGACGCCGAAGGTGAACATGGAGGCGGTGGCCCAGCCCTCGGGGACCGCGTGCTCGACGAAGGTCACCGCGTGCTCGCGCAGATACGGCGAGGGGATCGTGGTCCAGCGCTGGATGTCCGGGTCCTGCGCGGCGGCGTACACCGTGTCGGTGTCGCGCGCGTCCACGGCGCGCAGCAGCAGGCGCTCGGTGGTCAGGGTGACGGGGTCCATCGGGCGATTGTGCTCGGGGCGGCGGACGGGCGCCATCTCATTTGCGCCCGTTCTGTGAACGCGTACGTGACGCGGCAGGGGCAGGCGGTCACAATTCGTGCATTTCGTGGGCGGAACGCGGCACCATCGGCGACGCCCGCCCGTTGTCCTGGTGGCTGTCAGGGCCAGACCTCCCGGCATGGCGGGGTCCTCGCTTACGATGGCCGTTGCTCAAGCTGTGATTTGAAACTGTCAATCGAAACCGACCGTCCCAGGCCCGACCGGCAAGGAGACAAACCCCCGTGTCCGTCCTCTCGAAGATCATGCGTGCAGGCGAAGGCAAGATCCTGCGCAAGCTGCACCGCATCGCGGACCAGGTCAACTCCATCGAAGAGGACTTCGTCGACCTCTCCGACGCCGAGCTGCGGGCCCTCACCGATGAGTACAAGCAGCGGTACGCCGACGGTGAGAGCCTGGACGACCTGCTCCCCGAGGCGTTCGCCACCGTGCGCGAGGCCGCCAAGCGCGCCCTCGGCCAGCGTCACTACGACGTGCAGATCATGGGCGGCGCCGCCCTCCACCTCGGCTACGTGGCCGAGATGAAGACCGGTGAGGGCAAGACCCTCGTCGGTACCCTGCCCGCGTACCTGAACGCGCTGTCCGGCAAGGGCGTCCACCTCATCACGGTCAACGACTACCTGGCCGAGCGCGACTCCGAGATGATGGGTCGCGTCCACAAGTTCCTGGGCCTGAGCGTCGGCTGCATCCTCGCCAACATGACGCCCGCCCAGCGCCGCGAGCAGTACAACTGCGACATCACGTACGGCACGAACAACGAGTTCGGCTTCGACTACCTCCGCGACAACATGGCGTGGTCCAAGGACGAGCTCGTCCAGCGCGGCCACAACTTCGCGATCGTCGACGAGGTCGACTCCATCCTCGTCGACGAGGCCCGTACGCCGCTGATCATCTCCGGCCCCGCCGACCAGGCCACCAAGTGGTACGGCGACTTCGCCAAGCTGGTGCAGCGCCTGAAGAAGGGCGAGCCCGGCAACCCGCTCAAGGGCATCGAGGAGACCGGCGACTACGAGGTCGACGAGAAGAAGCGCACCGTCGCCATCCACGAGTCCGGCGTCTCCAAGGTCGAGGACTGGCTGGGCATCGACAACCTCTACGAGTCGGTGAACACGCCGCTGGTGGGCTACCTGAACAACGCCATCAAGGCGAAGGAGCTCTTCAAGAAGGACAAGGACTACGTCGTCATCGACGGCGAGGTCATGATCGTCGACGAGCACACGGGCCGTATCCTCGCCGGCCGCCGCTACAACGAGGGCATGCACCAGGCGATCGAGGCGAAGGAAGGGGTGCCGATCAAGGACGAGAACCAGACGCTCGCCACGATCACCCTGCAGAACTTCTTCCGCCTCTACAAGCGCCACGACCACGACGGCAAGGAGATGCCGGGCCTGTCCGGCATGACCGGTACGGCCATGACCGAGGCCGCCGAGTTCCACCAGATCTACAAGCTCGGCGTGGTCCCGATCCCCACCAACAGGCCGATGATCCGCAAGGACCAGTCGGACCTGATCTACCGCACCGAGGTCGCCAAGTTCGAGGCGGTCGTCGACGACATCGTCGAGAAGCACGAGAAGGGCCAGCCGATCCTCGTCGGTACGACGTCGGTCGAGAAGTCCGAGTACCTCTCGCAGCAGCTCAGCAAGCGCGGTGTCCAGCACGAGGTGCTGAACGCCAAGCAGCACGACCGTGAGGCGATCATCGTCGCCCAGGCCGGCCGCAAGGGCGCCGTGACCGTCGCCACCAACATGGCCGGCCGTGGTACGGACATCAAGCTCGGCGGCAACCCCGAGGACCTTGCCGAGGCGGAGCTGCGCCAGCGCGGCCTCGACCCCGAGGAGCACATCGAGGAGTGGGCCGCGGCCCTGCCCGAGGCCCTGGCGAAGGCCGAGGCGGCGGTCAAGGCCGAGAAGGAGGAGGTCGAGGCCCTCGGCGGTCTCTACGTCCTCGGCACCGAGCGGCACGAGTCCCGCCGTATCGACAACCAGCTGCGCGGTCGTTCCGGCCGTCAGGGCGACCCGGGCGAGTCCCGCTTCTACCTCTCCCTCGGCGACGACCTGATGCGCCTGTTCAAGGCCCAGATGGTCGAGCGCGTGATGTCCATGGCGAACGTGCCGGACGACGTGCCGATCGAGAACAAGATGGTCACTCGCGCGATCGCGTCCGCCCAGTCGCAGGTCGAGCAGCAGAACTTCGAGACCCGTAAGAACGTCCTCAAGTACGACGAGGTCCTCAACCGGCAGCGCGAGGTCATCTACGGCGAGCGGCGCCGCGTCCTGGAGGGCGAGGACCTGCACGAGCAGATCCAGCACTTCATGGACGACACGATCGACGCGTACATCGCCGCCGAGACCGCCGAGGGCTTCGCCGAGGAGTGGGACCTCGACCGGCTGTGGGGCGCGTTCAAGCAGCTCTACCCGGTGAAGGTCACCATCGAGGAGCTGGAGGAGGCGGCCGGCGACCGGGCCGGACTGACGCCCGAGTTCATCGCCGAGTCCATCAAGGACGACATCTACGAGCAGTACCAGGCACGTGAGGAGCAGCTCGGCTCCGAGATCATGCGTGAGCTGGAGCGCCGGGTGGTCCTGTCCGTCCTGGACCGCAAGTGGCGTGAGCACCTCTACGAGATGGACTACCTCCAGGAGGGCATCGGCCTGCGCGCGATGGCCCAGAAGGACCCGCTGGTCGAGTACCAGCGCGAGGGCTTCGACATGTTCACCGCGATGATGGAGGGCATCAAGGAGGAGTCCGTCGGCTACCTGTTCAACCTGGAGGTCCAGGTCGAGCAGCAGGTCGAGGAGGTCCCCGTCGAGGACGCCACGCCGTCCCTCGACAAGGGCGACGCGGTGCCGGCCCAGGCGGGTGCCTCGCGGCCGGAGATCCGGGCGAAGGGGCTGGAGGCCCCGCAGCGCCGGGACCGGCTGCACTTCTCCGCGCCGACCGTCGACGGCGAGGGCGGCATCGTCGAGGGCGACCTGCCCGAGGACGAGCCCATCCGCTCCGAGGCCGACGGCCTCACCCGCGCTGAGCGCCGCAAGCAGCAGGGCCGGGCGGGCGGCCGCCGCCGCAAGAAGTAACCACGGCTGCCGGTGCCCGGTGCCGCTGCGCGGGATGCGGGGCGGTGAGTGGCCGTAGGCCGTGCGACAGGGAAGGGCCGGGCATCTTCGGATGCCCGGCCCTTCCGCGCACCCGGGTCGCACCGCCGGGC
Organism: Streptomyces sp. NPDC030183; assembly: GCF_055573455.1. Taxonomy (NCBI): domain Bacteria; kingdom Bacillati; phylum Actinomycetota; class Actinomycetes; order Kitasatosporales; family Streptomycetaceae; genus Streptomyces; species Streptomyces sp. NPDC030183. The sequence goes on from NZ_JBVIBK010000043.1 coordinate 19,761, forward strand.
AGCGGGCCGCACCGCCGGGCAGCGGGCCGCACGGCCGGGCAGCGGGCCGCACGGCCGGGCAGCGGGCCGCACGGCCGGTGCGGCTCGGGGTCCACCCCGCCGTCCGCGTGGGGGCGGGTGGCGACGGCCGGTGGCGACGGCCGGTGCGCCCGGTGGGCGTGGGTGGGCTGTGGGGCTGGGGCCGGGGCGGGGGTCAGTGGTCGTCCCTTTGGGGGCGCCTTGGGCCGCCCAGTTCGACTGCTGTGCAGCGCCAGCGGTGGTCGGGGCCGTGTTCCAGGCGGAAGGCCATCGCGCTGAGGCGGTCGCCCGCGGCGATGCGGGCGAAGACTTCCAGGGCGCCGGGGGCGGCCACGTAGTAGCCGATGTCGCGGACGACCGGCTCCGCGCCATGAGCGCTGCGCAGGGGGCCCTGTTCGGCGAGCCAGGCCAGCTCGTCGTAGGCCCGGCCCGCGGTGTGGCGCAGCATGCTGTGGACCGGGCGGCGGCCGCTCAGGACGGCCAGCAGGAGGTCCGCGAAGCGGTCGGTGGGGCGGGGCAGCGGGGCGGGCGCGGCAGTCAGGACTCCGGGGAGGAGAAGCGCGGCTGCGCTCCGGCCCGCACCACGTCCGGCCGCGGCCGCTCCTCGACCTCCGCCCGGGCCGCGGCCGGGGCGGCGCGAGTCGTGGCGGACGGGCGGGCGGGTGCCGGGGCGGCGCTGGGTCCTGGTCATGACCTTGTTCATCGGGATCCCCGTTCGTCGGTGGCGGTAGCGGTGGCGGTGGCGGTGGCGGTGAGCTGCGGGTACCAGTCGGTAACTTCGTGTTGGGGATCTTGTTACGAGGTACGGGGCGGGCCCCGCAAGGAACGGCGACGCGCGGCGGGCGGCCCGGACAGTTCACCTATCAGGGTGACGAGGACGGCTTCCGTGGCCGCTGCGGCGGAGGTGTGCCGGGTGAGGCGGTGGGCGTGGGGTGGACGGGGCCGGAGGGTCGGGCGGGGGCTCGAAAGAGGACGCCCGCACGTATCCTGAAGGCCCGTCGGGACCCATGGACCGCCCCGGGCCCCTTCCGGGGTGCGGGACCGATCCCCACGGGGTACGGATCGTTCCCGGCGAGGCGGATCCCTCGTCGGAGCCCTCCGCGGAGCCTTGACAGCGAACACGACTACGAAAGCGGCCTGCCATGCGCGTCTACGTCCCCCTGACCCTTCCCGGGCTCGCCGAGGCGTACAAGACGGGGCAGTTGGGGGAGGGGCCGTTCGTCGCGTACGCCGTCACGCCGGCGCTGCGCGAGTGGTACCTGTCCGACGACATCGAGGAGTTGGAGTACGCCGCGCTGAACCGGGCCGCCCTCGCGTCGCTGCGGCTGATCGCGGTGGAGCCGGGGGCCGCCCGGCGCCGGGTCGTCGTGGCGGTGGACGTGGCCGACCGGGACGCCGTCGCCGACCCCGACCGGGGGCTCGACCCGACGGCGCTCGGCGAGGTGCGGGTCGCCGGGCCGGTGTCCTTGGCCAAGGCGGCGGCCGTGCACGTCGACTCGGCGGAGGCCGAGGCCGAGGTGTCCGAGGCGGCGGACGCGCTCGGGGCGGCGGACCAGGGCGACGACGACGCCCAGTTCATCGTCGACGGGGCGGACGACCACGAACTGCTCTGGTACGCGACGCAGGAGATCCCGAACCTGGTGGGCCTCGGGGAGTGACACCGCCGGCACTCGGCCGGTGCGCGGTGCGCGGTGGCCGGTGCCCGGTGCGCGGTGGCCGGTGGCCGGACGACGGTACCGGTGCCGCCGGCCCGCCCGGTCCGCGGGTCGTACGCGTATGCGGGGTGCGTACTCCAGGTCACGGTGCGTTGTCAGTGGTGGGGGGTAGTTTCTTCGGTATGGGGAAGCACGGCGCAGGGGCGCACATCGTCTGGGACTGGAACGGCACGCTGTTCCATGACAACGACGCGATCATCGGGGCGACGAACGCGGCGTTCGCCGAGCTGGGGATCGAGCCGCTCACCCTGGAGCGGTACCGGGAGCTGTACTGCGTGCCGGTGCCGAAGTTCTACGAGCGGCTGATAGGGCGGCTGCCCACCGATGAGGAGTGGGACGCGATGGACGTCGTCTTCCATCGGTACTACGCCGAGCACCGCGTCGCGTGCGGGCTCACCGACGGGGTGCCCACGCTGCTCGCCGACTGGCGGTCCGAGGGGCACAGCCAGTCGATCCTCAGCATGTACGTGCACGAGGAACTGGTGCCGCTGGTGCGGGGGTTCGGGATCGAACCGCACTTCGTACGGGTCGACGGGCGGCGGGGGCCGTCCGGGGGCAGCAAGGCCGAGCACATGGTGCGGCACCTGCGCCGGCTCGTCGGGGTGGAGCCCGAGCGGACGGTGGTGATCGGGGACGCCGCTGACGACGCGGTCGCCGCCCGCCACGTCGGGGCGCGGGCCGTCCTCTACACCGGGGGGTCCCACAGCCGGGCCAGCCTGGAGACCGTACCCGGGGTGCCCGTGGTGGACACCCTGGAGGAGGCGGTCATGGAGGCCGAGCGGCTGGCGGCGTAGCGGTCACCGAAGCGGACGAGCGGCCCCCCGGGGGCGTCGGCGCCGGGGCGGAGGAGCGGGCCCCGGTGCGGCCGGGGCCGAGGACGCCCGCTCCCCGCGGGGGCGGCCGGGTCAGGTCGCCGGGGCCTTCGCTCGCAGGACCTTCAGGAACTCCCGCATCCAGCTCGGGTGGTCCGGCCAGGCCCGTGCGGAGACGAGGGTGCCGTCGATCACGGTCTCGGCGTCCTGGAAGGTCGCCCCGGCGGACTGCATGTCCAGCTCCAGGGCGGGGTACGCCGTGACGCGGCGGCCGTGGAGCGCGTCCACGGCGGCGGTGAGCAGTGGCCCGTGGCAGATCTGCGCGACCGGCTTGTCGGTGTCGAAGAACGACTTGAGGATCTTGCGCAGCTCCGGGTCGTTGCGGAGGTACTCCGGGGCCCGGCCGCCGGGGATGACGAGGGCGGCGTACTGGCCCGGGTCGACCTCGGAGAACGCCAGGTCCGCGGGCCAGGTGTAGCCGGGTTTCTCGGTGTAGGTGTCGAAGCCGGGTTCGAAGTCATGGACGACGAAGCGGAGCTGCTTGCGGGCGGGGGCGGCGATGTGGACCTCGTAGCCCTCCTCCCGCAGGCGCTGGTAGGGGTACAGGACCTCCAGCGACTCGGCCGCGTCACCGGTGATGATCAGGATCTTGGCTGTCATGGCGGGTTCCCCTCGGCTCGTGATGGTTCGTCTCGTCGGGGTGTCCTGGGCAACGTGCGTCGGGTGTCCTGGGCAACGTGCATCCAGGGTGGGGGTTTGCCAAGGGGGTGTGCGGCGACGCGGTGCCGGAGCGGGCCTTTCGCCACCTGCTTGGCGGCAGCCTCACCCTCCGATTGTCGCCTCGACCCATACTCCGGCGCATTCCGGTCACTCGGTGTTCGGCTGGAGCCCCGAGACGGCCCGCGAGCGGGAGAACCGCCGCCCGCGCCCTGCACAGGCGGCACAGTTGAGCGGGAGTATGCTCGGGTGGGCGGGATGAGTGTGGAGGTCGGGTGGTTGTCTCTGTGTGGAATGTCAAAGTTCTGGCCCCGGTTTTGTACACATACGGCTCATGACGGGGGGCCTGTAAGGAGCGATAGCCTTGGTGGCGTGATCAGCGCGATAGTTCGCGGGGACGTCGTCGTCCCTGCCCCGCGCCCGGTGTGCACGGACGACATCCGTGACCGGGCGGCGGTCGCTGGTCCTCGCGGGCGGGTGGGGGCCCTGGAAACCCCCGAGGCGTCGAGTGAAGCCAGTGGGCCGGCGGCGCCGAGAGCAGCGTCACACGCCTGTTCGGCGGCCGGAATGGCCGATTACCCCCCGCTCATCTCACCCCGCGGCATAGCGTCGAAGCCGACCGGACACCCCGTGTCGTGGCGTCGCGTCGGAGGGGACGAGGCCGTACTTCCTTCTACGTCACGCAACGGCGCGCGACAGGAGCCAGAGGACAATGCAGACCAAGCTGGACGAAGCCAAGGCCGAGTTGCTCGAGAGGGCCGCCCGGGTAGCTGAGAACAGCCCGGTCGGGGGGCACCTACCGACTGGGACGACGAGCGAGAGTGCCGAGGGTGCACCGGACACCCCGGACCACGACACCGTGCTCGCGTTCCTCCAGCGCTACTACCTGCACACCGCCCCGGAGGACCTGAGCGGCCGCGACCCGGTCGACGTCTTCGGAGCCGCCTACTCCCACTACCGACTGGCCGAGAACCGCCCACAGGGCACGGCCAACGTTCGGGTCCACACCCCGACCGTGGAGGAGAACGGCTGGACGTGCAGCCACTCCGTCGTCGAGGTCGTCACCGACGACATGCCCTTCCTCGTCGACTCCGTGACCAACGAGCTGTCACGGCAGGGACGCGGCATCCACGTCGTCATCCATCCGCAGGTCGTCGTACGGCGCGACGTGACCGGCAAGCTCGTCGAGCTGGTCAGCGAGCCTTCTGCCGTCGCCGCCGCGGCGGCGGCCGTGGCCGCGGGCGAGACACTGCCGCACGACGCGCACATCGAGTCGTGGATCCACGTCGAGATCGACCGCGAGACCGACCGGGCCGATCTGAAGCAGATCACCAACGATCTGCTGCGGGTGCTGTCCGACGTGCGCGAAGCCGTCGAGGACTGGGAGAAGATGCGGGACGCGGCGCTCCGGATCGCCGACGGACTGCCCACCGAACCCACCGCCGACGACCTGCGCGACCAGGAGGTGGAGGAGGCCCGCGAGCTGCTGCGCTGGCTCGCCGACGACCACTTCACCTTCCTCGGGTACCGCGAGTACGAACTGCGTCCCGACGACACGCTCGCCGCCGTCGCCGGCACCGGTCTCGGCATCCTGCGCGCCGACCCGCACCACGCCGGGCCCGACGACCACCCCGTCAGCTCCTCCTTCGACCGGCTGCCGGCCGACGCCCGCGCCAAGGCCCGCGAGCACAAGCTCCTCATCCTCACCAAGGCCAACAGCCGCGCCACCGTCCACCGGCCGTCCTACCTCGACTACGTGGGCGTCAAGAAGTTCGACAGCGAGGGGAACGTCGTCGGTGAGCGGCGCTTCCTCGGCCTGTTCTCCTCGGCCGCCTACACCGAGTCCGTCCGCCGCGTCCCCGTCGTCCGGCGCAAGGTCGACGAGGTCCTCAAGGGCGCCGGGTTCTCACCCAACAGCCACGACGGACGCGACCTGCTCCAGATCCTGGAGACCTACCCGCGCGACGAGCTGTTCCAGACGCCCGCCGACGAGCTGCGGTCCATCGTCACCTCCGTGCTCTACCTCCAAGAGCGCCGCCGGCTCAGGCTCTACCTGCGGCAGGACGAGTACGGGCGCTACTACTCCGCCCTCGTCTACCTGCCGCGCGACCGGTACACCACCGGCGTGCGCCTGCGGATCATCGACATCCTGAAGGAGGAACTCGGCGGTACCAGCGTCGACTTCACCGCCTGGAACACCGAGTCGATCCTCTCCCGGCTGCACTTCGTGGTCCGCGTCCCGCAGGGCACCGAACTGCCGCAGCTGACGGACGCCGACAAGGAGCGCGTCGAGGCCCGCCTGGTGGAGGCCGCCCGCTCCTGGGCCGACGGCTTCGGCGAGGCGCTCAACGCCGAACTGGGCGAGGAGCGCGCGGCCGAGCTGCTGCGCCGCTACCACAACGCCTTCCCCGAGGGGTACAAGGCCGACCACAGCCCCCGCTCCGCCGTCGCCGACCTCGTCAACATCGAACAGCTCGGCGAGGACGAGGACTTCGCGCTCAGCCTGTACGAGCCCGTGGGCGCCGCGCCCGACGAGCGCCGGTTCAAGATCTACCGCAAGGGCGGCTCGGTCTCCCTCTCCGCGGTGCTGCCCGTCCTCAACCGGCTCGGCGTCGAGGTCATCGACGAGCGGCCCTACGAGCTGCGCCGCGCGGACCGCACCACCGCCTGGATCTACGACTTCGGGCTGCGCATGCCCCGCTCGGCCGCCGGCGACTTCCTCGGCGGCGACGCCCGCGAGCGCGTCCAGGAGGCGTTCGCCGCCACCTGGACCGGGCAGGCCGAGAACGACGGCTTCAACGCCCTGGTGCTGAGCGCCGGGCTCACCTGGCGGCAGGCCATGGTGCTGCGCGCGTACGCCAAGTACCTGCGGCAGGCCGGCTCCACCTTCAGCCAGGACTACATGGAGGACACCCTCCGCAACAACGTCCACACCACCCGGTTGCTCGTGTCGCTGTTCGAGGCGCGGATGTCGCCCGACCGGCAGCGGGCCGGGCGCGAGATCGTCGACGCGCTCCTCGAGGAGGTCGACGCCGCGCTCGACCAGGTGGCCTCCCTCGACGAGGACCGCATCCTGCGGTCCTTCCTCACCGTCATCAAGGCGACGCTGCGCACCAACTTCTTCCAGAAGGCGGCCGGCGGCAAGCCGCACGACTACGTCTCCATGAAGTTCGACCCGCGGGCCATCCCCGACCTGCCGGCGCCGCGCCCGGCGTTCGAGATCTGGGTGTACTCGCCGCGCGTCGAGGGCGTGCACCTGCGGTTCGGGAAGGTCGCACGCGGTGGTCTGCGCTGGTCCGACCGGCGTGAGGACTTCCGCACGGAGATCCTGGGCCTGGTCAAGGCGCAGATGGTCAAGAACACCGTGATCGTGCCGGTCGGCGCCAAGGGCGGCTTCGTCGCCAAGCAGCTGCCCGACCCGTCGGTGGACCGCGACGCCTGGATGGCCGAGGGCATCCGCAGCTACCGGACCTTCATCTCCGCCCTGCTCGACATCACCGACAACATGGTCGCCGGGGAGGTCGTGCCGCCCGCCGACGTCGTCCGGCACGACGAGGACGACACCTATCTCGTCGTCGCCGCCGACAAGGGCACCGCGACCTTCTCCGACATCGCCAACGAGGTCGCCGAGTCGTACAACTTCTGGCTCGGGGACGCCTTCGCCTCCGGCGGCAGCGCCGGCTACGACCACAAGGGCATGGGCATCACCGCCCGTGGTGCCTGGGAGTCGGTCAAGCGGCACTTCCGGGAGCTGGGCGTCGACACCCAGACCGAGGACTTCACCGTCGTCGGCATCGGCGACATGTCCGGTGACGTGTTCGGCAACGGCATGCTGCTCAGCGAGCACATCCGACTGGTCGCCGCCTTCGACCACCGGCACATCTTCCTCGACCCCACCCCGGACGCGGCCACCTCGTACGCCGAGCGGCGCCGCATCTTCGAACTCCCGCGCTCCAGCTGGGAGGACTACGACGCCGACCTGATCTCCACCGGCGGCGGCGTCTTCCCGCGCACCGCCAAGGCCATCCCGATCAACGGCCACATCCGGGACGCCCTGGGCATCGAGGAGAAGATCTCCAAGATGACCCCGGCCGACCTGATGAAGGCGATCCTCAAGGCCCCGGTCGACCTCCTGTGGAACGGCGGCATCGGCACCTACGTCAAGTCGAGCGCCGAGACCCACGCCGACGTCGGCGACAAGGCCAACGACGCCATTCGCGTCGACGGACGGGACCTGCGCGTCCAGGTCGTCGGCGAGGGCGGCAACCTCGGCCTGACCCAGCTGGGCCGGATCGAGTTCGCGCAGAACGGCGGACGGGTCAACACCGACGCCATCGACAACAGCGCGGGCGTGGACACCTCCGACCACGAGGTGAACATCAAGATCCTGCTCAACGGCCTGGTCGCCGAGGGCGACATGACCGTCAAGCAGCGCAACAAACTGCTCGCCGAGATGACCGACGAGGTCGGCCGGCTGGTCCTGCGCAACAACTACGCGCAGAACACGGCCATCGCCAACGCCCTCGCCCAGTCCAAGGACATGCTCCACGCCCAGCAGCGCTTCATGCGCCACCTGGTCAGGGAGGGCCACCTCGACCGCGCGCTGGAGTTCCTGCCCTCCGACCGGCAGATCCGTGAGCGGCTGAACGCCGGGCACGGCCTGACCGGCCCGGAGACGGCCGTCCTCCTCGCCTACACCAAGATCACCGTCGCCGAGGAACTGCTGCACACCTCGCTGCCGGACGACCCGTACCTGCGCATCCTGCTGCACACGTACTTCCCGACCGCGCTGCGCCAGCAGTTCTCCGAGCACATCGACAGCCACCCGCTGAGCCGGGAGATCATCACCACCCTGCTCGTCAACGACACGGTCAACACCGGCGGTACGAGCTTCCTGCACCGGCTGCGGGAGGAGACCGGGGCCTCCCTGGAGGAGATCGTCCGGGCGCAGACCGCGTCCCGCGCGATCTTCGGGTCGGGCGCGGTGTGGGACGCGGTCGAGGGGCTCGACAACAAGGTCGCCGCGGACGTCCAGACCCGGATCCGGCTGCACTCCCGCCGCCTCGTCGAGCGCGGCACGCGCTGGCTGCTCAACAACCGGCCGCAGCCGCTGCAACTGGCCGAGACCATCGCCTTCTTCAAGGACGGCGTGGACCTCGTCTGGGGCGAGCTGCCCAAGCTGCTGCGCGGCGCGGACCTGGAGTGGTACCAGCAGATCTACGACGAGCTGGCCGGCGCCGGGGTCCCGGAGGAACTGGCCACCCGCGTCGCGGGCTTCTCCTCCGCCTTCCCGACGCTCGACATCGTCGCCGTCGCCGACCGGGTCGGCCGGACGCCGATGGAAGTCGCCGAGGTGTACTACGACCTCGCCGACCGGCTGCGCATCACCCAGCTCATGGACCGCATCATCGAGCTGCCGCGCGCCGACCGCTGGCAGTCCATGGCCCGCGCGGCGATCCGCGAGGACCTGTACGCGGCGCACGCCTCCCTCACCGCGGACGTCCTGTCCGCAGGGAACGGCACGTCCACGCCGGAGCAGCGGTTCAAGGTGTGGGAGCAGAAGAACGCGCCGATCCTGGGCCGCGCGCGGACGACGCTGGAGGAGATCCAGGGCTCCGACGCGTTCGACCTGGCCAATCTGTCGGTGGCCATGCGCACGATGCGCACACTGCTGCGCACGCACTCGTAGGGGTACGGAGAGGGGGCGCCCCCGGGTTCGTCGGAACCCGGGGGCGCCCCCTCTCGTCACGTCAGCGGTGGATCTCCCAGACGGTGACCGTCCCCTTCAGGTCGGGCAGGTAGTCGAGGTCGCTGGGGGCCTCGACCTGGGTGATCGTCCACATCGCGAGGTTGCCCTCGCCGGTGACCGTGCAGAGACGGTCGCCCTTGACGATCTCGTCGTCCCGGTTGATGGAGTCGCCGCTCAACGTCTCGGTGAACGGGTTCTGCTCCGCTCCGGCGAGGCACTCGTCGGGGGTGCTGCCGTTCGCCTTGCCCATGGGCTGGGTGAAGGTGATGTCGCGCGACGACGCGGAGAACTCCTGGACCTCGACGCTCATGTAGTTGGTCGGGTCGACCTTGGGTCCGTCGAGGTCCACGTATGTGGTCTCCAGGCTGCCGGGGCTCAGCACGCTCATCGGCTTGTCCTCGAAGAGCTTGCTGAACGTGGCGTTCGCGGGCACGTCGGTGGTCGACACGGTGGGGTCGGGTGTGCTTCCCCCGGAGTCTTCCGTCTCCGACTCGGTCGGGGTCGGGCTCGGCTTGTCCGTCTCCTCGTTCTTGGCCTTGTCCCCGCCGCTCGCTGCACTGCTGGGACTCTTGTCGTCGTCCTTGCCCATCAGGTACACCGCGGCCGCCGCGCCCGAGCCGACCGCGAGGACGAGGACGAGGGCGATGAGGCCCGCCTTCAGGCCCCGGCGGCTCTTCTTGGGCGGCGCCGGGGCGGGGGCGGGGGCCTGCGGGGTGAGGTTGTACGTCTGGGCGGCGGGCTGTGGGTAGCCGTAGCCCGGGGCAGGGCCCTGGGCGGCGGGGCCGAAGCCGGGCATGGGGGCCGCCTGCGGTACGCCCTGGGTGGTGCCCTGCGCCGGGCCGTGCGGCGGGGGCGTCGGGGCGGCGGCCGGAGCCGTGGTCGGGGGCGCCGTCGGGGGAGCGGTGACCGGCGGTGCCGGCGGCATCTGCGGTGCCGTCGGCCGGGGCGGGGTCTGGGCTGCCTGCTCACGCCGGGCGATCTCGGCGGTGAGCGGCCCCGGCAGCCAGCCGTTGAAGTCGCTGAGACCGCGGCCGGACAACTCCTGGCAGAGCGCGGCCAGTTCCTCCGTGCCGATGCGCTCCGCCGGGTCGGCGGTCAGGCAGCGCTCCAGCAGCGGGCGCAACCGCTCGTCGAAACCGTCGAGTTGCGGCGGGCGCTGGGCGGTGTTGGCGATCTGCGCGGCGATCGTGATGGCGCCGCCGTCGCCGTACGGGTGGCGGCCGGTGGCGGCGACCGCCGCGATCAGGCCGAGGGAGAAGACGTCGGTGGCCGGGGTGACCCGCTCACCGAGGGCGTGCTCCGGTGACATGTACTGCGGGGTGCCGATCAGGCCGCCGGACTGCGTGAGTTGGGTGGCGTCGGCGGCGCGGGCGATACCGAAGTCGATGACGTACGGGCCCTGGGTGCCCAGCAGGATGTTGCTGGGCTTGAGGTCGCGGTGGATGACGCCGGCCGCGTGGATCGACGTCAGGGCGCGGGCCGCGCAGCCGACCAGCTGGAAGACGGCGGGCAGTGGGAGCGGCCCGAACGCGACGAGGGCGTCGTGCAGGGGGATGCCGGCGATGAACGCGGAGGCCAGCCAGGGGAGTTCGCCGGTGGTGTCGTGGTCGACGACCGGGACGATGTGGTAGCCCTGGACCCGGCGGGCCGCCTGGACCTCCTGCTCGAAGCGGCGGCGGAAGTCCGCGTCCTGGCCGTACTCGCGGCGGATGACCTTCAGGGCGACCGGCTGGCCGCCACGGGTGTGCGACAGATAGACCGTGCCCATGCCGCCCTCGCCGATACGGGCCTGCAGGTGGTATCCGGCGGTCTCTCGTGGGTCCTGCGGTCCCAGAGGGCTCAGGATGTCGCCAGTGCTGGTGGTAATGGGAGCCTCCCCCGGTACGGTGCCGAACTCCTGTGCCGCGAGCGGGCACTTGAAGCGGTTCCGAAGCTTATACGGCACTTACGACACCTGGAGTCGGCGTTACGGTTCCGTGTGGGTACCGGTACGTGGTGCCGTAAAAGGGTCTAGGGTTCCCGCCGTACCCGGCGCTGCCATTCCTCGTCCCGCATCGTGATCGGCGCCGTCGCCGGGACCCCGCGGACGGTCGGGGCGTCGGACAGGCGCGGGGGGACCGGGGCCGTGGGGGCCTCGGTGAGGGACAGGGTGCGGAAGGCCGTCTCGATGATGGCCACCGAGGTCGCGAACGGGGCCGGGAGCCAGCCCGTGAAGTCGCGGACGTCCCGGCGGGCGGCTCCCGCGCAGTGCTCGGCGATGTCGGCGGCCGAGGGGCGGGCGACGGGGTCGGCGGTGAGGCAACGGCGGATCACGTCGAGCAGGGGCCGGTCGATGCCGTCGAGGGCGGGCGGGTCGACGTCGGTCGCGGCGATGCGCGTCGCGATGGCGAGCGGGTTGCCCCGGCCGTACGGGTGGCGTCCGGTGGCGGCGACCGCGGCGACCAGACCGAGGGCGAACACGTCCGACGCGGAGCTGACCCGGCGGCCCAGCGCGTGCTCGGGGGACATGTAGCGCGGGGTGCCGATGAGGCGGCCGGCGGTGGTGAGCGTGGCGGCGCCCGCCGCCCGGGCGATACCGAAGTCGAGCAGCCAGGGCCCGTCGGCGGCGAGGAGCAGGTTGGCGGGCTTGATGTCGCGGTGGATCACCCCGGCGGTGTGCACGGCGTCCAGCGCGTACGCGGCGCAGGCCAGCAGTTGCAGCACGGTCGGCACGGGCAGCGGGCCGTGGGTCTCCAGGGCCTCCCCGAGCGGGACGCCCGGTACGTAGCGCGTGGCCAGCCAGGGCCGCCGCGCCGCCGCGTCGTGGTCGACGATCGGCACCAGGTGGTAGCCGGAGACCCGGCGGCCCGCGGCCACCTCGCGGGCGAAGCGTTCCCGGAAGGCCGGGCTGTCGGCGTACTCCGGACGGACCAACTTCAGCGCGACCGGCTGGCCGCCCCGGCTGCGGGAGAGGTACACGGTGCCCATGCCGCCCTCGCCGATCCTGGCGTGCAGCGGGTACCCGGAGATCTCCCCGGGATCGCCGGCCCGCAGCGGCCCAGGCACCACCCCGCGCATCGACCGGCCCCCTCTGTTCCCGCTCCCCGTCCTCCCCGGAGGGTATCGCGGGGAGCGCGGCCCCACCCCGCCCCGGACGCAACCCGGGTACCTCCCACGGCCTCTATCTGAGTGGCCCTCTTCGGCGGCATGCCCTATAGAGGGAACAAAGCATGATGTTTGGGGTGAACGTGGAGCAGCAGCCGCAACCAGCGACAGCCGAGCCCGCCGTGCCCGGCCGGCCGGCCGTGTCCGTCGTCGTCATCGTCTACAACGACGAGGCCAGGCTGCCCACGGCCGTGCGGTCGGTCCTGGAGCAGACGCTGCGCAGCGTCGAGGTGGTGATCGTCGACGACCACAGCACGGACGGCTCGTACGAGGTGGCCGCCCGCCTCGCCGCCCGCCATCCCGACCGCGTACGGGCGTACCGGCTCCCCGAGAACAGCGGCGGCTGCGGCGCGCCCCGCAACGAGGGCATCCGGCGGGCCCGCGGCGAGTACGTCCTGTTCCTCGACAGCGACGACGTCCTGGAGCGCAACGCCTGCCGGAACATGCTGGAGGCGGCCGAGACCACCGGCGCCGACCTCGTCTCCGGGCTCTGCGTCCGCGTCCACCTGGACACCCGTACGAAGAAGGAGGTCAAGTGGTACCCGTGGCTGTACACCCGCACCCGTACCCTCGACTCCGTCTCCGAGCTGCCCGACCTGCTGGTCTACGACACCCTGTCGACCAACAAGTGCTACCGGCGTGACTTCCTGGTCGAGGGCGGCCTGGAGTTCCCCGTGGGCATCCACTACGAGGACCTGTTCTTCTCCGCGCAGGTGTACGCCGCCGCCCGCCGGATCACGCTCATCCCCAACCGGGTCTACGACTGGAACGTCGTCGAGCGGTCCGGGGCCAGGTCGATCAGCAACCGGCGGGCCGAGATCGCCAACTTCGCGCACCGCATGGAGATCCACCGCCGGGTCGACCGGCTCCTCGCCGACCGGGGCCTGCCCGGGCTGAAGTTCGCCAAGGACGTCAAGTTCCTCAAGCACGACCTGGTGCTGCACCTGCGCGACCTGCCGTTCCGGGACGCCGCCTACCGCCAGGAGTTCGCCGCGCTGGCCAACGCCTATCTGGCATCGATCGACCCGGCCGCGTACGAGGAGGTGGAGCCCATCCACGCGATCTGCGCCTATCTGCTGCGCGAGCGGGACTGGGACAACCTGCTGCCCGCCGTGGACACCCTCACCAACCGCGACAAGGTGTCCGCCCCGATGGCCGAGCGCGACGGGCGGATCTACTGGTGTGCCGAGCACATCGAGGACCCCTTCGCGCGGCGGATCCTGGACGTGACCGAACTCGGCTACCACGCCCGGCCGGTCGGGAAGATGTTCCTGCGCAACGAGCTGACCGAGTACGCCCGGCCGGGGCGCAGCGGAGTCGTCCGGCTGGCCGGCCGTGTCACCAACCCCCTCGGGGTGATCCCGCCCGGCGCCGGGCTCACCGCCGAGCTGGAGTTCTACGCCCGCCGCCCCGGCGTGCGCTTTCGGACGTTCCGGGTGCCGGTGACCGCGGTCCGGCACGAGGGCCCGTACGTGGCGTGGGAGGCCACCGCCGACATCGCGAAGGTGCTGCGGCCGCTCGGCATCGTGGACGCCGTGTGGGACGTCCGCCTCCATCTCGTGGTCGACGGCGAGCGGACGACGACGCGGCTCACCGCCGCCGAGCCGGGCCTCGCGACCGGGGAACTGCCGGTACGCCCCCGCCTCACCCGGCTGGTCGCCGACCGCGTCGAGCCGCACGTCTCCGCCCGCGGCCACCTCGCCTTCCGGCTGGTCCCCGACAAGAAGGCCAACGTCCTCGTCACCCGCGGCCTGCGCGGCACCCCCGGACGACTGGCCAAGACCGGCTACCGCAAGGCCAAGGCGCTGCGCAAGAAGGCCACCTCCGGGGACACGAAGATCCGCCTTTATCACGAGGCGTTCCTGCGGATGCCCCCGCGCCGGCGCCTGGTGGTCTTCGAGAGCCACCTCGGCCGGCAGTACAGCGACAGCCCCCGGGCGATCTACGAGGAGATGCGCCGCCAGGGCCTGGACTTCGAGGCGGTGTGGTCGTACGCGGGACGCCCGGACGGCTTCCCCTCCGACGCGACCCTCGTACGCCGCTGGTCCCTGCCCTACCTCAGGGCGCTGGCCCGCGCCGAGTTCTGGATCGACAACCAGAGCTACCCGTTGAAGCTGACCAAGCGGCCCGGCACGACGTACCTCCAGACCTGGCACGGCTCCGCCCTCAAGCGCATGGGCTTCGACGAGCCGAGCTGGAAGCTCAAGTCCCGTGCCGCGCAGGCGGAGCAGCAGCGCACCCTGGACCGCTTCGACCGCTTCCTCATCCGCTCCGAGCACGACGTGCGCACCCTCGCCAAGGCGTTCCGCCTCCGCGAGAAGGCCCTGCTGCGGGTGGGCTACCCGCGCAACGACGTCCTCGTCCAGGCCCGCGGCACCACCGGACGGCCGCCCCTCGCGGCCGAGTTGGGCATCCCGGCCGACAAGAAGGTCCTGCTGTACGCGCCCACGTTCCGCCAGTCGGGGCAGAAGCGGTTCGCGTTGCCGTTCGACGTGGAGCGCTTCGCGGAGACCTTCGGCGACGAGTACGTCCTCCTCGTCCGCGCCCACTACCTCAACCACGTCGTCCTCCCGCCCTCGGTGCGGGGCCGCGTCATCGACGTGTCCGGCCACCACGACGTGACCCCCCTCCTCGTCCTCGCGGACGCGCTGATCACGGACTACTCGTCGGTGATGTTCGACTACGCCCTCCTGGACCGTCCGATGCTGTTCTTCACGTACGACTACGACGAGTACGTCCACGAGGGCCGGGGCACCTACTTCGACCTGCTGGAGCGGGCGCCGGGCCCGGTGGTCCGCACGGAGGACGACCTGCACGCGGTCCTCGCGGGTTCCTCGCTGGAGGAGCAGTCGGTGAAGTACGCCGCCGCGCGGGAGCGGTTCACGGCCGACTTCGGCGAGTACGACAAGGGCACCGCCGCACAGCGGATCGTCGACGAGTTCTTCTCCGACTGGAGGCGCAAGTGACCGGGCAGCGGGACGGGCGGCGGGCGCGGCGGGACGGGCGGCGGGACATCTTCCTCGTCGCCAACAGCGTCGACGAACTGGGCGGGGTGACCAGCTGGACCCACCAGATGGCCCGGCTGTTCACCGAGCGCGGCCATCGCGTCCATGTCATCGGCATCGCCACACCGGAGGACCCGCACGACCTCGGCGACCTCCCCTACCCCACGACCAGGCTGTACGACGGCCAGCCGCCGGCCCCCGGCCGGGCGCGGGACGCGAGCATGCGGGACCGGGCGGTCCGGCTGTCCCGGCTCTTCGACGCCGCCCGTCCCGGCGCGGTCGTCGTCGTCACCCAGGTGTGGGCGATGGAGTGGGTGCGGCTCGCCGACACCAGCGGGCTGACCGTCATCGGCATGAGCCACGAGTCGTACGAGACCGCGAAGGCCAGCTCCCGCTTCCGCCGCGTCCTGAAGTACTACGCGGACGTCGACCGCATGCTGGTCCTCACCCGAGAGGACGCCGACCTGTGGATCGGCGAGGGCCTCAACAACGCCTCGTTCATGCCGAACGCCGTGCCCTGGCTGCCGGACGTTCCCTCGCCGCGCACCGGGAAGGCCGTCGTCAGCATCGGCCGGCTGAGCGACGAGAAGGGTGTCGACATGCTCCTCGACACCTGGGCGGAGGTCGCCCCCGCCCACCCCGACTGGACCCTGCGGATCTACGGGTCGGGCGAGGACGAGGAGATCCTGCGCAAGCAGTGCACGTCCCTGGGCCTCGACGCTTCGGTGGCCTGGATGGGCCGTACGGCCGACGTGCCGGGCGCCCTCCGGGAGGCTTCCGTCTTCGCGCTCTCCTCGCGGGGCGAGGGCTTCCCGCTCGCCCTCATGGAAGCGATGGCGATGGCCGTCCCGTGTGCCGCGTTCGACTGCGCGCCCGGCGTCCACGAGATCGTCGCCGACGGCGAGGACGGACTGCTGGCCCCGCCCGGCAACACCGCCGAACTGGCCCGCAAGCTGGACCTGCTGATGTCGGACAAGGCACTGCGGGACCGCTTGGGCGACCGGGCGAGGGAGAACATAAGGCGCTACGGGACGGCCGAGATCGTGGACCGGTGGGAGGCCCTTTTCGCCTTTCTGGAGCGGTGAGCGGCGGCCGGGCCCGCGCGAGGGGGGGGGCCGGGGGGACCGAGGGGGGGGGTGGTTTTTTTCCCCGTTGAGCGCCTCCTCCTTCTTCCGCCCCCCCTTTTTTTGTCCGTCTCTCCGCAGGTCTCCGTAGCCCAAACA
>NZ_JBVIBK010000043.1:36153-41338 GCF_055573455.1 Streptomyces sp. NPDC030183
GGGGAGAAAAAAGGGGTCGCGGGGGGGTCGAGGGGGTTGGGGATTGGGGGGGTCCTTTTTTCTTTTTTTGGGAGTGGGGGGGGGGGGCAGACCCCCCCCGGGGGGTGGCCCCCCCCGCACCGGTGCGGCGGTTACTTCTTGCCGCCGGTGAACTTCTCGTACTCCTTCAGCACCTCGTCGGTCGGCCCGTCCATCCGCAGCTCGCCGCGCTCCAGCCACAGCACCCGGTCGCAGGTGTCGCGGATCGACTTGTTGTTGTGGCTGACCAGGAACACCGTGCCGGCGTGCTTGCGCAGCTCACGGATGCGCGCCTCGGACCGCTTCTGGAAGGACCGGTCGCCCGTCGCCAGCGCCTCGTCGATCAGCAGCACGTCGTGGTCCTTGGCCGCGGCGATGGAGAACCGGAGCCGCGCCGCCATGCCGGAGGAGTACGTCCGCATCGGCAGCGTGATGAAGTCCCCCTTCTCGTTGATGCCGGAGAAGTCGACGATCTCCTGGTACCGCTCGCGGACCTGCTCCCGGGACATCCCCATCGCGAGCCCTCCGAGGTGGACGTTGCGCTCCCCGGTGAGGTCGTTCATGAGCGCGGCGTTCACCCCGAGCAGGGACGGCTGGCCGTCGGTGTAGATCCGGCCGTTCTCCACCGGGAGCAGCCCCGCCACCGCTTTGAGCAGCGTCGACTTACCGGACCCGTTGGTGCCGATCAGCCCGATGGCCTCGCCCCGGTAGGCGGTGAAGGACACGTTCCGCACGGCGTGCACCTTGCGCACGCCCGCCGCCTTCTCGGTCTTCTTCCGCCGGAGCATGCGGTTCAGCGCGGCCGTGGCGCTGCCGCGCCCGGCGCCGGTGCCGTTGACCCGGTAGACGATGTCGACGCCGTCGACGACGACCGTGGGGACGGGCTCGTCGGCGGTGCCCTCGGTGTCCCGCCGCGTGCCCGGGAGGGTGTTGGTGTCAGCCACGGCCGTACGTCTCCTCGGCCTTCCAGAAGTAGATGAATCCGCCGACGCCCGCGAGGAGCGCCCAGCCCGCGGCGATCGCCCAGACGTGGTGCGGGAGTTGGCCGCCCTCGAAGCTGTCGATGAGCGCGAACCGCATCAGGTCGATGTAGAGCGCCGCCGGGTTGTACTCCAGCAGCAGGTGCACGGCGTACGGCACATCGCGGTTGGCGAGCTTGTCGTCGATGCTGAACATCACGCCGGACGCGTACATCCACGTGCGCAGCACGAACGGCATCAGCTGGGAGATGTCGGGGGTCTTGGCGCCGATCCGGGCCATGACCATCGCGACACCGGCGTTGAACACGAACTGCAGGGCCAGGGCGGGCACGATCAGCAGCCACGAGAGGGTGACCGGCACGCCGAAGGCCAGCAGGATCACGGCCAGCGCGGCCATGGAGAACAGCAGTTGCTGGAGCTGCTGGAGGCAGTACGACACGGGCAGCGAGGCCCGGGGGAAGTGCAGGGCGCGGACCAGGCCGAGGCTGCCGGATATCGCCCGGGTGCCGGCCATGATCGAGCTCTGGGTGAACGTCCACACGAACACACCGGTCACCAGGAACGGGACGTAGTCCGGGACGCCGTGCTTGGTGCCCATGAGCACGCCGAAGATGAAGTAGTACACGGCCGCGTTGAGCAGTGGGTTGGCGACCTGCCAGATCTGACCGAGCTTCGCCTGGCTGTACTGCGCGGTGAGCTTCGCCGTGGCGAAGGCGGTGATGAAGTGCCGCCGCGCCCACAGCTGCCGTACGTACGCCCCCAGGGTGGGGCGGGCCCCGCTGACGGTGAGGCCGTGGCGCGCGGCGAGCTGCGCGGGGGTCTCGGCGGGGGCCGGGGCGGCGGTGGTGGCCGGAGCGCCGGTATCGGTCGGGGGCGGTGTGTCGAGGACCTGGCTCACATCCGCTGCTTTCGCTAGGTGGGGGCGGGCGACGGGGCGGGGCGGGTGCCGCTCTCTTACTTTTCTCGGCACTTCTCGGTACGTCTCTTGCCCGGCCCTTACGTCGGGACGGGACCGTATCGTCGTGACGTGAGCGTAATCCGATCGAACGTCGGAACGCAACCGTCTCGTCGTGACGCCCCTATGCTGGTCCGCATGACGACGAACGCCGACCCCTCCGCGGCCCAGCCGCCGCCCCGGCCGCGCCGCCGGGCGCCCGCAGGGGCGGCCGTGCTCCGCGAGGACGTGACCGAGGCGATCCGCGCGGCGGTCTTCGAGGAGCTGGCGGCGGTCGGCTACGCCCGGATGTCCATCGAGGGGATCGCGCGGCGCGCGGGCGTCGGCAAGACGGCGGTGTACCGCCGCTGGCGCTCCAAGCTGCACCTCGTGCTCGACCTCGTGTCGGCCGTGGCGGTGCAGGGACTGCCGGCGCCGGACACGGGGTCCCTGGAGGGCGACCTGCGGTTGCTGTACGAGGTCACGTCGCGCGCCCTGCGGCACCCGGTGGCCGGCCAGATCATCCCCGACCTCCAGGCGGAGGCCGCCCGCAACCCCGACATCGCCGAGGCCATGCAGAAGGCGCTGAGCGAGGGGCAGCAGAGCGTCGCCACGGGGATCGTCGCGGCGGCGGTCGCGCGGGGCGAGGTGCGCGAGGGCGTCGACGAGAACCTCGCGCTGGATCTGATCTCCGGCCCGCTGTACTGGCGGTCGGTGGTGGTCCGCACGCCGAAGCTGCCGAAGGGGTATCTGGAGGGGCTGACGCGGGCTACCGCGGCGGCGTTGCGGGCGTTGTAGGGGGCGGCTGACGGCTGACCGCTGGCGGACCGGCGGGTCGGTCGGGTCGCCCCGCGCGGCTCCGCTGCGTGATCGTCGTGCGTCGTGCAAGTGGCCCGCCTTCTCATAGAGTTGCTCGAATGTTCGAGGAGCAGGTTCGGGTCGGGGATCACGTCACGTGGGACCACGGCTTCCCGGTGAGGTGCCTCCTGGTGCAGGAGGACGAGGACGGTGTGGAGCGGCTCTGGGCGCGGTGCGCCGGCGTCGAGGGGCTGTTCGTCGAACCGGCGCCGCTGCCGCGGGAGGTGCTGGTGCTCCGCGGATGCGCCCCCACGGGACCGCTGGCCGCCGTCCTCGACGCACCGGACGGCTCGCTCGGCGGCGCGCTGGGCGACGTGTGCGTCGAGGTCGGGGAGGGCGAGGAGCCCATGCAGTGGTGGACCCTCGTCGACGCCGCGGTGGTGGCCCATCAGCCGCACCCGGCCGACCCGGAGCGGTACGACGTCGTGCTCGGCGCGGGTGTCCGGGCCGAGGAGAAGCACGCCGTACGGCTGGAGGCGCCCTGGTTCGAGCTCTTCGCGGGGACGACGGCGGGCGCGACGGGTGTGGGCCGGTGTGCCGATGTGGAGGGCCTGTTCAGGTCGCGGCCCGATCCGGCGCCCGTACCCCTGGAACTGGTCGGCTGTGAGGCCGCGGAGCCGCTGTCGCGGGCGAGGCGGCAGCCGCGCCGCTGGGCGGGCGGCTGGGGCCGTCTACTGGTGCTGGACCGTCAGGGCGAGGTGCTGGCGGCCCCCGTGGTGGGGCTCGACATCGGCGAGGTGCGGCCGTCCGTGCTCGGGGCGGGGCTTCAGGACATCACCCTCGTCGACGGCGGAGAGGAGCGGCCCCGGCCGTCGGCCCGCCCGGTCTGGGAGCAGTGGTACCGGGGGGCGCCGACGGAGCCCAACCTGTGGGCGCCGTACGACGAGCTGGGCCGGGCCGAGTGGCTGGAGCTCACCACGCGCGCGTGGCGGTTGCCCGCGCCCCGGCCCGACCGGACCGGCGGGGAGCACCACCTCGACGGCCGGTACGTCACGGACGTCCCCGGACTGCACCTCGCGTTCGCGGAGGCGGTGCTCGGCCCCGGCCGCTACTTCGGCCGGGAGTGGAACGCGTTCCGGGACTGCCTTGGCGGTGGCTTCGGAGTGGCCCCACCGTTCACGCTCGTCTGGCACGACGCGGACGTGGCCCGCCGCGCGCTCGCGGACGTCGTGGACGACCCGGAGGACCAGCTCCCCTACTTCGCGGACGTGGTGCGCCTGCTCGAACGCCGCGGCGTCACCGTCGTCCTCCGGTAGCGGCGTCACCCCGCACCGCGGCGATCTCCGCCGCCTGCGAGGTCCTGGCTTCAGCGGTGGCAGGCGTGACTTCCCGTGTCGCCGGATGGGCTCCGTGGTCGGAACGCGCCTCGGAGTCATCGACGCCGGTGCCCGGAAGGCTCATTCGCTCATTCGGATGCTTTGCGCCAAGTCCTGGTGGGTTGCCCGTTCTCGTCCCAGTGAAAGTCCTGCAGCATGGTCAGGCCGTTTTCGGCGAACACCTGTTCCGCGGCGAGTGTGCCGTCGGGGTGCCATTCTCTGGCGACTCCGACCGGGCGCCCCATGCGTGCCGTCACCTCGGAGCGAAGGGTGCCGTCCTTGTACCACTCGCGGCCGGGGCCGTCCCGGAGGCCGTCGACGTACGAGTCCGAACTGATGACAACACCGCCCGAGCGCTCCTCGACTTCTCCGGAGAAGGGGCGCCCCCGATACAGCAGACGTTGCTCGTCATCCATATCGACCTCGGGGTCGTCGATGTCGATTCGCGGTACTGGAGTCATTCCGGGATCCCCTTGGCATCGGTCGGCGGGGTGCCCGTGACTGTGGGCGCCGGACGACGAGCGGGGCCGGGCCGAGTGGGTGTCCCCGGCAGGGGCAGGACGCGGATGTCCCCGCCCCGGTCGCGCACCCATTCCTCCAGCTCCGCCCCGGCGACCTCCCGGCCCGGGCTGCCCTGCCCGTCGACCAGGCGGACCGGGCCGAAGACCGTCCCCGAGAGCCCTTCGACCTTCGTGTCGTGGTCCAAGGTCACCCTGAAGAAGTTATCGCGCAGCACGGCGTAGGACAGATCGGCGCCACGCAGGTCCACGTCCAGCAGCGACGCGCCCATGAAGCGGGTGCCACGAAACGAGGCATCCCTGGCGTCCACGTCGCACAGGGACGCCTTCACCAGGTCCGCGCCGTCGAGAACCGCGCCCCGCAGCACGGCTCCGTCCAGGACGGTCCGTACGAGCGACGCGCACGACAGGTCCGCCCCGGAGAAGTCGGCGTCCTGGGCGTCGGCCCGGTAGAGGTCCGCGCCGGCTAGGCCCTGTCGTCAAATTCCCACCTGCCCCGCGACGCCATGCACGCGCTCTCGACGCACCGGGCCCCGACCCGAGTACGTCCAGTACACGGGT
>NZ_JBVIBK010000044.1:0-39030 GCF_055573455.1 Streptomyces sp. NPDC030183
CCTGACCCGAGTACTGGACGTACTCGGGTCAGGGCCCGGTGCGTCGAGAGCGCGTGCATGGCGTCGTGGGGTAGGTGGGATTTTGACGACAGGGCCTAGGTGGCGCGCCTTCCACGCCGCGCGCCTGGAGGAGGAGCTGGGGGCGCGCCCCCAGCTCCTACCGGTGGGGCTGGGCCTCGGCCTCGATCCGTTCGCCCAGGACCTTGCTTGCCAGGTTCGAGGCCAGCTCCGAGACGTACACGCGGAGTTCGGCCTCGGCGGCGGCGCGGTCGGAGGCGATGCGGGCCTGGCCCTCGGTGAGGATGGTGGCGTACTCGCGCTGGGCTTCCGCGCGGGCCTCGGCGACCAGGGTGGTGCCCTCCTCGAAGGCCCGCTGGCGGATGCGGGCGGCCTCGTGGCGGGCCTCGGCCAGGGTCGCGGCCACCTCCGCCCGTTTGCTCTCCGCCTCCCGCCGTACGGACTCCGCCCGCGCCTCGGCTCCGTCGGTGACCGCTTCCCGTTCGTCGAGGACGCGCTGTACCCGGGGCGCCAGCCGGACGAAGAAGAGGAACACCAGCGCGAACAGCACCGCCCCTGCGACGAGTTCCGCAACCGGGGGGTTCAAGGGGCCGATGTCCACCGGGAGGAGATTCATACCGGTGGCTTACCCGGTCACGCGCGCGACGCATCGCACGTCTGCGCCAGAGTTGACCGATAATCGCCGACGGTTCACCCCAACGGCCCCGTTCCGGTGGGCCGTCAGTCGCCGTGGTCGTACACCGTCACCGCTATGCCCCGCCGGACGAGCCGCTCGGTGATCAGCGGCTCCACACGGGACCACCTGCCCCCGGCCAGCCCGCAGCCGATGCGCGGCATGTGGACCGAGGCTTCGAGCTCCAGGGCCTTGTCGGCGAGCAGGGCGAGGGCCGAGTCGATGGCCTCGTAGCGGACGGGGACGCCCTTGCTGCCCGTGCGGGTGCCGCGCTGGCCGATCAGGTTGGCCACCCAGGTGTACGGGCCGACCTGGACGAACTGGGCGGCGCCGAGCCCGAAGTCGTTGTGCGCGCGGTCCCGGTGCCAGGCGCGGTAGGCCGCCTCCGGTTCCGGCCAGCGGCGGGACACGGCGAGGACGAAGCCCTTGCCCCAGCCGCCGATGTCATTGCTGACATGGGCGATGACCTTGACGCCCTTGCCCAGGGGCACCGTGGCGTCCCCCCTGACGTACGTGATCCCCGACATGGCCCCACCGTACGGGCCGGCACCGACAATCGCCCTGAGCCGCTGTTGAAGCTTTCACCGCACTGGTGGGGCAGCGATACTGCATGCATGACGACCGAGACCGGGGACGGCGCCGAGGCGGCCGAGGACACCGAGGAGGGGGTCCTCACCGTCGACGAGCTGGCCGCGCGGGCCGGGGTCACGGTGCGTACCGTCCGCTTCTACAGCACCAAGGGGCTGCTGCCGCCGCCGGTGATCGGTCCGCGTCGGGTCGGTCGGTACGGGCGGGGCCATCTGGCCCGGCTCGCGCTGATCGAGGAGCTCCAGCGGCAGGGCATGACCCTGGCCGCCATCGAGCGGTACCTGCGTCAGCTGCCGCCTGACCTGTCGCCGCGTGACCTGGCCCTGCAACGGGCCGTCGTGGCCTCCTGGGCGCCGGACGCGGTGGAGACGGTGACACGGGAGGAACTGGAGCCGCGGGCGGGGCGGTCCCTCGACGAGGACGACGTGGAGCGGCTCACGGCGATGGGCCTGGTCGAACGGGACGGCGACGGGTTCCGGGTGGACCCCGGTCTGTTGAGGCTCGGGGCGGAACTCCTCGACGTACCCCTGTCGCAGGAGTCGATCCTGGCCGCGCGGAACGTCCTGATCGAGCACGCCCGGGCCGCCGCCCACGAGCTGTCCGGTCTCTTCCGCGACGCGGTGGCCGAGCGGGACCCGCAGGCGGTGAAGTCCCTCTCGGCCCATATGCAGCCCCTGGTGGTCCAGGCCCTGCTGACCACCTTCCAGCGCTCGCTGCGGGATGAGCTGCGGGAGTGGCTGAAGGAGCCGTAGCCTGCTCGAAGAGCTTGGGGGAGCGTGCCAGGCGTCGCGGGCAGACGGGACTTTACGGACACGACCCAGGAAGGCCGGGCCGCAGGTCCGAGCCTTCAGGGGCGCGGGGAACCGCGCGACCAGCCGCGACGAACCCGCGGCCGCCGACGAACCCCGCACCCCCGGGACGGTCAGGCGTCGGCGAACCTCTCCCCCCGCTCCGCCTTCTCCACCAGCAGCGCCGGCGGCGTGAAGCGCGCGCCGTAGCGGTCGGCCAGTTCCCTCGCCCGGGCCACGAAGCCCGGCAGGCCGCCCTCGTAGCCGTTGATGTACTGCAGGACGCCCCCGGTCCAGCCGGGGAAGCCGATGCCGAAGATCGAGCCGATGTTGGCGTCGGCGACGGACGTGAGGACGCCCTCCTCCAGGAGGCGCACGGTGTCCAGCGCCTCGGAGAACAGCATGCGTTCCTGCATGTCCTCGAAGGGGATCCGGTGGCCGGGCCGGGTGAAGTGCTCGCGCAGGCCGGGCCAGAGCTTGGTGCGGCGGCCGTCGGGACCGTAGTCGTAGAAGCCGGCGCCGCCGCTGCGCCCGGTGCGGCCGAACTCGTCGACCATGCGGTCGATGACCGCCTCCGCGGGGTGCTCGTCCCAGGTGCCGCCCGCCTCCTCCACGGCCCGCCGGGTCTCCGTGCGGATCTTGCGCGGCAGGGTCAGGGTCAGCTCGTCCATCAGGGAGAGGACCTTCGCGGGGTAGCCCGCCTGGGCCGCCGCCTGCTCGACCGACGCGGGTTCGATGCCCTCGCCGACCATCGCGACGCCCTCGTTGATGAAGTGGCCGATGACGCGGGAGGTGAAGAAGCCACGGGAGTCGTTGACGACGATCGGGGTCTTCTTGATCTGCCGGACCAGGTCGAAGGCGCGGGCGAGGGCCTCGTCGCCGGTCCGCTCGCCCTTGATGATCTCGACGAGCGGCATCTTGTCGACGGGCGAGAAGAAGTGCAGGCCGATGAAGTCGCTCTGCCGCTCCACGCCTTCGGCGAGGGTGGTGATGGGGAGGGTGGAGGTGTTGGAGCAGAGAAGCGCGTCGGGGGCGACGACGCTCTCGATCTCCTGGAACACCTTGTGCTTGAGGGCGGTGTCCTCGAAGACGGCCTCGATGACCGCGTCGCAGCCGGCCAGGTCGGCCGGATCGGCGGTGGGGGTGATCCGGGCGAGCAGGGCGTCCGCCTTCTCCTGCGTCGTACGGCCCTTGGCGACGGCCTTCGCGCAGAGCTTCTCCGAGTAGCCCTTGCCCTTCGCGGCGGCTTCCGCGGACACGTCCTTCAGGACGACGTCGATGCCGGCGCGGGCGCAGGAGTAGGCGATGCCGGCGCCCATCATCCCGGCGCCGAGGACGGCCACCTTGCGGACCTGGCGCGGTTCGACGCCCTGGGGGCGGTTGGCGCCGGAGTTGACGGCCTGGAGGTCGAAGAAGAACGCCTGGATCATGTTCTTCGAGGTCTGGCCGGCGGCCAGCTCCACGAAGTAGCGGGCCTCGATGACCTGGGCGGTCTCGAAGTCGACCTGGGCGCCCTCGACGGCGGCGGCGAGGATGTTGCGCGGGGCAGGGTAGGGGGCGCCGCCCGTCTGCTTGCGCAGGGTGGCGGGGAAGGCGGGGAGGTTCGCCGCGAACTTGGGGTTGGCGGGCGTACCGCCCGGGATGCGGTAGCCCGGCTTGTCCCAGGGCTGCTGGGACTCGGGGTTGGCGTCGACGAAGGCGCGGGCCTTGGCCATCAGCTCGTCGTGCGTGTCGGCCACCTCGTGGACGAGGCCGTTGTCCAGGGCGCGCCGCGGGCTGTACTGGGTGCCCTGGAGCAGGACCTTCAGCAGGGCGTCGGCGATGCCGAGGAGCCGTACCGTGCGGACGACGCCGCCGCCTCCGGGGAGCAGGCCGAGGGTGACCTCGGGGCAGCCGATCTTGGAGCCGGGGGCGTCGAGGGCGACGCGGTGGTGGCAGGCGAGGGCGAGTTCGTAGCCGCCGCCGAGGGCGGCGCCGTTGATCGCGGCGACCACGGGCTTGCCCAGGGTCTCGATGCGCCGCAGATGGCGCTTGATCTCCAGGCCGCCGTCGAACAGCTGCCGCGCGGTGTCGGGGGTGACCCGGATGAGGTCGCGCAGATCGCCGCCGGCGAAGAAGGTCTTCTTGGCGGAGGTGATGATGACGCCGCGGATGGTGTCCTTCTCGGCCTCCAGCCGGTCGGTGATCACGGCGAGGGAGTCGCGGAACGCCTGGTTCATGGTGTTCGCGGACTGGTGGGGGTCGTCGAGGACGAGGGTGACGAGGCCCGTACGGTCCTGTTCCCAGCGGATGGTGGTGCTCTCGGTCATGAGGGGGCTCTCCGTAGAAGTCTTGTGGTTCCGCCGGGTGTCAGACGCGTTCGACGATCGTCGCGATGCCCATGCCGCCGCCCACGCACAGCGTGGCCAGCCCGTACCGCTTGTCCTGGCGCTCCAGCTCGTCGACGAGGGTGCCGAGGATCATCGCGCCGGTGGCGCCGAGCGGGTGGCCGAGGGCGATGGCGCCGCCGTTGACGTTGACCTTGTCCAGGGAGATCCCCATGTCCCTCACGAAACGCAGGACGACGGCCGCGAACGCCTCGTTGATCTCGACGAGGTCGATGTCGTCGATGGTCAGGCCGGCCCTGGCGAGGGCCTTGCGGGTGGCGGGCGCGGGGCCGGTGAGCATGATGGTGGGCTCGGAGCCGGAGACGGCGGCGGAGACGATCCGCGCGCGCGGGCGCAGGCCGTAGCGGTCGCCGATCTCCCGGGAGCCGATGGCGACGAGCGCCGCGCCGTCGACGATGCCGGAGGAGTTGCCCGCGTGGTGGACGTGGTCGATCTCCTCGACCCAGTGGTACTTCTGCAGGGCCACCGCGTCGAAGCCGCCCAGTTCGCCGATGTCGGCGAACGACGGCTTCAGCTTGGCGAGGGAGTCGGCGGTGGTGCCGGGCCGCAGGTGCTCGTCGTGGTCGAGGACGACGAGTCCCGCGCGGTCCCTGACGGGGACGACGGAGGCGTCGAACCGACCGTCCTTCCAGGCCGCCGCGGCCCGCTCCTGGGACAGGGCGGCGTACTCGTCGACGTCCCGGCGGGAGAAGCCCTCGATGGTGGCGATGAGGTCGGCGCCGATGCCCTGCGGCACGAAGTTGACGGCCAGGTTGGTCATCGGGTCGTTGAACCAGGCGCCGCCGTCCGAGGCCATCGGCACCCGGGACATCGACTCGACACCGCCGGCGAGCACCAGGTCCTCCCAGCCGGCGCGGACCTTGGCGGCGGCCAGGTTGACGGCCTCCAGACCCGAGGCACAGAAGCGGTTCTCCTGGACGCCGGCCACGGTGTCCGGCAGTCCGGCGGCGATCGCGGCGATCCGGGCGATGTCGGAGCCCTGGTCGCCGACGGGGCCCACGACACCGAGCACGATGTCGTCGACGGCGGCCGGGTCGAGGCCGGGGTACCGGCGCCGGACCTCGTGGATCAGCCCGACGACGAGGTCGATGGGCTTGGTGCCGTGCAGGGCGCCGTTCGCCTTGCCGCGTCCGCGCGGGGTGCGGATCGCGTCGTACACGTACGCTTCGGTGCTCACGGGTCTGGCCTTTCGGGTGGCGGTGGAGAGCCGGGTGGTCGGGGGGCGCGGGGGCCGGGCGTCAGACGCCGGTCTCGCCGTCGGGTATCGCCTCGGTCAGGGCGACGTCCGCGGCGGCGGCCGGACAGCGGTCCGTGAGGAGGCCGGGTACGCCCCAGTCGCCGGCCACGTCCGTCGTGTCGGCGCCCGGCTGGGCGGGGCCGCCGCGGACCGAGGTGTGGGTGACGGAGAAACGGGGCGCGGGGGCGGGCTGGGTGATGCCGCCGAAGTCGGTGAAGGTGCCCCGGGCCGCGAGATGCGGATGGTCCGGGGCCTCGCGCAGCGACAGGACGGGCGCCACACAGGCGTCGGAGCCCTCGAAGACGGCCGTCCACTCGTCGCGCGTACGGGTCCTGAAGCGGGCGGCGACCGTCTCGCGCAACGCGCCCCAGGCGGCGACGTCCTTGCGGGCCGGCGCCCGGTCCCTGATGCCGAGGAGGTCGACGAACTCCTCGTAGAACTGCTGCTCCAGGGCGCCCACGGCCATGTACCGGCCGTCGGCGGTCTCGTAGGTGCCGTAGAAGGGGCAGCCGCCGTCGAGGAGGTTGGCGGCGCGGCGGTCCTGCCAGCCGCCGGCGGCGAGCATGCCGTGGATCATCGCGGAGAGGTGCGCGGTGCCGTCGACGATGGCCGCGTCCACGACCTGGCCGGTGCCGGTGGCGCGGGCGTGGTGCAGGGCGGCGAGGACACCGACGACGAGGTAGAGCGAGCCGCCCGCGTAGTCGCCGAGGAGGTTGGCGGGGGCGACGGGCGGGGTGTCCGGGGCGCCGATCATGCCGAGGGTGCCGGTCAGGGCGATGTAGGCGATGTCGTGGCCGGCGCGCTGGGCGAGGGGGCCCTGCTGGCCCCAGCCGGTCATCCGGCCGTAGACGAGGGCCGGGTTGCGGGCGTGGCAGGTGTCGGGGCCGACTCCGAGCCGCTCGGCGACTCCGGGGCGGTAGCCCTCGATCAGGACGTCGGCCCGTTCGGCGAGGGCGAGGACGGTGTCCGGGCCGTCGGCGGACTTGAGGTCGACGATCACGGACCGCTTGTTGCGGTTGGTGATGTCGTACAGGGGGTCGACGGCGAGGCCGGCGCCGCCGGGCCGGTCGACGCGGACGACGTCGGCGCCGAGGTCGCCGAGGAGCATGGCGGCGAACGGGCCGGGGCCGATGCCCGCGAGTTCGACCACGCGCACACCGGCGAGCGGGCCGTGCCCGGGCGTCTTCGCCACTGCCATCGAGAGCCCCCAGCTCTGTGACACCGATGATGTAACACCAGTGATGTTAGGAACGGGTTCCAGCGCGCACAAGGTCTTGGGTGAGCAAACGCTTAGCCATTGTGCCCAAGGTCGTGCCGGATGTCCCGGCACGCACCGGCCAGGCTCAGTGGGCCTCCAGCTCCGCTATCAGGCGCTTGGGGGCGATCGCGCGGTAGCTCTCCTCGACCCAGTCGCAGAGCAGGTCCGCGCTCGGGGCGCCCGGCTCCTCCAGCGGGACGCTGACCCAGCCGGCCTTGCCGAGTCCGTATCCGGCGGGCTCGGCCCCCGGGCAGGTCAGGGCGTGGCCGTGGGCCGCCTCGTCCCTGAGCTTCACGGTGACGCCCAGCGGATGGCTGCCGTCGTCCACGCCGAGGAACACGAACACCTTCTTGTTGACCTTGGCGACGCTCTCGCCCCACGGGAACTCCTCGGCCGCGCCGGGCATGCCGAGGGCGAACTCGCGTACCTTCTCCCATTTTTTCAGGGCGTTCCTGGCCACGGCCACGGCCACCTCCGGATCCCGCGCGTTCGGCTGCTCGTCCCTCACGCTAGCCTCACCCACCGACAACGGCGCGGGGGCGAGGGCTGAGGGGTTCCATGAGCACGCACAGCAGGGCGGATCGGGCGTACGACATCGTGCTCTTCGGGGCGACGGGCTTCGTCGGCGAGCTGACCGCGGAGTATCTGGCCGAGCACGCCCCCGAGGGGCTGCGCTGGGCGCTGGCCGGGCGCAGCGCCGAGAAGCTGGCGGCGCTGCGGGAGCGGCTGCCCGGCGGGGCGGAGATCGGTGTGCTCCGGGCGGACGTGTCCGATCCGGCTTCCTTGCGTGAACTCGCCCGGCAGGCGCGTGTGGTGGCCACGACCGTGGGCCCCTACATCACCTACGGCGAGGAGCTGGTGGCGGCCTGCGCCGACGAGGGCACCGACTATCTGGACCTCACGGGCGAGCCCGAGTTCGTGGACCTGATGTTCGTCCGGCACGACGCACGCGCGCGTGAGACGGGTGCCCGGATCGTGCACGCGGCGGGCTTCGACTCGATCCCGCACGACCTCGGCGCGTACTTCACCGTGCAGCAGCTCCCGGAGGACGTGCCGATCACCGTCGACGGATTCGTGCGGGCGTCCGGGATGTTCTCGGGCGGTACGTTCAACTCCGCGCTCACGGGTTTCTCGCGTACCCGGCAGACGGCCTCCGCCGCGCGGGACCGCAAGCGGCACGAGCCGCGGACGATGGGGCGGCGGGCGTACGCGCCGGTGGGCGCGCCCCGGTTCGCCAAGGAGGTCGGCGCGTGGGCGCTGCCGCTGCCGACCATCGACCCACAGGTGGTGCAGCGCTCGGCGCGCGCCCTGCGGCGCTACGGGCCGGACTTCCGCTACCGCCACTACGCGGCCGTCAGGACGCTGCCGTTCGCGGTGGGCGGGGTCGCGTTCGTGGGCGCGACCGTGGCCGCCGCCCAGGTCCCGCCCGTGCGGCGCCTGTTGGGCAACCTCTACAAGCCGGGCGAGGGACCGAGCGCGGAGCAGCGGGCCAAGAGCTGGTTCTCGGTGCGGTTCGTGGGCGAGGGCGGCGGACGGCGGGTGTTCACGGAGGTCGCCGGTGGTGACCCCGGCTACGGCGAGACGGCGAAGATGTTCGCGGAGTCGGCGCTGTGCCTCGCGTTCGACGAGCTTCCCGCCACGGCGGGGCAGGTCACGACGGCGGTCGCGATGGGTGACGCGCTGATCGAACGGCTGCGCGCGGCGGGCATCACGTTCCGGGTCGCCGCCTCCCGCTGACACGGGCTCAGGACGCGCGGGGGCAGCCGGGGCGTGAGCCAGACCGGCCCACCGCTCCCGTCCGACACTCCGGCTCACCGCTCCGGCCCACCGCTCCGGCCCACCGCTCCGGCCCGCCACTCCGGCCCACCGCTCCCGTCCGCCGCTCCCGCCCGCCGCTGCCGCCCGGCCGTCTTCGTCCTACTGGGCCCATCCCGTCAGCGTGTAGACCATCCCGCCGATCCAGGCGAGTCCGGCGATCAGCGCGAGCAGCAGCCCGGCCGTGACGGCACGCTCGACGGGCTGGCTGGGGGTGGCGGCGGGCTTCGGGGCGCGGTGCGTCGTCATACGGCCCAGCCTGCCGATCATGACGACGCGCCGGTATCCGTACTCGTACTCAGGTACGAGCCCCGGATGTACTCATGTCCGCGCGCCCCGAGGGCTCAGCCGGCCGCCTCCCGCAGGGCCCGGCGGCAGAGCGCGTCGGCGCGCCGGGTCGACTCCGGGACGCGGTAGGCCGGGGTCAGGGCGAGCGTGTGGGCGCAGGCGTTGTCGAGGGTCACGCGGTGGCCGACCGACACGAACACCGGTTTGACCCCGGTGCGGGTGCGCAGAGCGCGGCCCACCTCCTCGGTGCCCGATCCGCCGGCGGCGAGGAGGGGCGAGGCGCTGCCGCGCGGTGCGCCGGGGTCGTCGTAGGTGAACGTGAACGGGTTCTTCGCGACGCCGATCGTGGGGAGCCCGGTGAGGACGCCGAGGTGGCTGGCGAGGCCGAAGCGGCGGGGGTGGGCGAGGCCGTAGCCGTCGCAGACGATCAGACCGGGGTCGCGGGGCAGCGCGTCGAGGGCCGCGAGGACGGTCGGGATCTCCCGGAAGGCCAGCAGCCCGGGGACGTACGGGAAGGAGACCTGTCCGATCGCCGTGGCCTCGGCGACCACGTCGAGGGTCGCCGCGTCCAGGACGACGGCCGCCGCCGCGACCACGTCGCGCTCGTCGTCGTACGCGACGTCGACACCCGTGACGTGTCCGGTGCCGGGCGGCGGCCCGGCCTCGTCGAGGACCACCTTGCCGCGCAACTCGTCCTGCACGGCTCGGGCTTCGTCGTCGGTGGCGGGCCAGCCCGCGGGGATGCGTACGGTCGTCATGGTCCGACGAGCGTACGCATCCCCGGTGGGAGGGCGCCTCACGGGGTTACTTGTCGAGGGCGCGCTTGAGCTGGCTCTTGTTCATGTCGGAACGGCCGCGGATGTTGCGCCGCTTGGCCTCCTCGTACAGCTGGTCGTACGTGGGCCCCTCGGACCCGCTGTGGGAGCGCTGCCCGCCGCGTTTGCCGGACGACATGTCCTTGGTGGACGTCCGGCTCGCGGTCTTGGACTCACCGGACCGGGCGCGTTCCTTGTTGACCGTACGGGCGGCGATCTCCTTGGCGCGCGACTCGCTCTCACCGCGGTCCTCGGCGCTCTCCTTGATGTGCTCGTACTGGCGTTCCCGCTTGGGGCTCGAACCGCGTGGCATGCCGATCACTCCCTTCATGACGCGAACGCCCCACGGGTATCCCGCCGCGCGGGATCCAGTCCCGCCGGCCGCCCCCTCGTCGGCGTGCCCGTCAGTTCTCCAGCCGGGCCACGCGTCCCTTCTCCCCGGCGGCCCAGCAGCCGCGGTCCGGGGTGCAGTCGACCGTGTCGTAGGAGCCGGTGTCGACGGTGCGCCAGGTGCGGCCGCCGTCGGTGGTGAGGTCCGTGCCGGTGGGACCGACGGCGAGGGCGGCCCTACGGCTGTTCGGGAGCCAGGCGACGCCGGAGCGGTAGGCGGGCGGGGGGTGCGCGGCGGACGTCCAGCCGTGGCCGGCGTCGTCGGTGGTGGCCGCCGCGCTCGGGGACGGCTGGTCGGCGCGGTAGTCGCCGCCGACGGCGATGCCGTGGGCCCGGTCGCGGAAGGCGAGAGCGAAGACACCGCGGGCCGGGTCGCCCGCCGGGACGGGGGTGTCGGTGGCCGTCCAGGTCAGGCCGCGGTCGGCGGAGTGCAGCACCCGCGCGCGTGCGGCCCCGCCGGTGGCCAGCCAGACGTCGCGCCGGCCCGAGCTGACCAGGCACTGCCCGCTCGCGGCGAAGCCCGCCTCGCCCTCCAGGGCCGGGGGCATGCCGTCGTTGGGCAGGACGTTCCAGGAGCGGCCGCCGTCGCTGGTGGACAGGATGCGGAACTTCCCGTCGACCGGGTCGCTCATGGCGAGCCCGTGGCGCGGGTCGAAGAAGGTCAGGCAGTCGTAGAAGGCGCGCGGGTCGGTGTTGCGGAAGGTCTCGGTCCAGGTGGCGCCGCCGTCGTCGGTGCGGTACACGCGGGACGACTCGCCCTCGCCGATGGCCAGGACGACCGCCCGGCGTGCGTCGAATGCCTCGATGTCCCGGAACTGCAGATCCTGTGCGCCGGGTGGTGACACCGTGCGCCAGTGCTCGCCCCCGTCCCTGGTCCGCAGCACGGTGCCCGCCGATCCGGCCACCCAGGCCGTGTTCCGGCTGACCGCGGCGAGACCGCGAAAGCGCACGTCGGTGCCGGTCTGCTTCAGTTCCCAGTGCGGTGGCCGGCCCTCCCCCTGTGCCTGCGCGGGCACGGCCAGGGCGGCGGCGAGCGCCGTCGCGGCCAGTCCCGTCGTCATCGTCCGTCTCGTCCGGATCCTGCTTCTCGACTGCCCCAAGGCCCTCATGGCGGGCGAAGCTAGCCCACCCCCCGGGCGCCGTCCAGATGGCCTCGGCCGGGAACCGTGGGGCCGTGTCCGGTGTCCTCTCGGGTATCCCGGGACCCTGGGACGAGAAATGGATCACCCTGGTGATTGGACTCGGTGACAGAGGTCACTCGAAGCCGGCGTGCACGCATCGGCCCGATCCAGCGTCTCATCACATGCCCGGCCAATCCGTCCGGAGCCCGTCCAGCCGTCACGAGGGAGCAAAGGCGTTGTCCACCGTCATCGAGCAGCCCGTAGAGGCCCGTCTCGTCGCCGCCGCGCCGCGGATGCCGAGCATTCCCGCGACGCTCCACTACGACCGCAGCGACCCGTTCGCCGTCCGTATGACCTTCCCCGCCCCGGCCACCCTCGAGGGCGTCGAGGTCTGCTGGACCTTCGCCCGCGAGCTGCTGGTGACCGGCATGGACGAGGCCGTCGGCCTGGGCGACGTCCGGGTGCGCCCGTACGGCTACGAGCGGCTGGTCATGGAGTTCCACGCCCCCGAGGGCACCGCCGTGGTGCACGTCCTCTCGGGCGAGGTGCGCCGCTTCCTGGACCGGACCACCGAACTGGTGCCCCTCGGCCTCGAACACCACCAGGTCGACCTGGACCACGACCTGGCCGAGCTGATGCGGGACGCCTGCTGAGGCCACGCCTCGCGACGCCGCCCCGCTCACGCCGGGGACGGCCGATTCCGGGTGCCGACTTAATCCGTTGACACCCCTGACACGCCCTCCTACCTTGTACAACGGTCCTGTTGCCGTCGATTGGAGAAGGACGTTGCTCGTCTGAGGTCCTGAGACACCGCGTCACACATCATCGCCGTATCCCGGCTTCCTGTGTGCGTTGCGTGCGACCTCGGCGTACGAGCCGTCCCCCGGCAGCGGGCCCTTCTTCGGCCCCGCCCAGCGGGTTCGCCCTCGCCTCGCAGTGTCGCGCTCGCGGTGTCCGCACGCGTTGCCCCGACCACCGCAAGCAACCGCGAGGCCCTTATGTCTACTCCCCTTTCCCTCACCTGCACGTCCCTGTCCTTCGCCTGGCCCGACGGCACGCCCGTCTTCGAGGACCTCCAGATCGCGTTCGGCCCCGGCCGCACGGGACTCGTCGGGGTCAACGGATCGGGCAAGTCGACCCTGTTGAAGCTGATCGCCGGGGAGCTGACCCCGACCGACGGCACCGTCCGGGTGGCCGGCGAGATCGGCTACCTCCCGCAGAACGTCACGCTCGACACCGCGCTGCGCGTCGACGAGGCCCTCGGCATCGCCGCCACCCGCGCCGCGCTGCACGCCATCGAGGCGGGCGACGTGGCAGAGGAGCACTTCGCGGCGGTCGGCGACGACTGGGACGTGGAGGAGCGCGCCCTGGCGACCCTCGGCCAACTCGGGCTCGGCCACATCGACCTCGACCGCACGATCGGCGAGGTCTCGGGCGGCGAGTCGGTGCTGCTGCGCCTGGCCGCGCTGCTGCTGCGCCGCCCGGACGTCCTGCTCCTCGACGAACCCACCAACAACCTCGACCTGTACGCCCGCCGCCGGCTGTACGACGCCGTCTCGGCGTGGTCCGGGGTGATGGTCGTGGTCAGCCACGACCGCGAACTCCTCGACCTGGCCGACCAGATCGCCGATCTGCGTTCCGGGGAGGTCACCTGGTACGGCGGCAACTACTCCGCCTACGAGGAGGCGCTCAGCACCGAGCAGGAGGCGGCCGAACGGATGGTGCGGGTCGCCGAGGCCGATCTGAAGAAGCAGAAGCGCGAACTGGTCGACGCCCAGGTGAAGCTGGCCCGCCGCAAGCGGTACGGCCAGAAGATGTTCGAGCAGAAACGCGAACCGAAGATCGTCATGGGTGCCCGCAAACGGGCCGCCCAGGAGTCCGCCGGCAAGCACCGCATCATGCACGAGGAGAAGCTCGCCGAGGCGAGGGAACGGCTCGACGAGGCGGTGGAGGCCGTACGGGACGACGACGAGATCCGCGTCGACCTGCCGTACACGGCCGTGCCGCCGGGCCGTACCGTGCTCACCGTCCTGGACCTCCGGCTGCGCTACGGGGCCCGGATCGACGGTGGCCTCGACCTGCGGGGCCCCGAGCGGATCGCGCTGGTCGGGCGCAACGGCGCGGGCAAGACCACGCTGCTGCGCACGATCGCGGGCGAGCTGGAGCCGGTGGGCGGCGAGGTGCGGGCGCACGTCCCGCTGCGGTTCCTGCCCCAGCGGCTCGACGTCCTCGACGACGGGCTGACCGTCGCCGAGAACGTGGCCCGGTACGCGCCGGGCGCCACCAACAACCGGGTACGGGCGAGACTCGCCCGCTTCCTGTTCCGGGGCGCCCGCGCCGACCAGCCGGCGGCGACGCTGTCCGGCGGGGAACGCTTCCGGGCGGCCCTCGCGGCGCTGATGCTCGCCGAGCCCGCCCCGCAGCTGCTGATGCTGGACGAGCCGACGAACAACCTGGACATGGCGAGTGTCCGGCAGCTGACGACGGCGCTGGAGTCCTACGAGGGAGCGCTGATCGTGGCCAGCCACGACCTGCCGTTCCTGGAATCGCTGGGCATCACCCGGTGGCTGCTGCTGGAGGAAGGGGGACTGCGTGCCACCACACCGGAGGAACTCGGGACGATCGGCTGATCCCACGTCGGCTACCGCCGAGTATCAAGAGAGGCACAGCCTGGCCGCGGAGGTTTTGTCCTGGTGGGCGGGGGCTGCATGATGGCGGACCGGCGTCGCTTCACGGGCGCCGGAAAACCCTCGTTCGATTCGGAGTCCCACACGTGCCCAGCAAGAAGGCCCTCGTCCGCCGTCCCAGCCCCCGCCTGGCAGAAGGACTCGTGACGCACATCGAGCGCGCGGAGGTGGACGTCGACCTCGCGGTCGAGCAGTGGGAGGCGTACGGGGAGGCCCTGCGGACGCACGGCTGGGAGACCATCGAGGTGGACCCGGCCGACGACTGCCCGGACTCGGTGTTCGTCGAGGACACGGTGGTCATGTACAAGAACGTGGCGCTGATCGCGCGCCCCGGCGCCGATTCCCGGCTGGAGGAGACCGCGGGGACCGAGGAGGCCGTGGCCGCGCTCGGCTGCTCGGTGAACTGGATCTGGGACCCGGGCACACTGGAGGGCGGCGATGTCCTCAAGGTCGGCGACACCATTTTCGTGGGCCGGGGCGGACGGACCAACGCGGCCGGGGTCCAGCAGCTGCGGGCGGCGTTCGAGCCGCTCGGAGCGCGGGTCGTGTCCGTGCCGGTGAGCAAGGTGCTGCACCTGAAGTCGGCGGTCACGGCGCTGCCGGACGGCACGGTCGTCGGACACATCCCGAAGATGGACGCGCCGTCGCTGTTCGGCCGGTTCCTGCCGGTGCCGGAGGAGGCCGGGGCGCACGTGGTGCTGCTCGGCGGCGACAAGCTGCTGATGGCGGCCAGCGCTCCCAAGACCGCGGAGCTGTACGCAGACCTCGGGTACGAGCCCGTCGTGGTCGACATCAGCGAGTTCGAGAAGCTGGAGGGCTGTGTGACGTGCCTCTCGGTGCGCCTGCGGGAGCTGTACGTCTGACCGGGTGATCGTCTCACCGTTTCAGCCCCTGGACCTGCGCGTCCAGGGGCTGTTCGGCATGCGCGCCCGTCCGCTGCGGGACCTGGCTGATCAGGGGCCTTTACCGCGCACTTAACCTACGTCTTCGTAACCTACGGATTCGTAGCCTACGATGCCGTAGGTTCAGTCACGCGCGCGTGACCGCACATGTGTTCATCCCCGGTAGTCCCCCTGGAGCCTCTGTGTCGATCACTTCCCCCCTTCTCGGCAGCCCGTCCTCCGACTGGACCGACGCGCGGCTGCTGTACGCGCTGGAGGAAGTCGTCGAGAAAGAACTCAACCGGCATCTGAAGGTCGCCAAGGACTGGATGCCGCACGAGTACGTGCCGTGGAGCGACGGCCGTAACTTCCCCGGCCTCTTCGAGGACGGCGAGCCCTGGGAGAAGGAGCAGTCGAAGGTCACCGAGATCGGCCGGATCGCCCTCGTGGTGAACCTGCTGACCGAGGACAACCTGCCCAGCTACCACCACGAGATCGCCACGCTCTTCGGCCGTGACGGCGCCTGGGGCACCTGGGTGCACCGCTGGACCGCCGAGGAGGGCCGCCACGGCATCGTGATGCGCGACTACCTGCTCGCCTCGCGCGCGGTGGACCCGGACAAGCTCGAAGAGTTCCGCATGGCCCACATGAGCGAGGGCTTCGAGCACGACCACCGGCACTCGATGCTGCACTCGGTCGCGTACGTCGCCTTCCAGGAGCTGGCCACCCGGATCTCACACCGCAACACCGGCCACCAGTCCGGCGACCCGGTGTGCGACCGCATGCTGGCGCGCATCGCCACCGACGAGAACCTGCACATGGTCTTCTACCGGAACCTGCTGAAGGCCGCGTTCGAGATCGCCCCCGACCTCACCATGCAGGCCGTGCGCGATGTCGTCGTCAACTTCCGCATGCCCGGTCACGGCATGCCCGGCTTCGAGCGCGCCGCCGCGCAGATGGCGATCGGCGAGGTCTACAACCTCCGCATCCACCACGACGACGTCCTCCAGCCCGTCCTGCGCTTCCTCAGGGTGCTGGAGATCGACGGCCTGGGCCCCGACGGCCTGAAGGCCCAGGAGGAGCTCGGCCTCTACATGGACGGCCTCGACGCGGAGGCCAGCAAGTTCGACGAGAAGCTGGCGGCCCGCAAGGCCCGGATGGCGGCACGCGCGAAGGCGTGACGCGGGGCCTCGTCCGAGCGGGGGCCGGTCACGGGCCTCAACCGTCCCCTCGGGGTCGTGGGGCGGGTCAGCCGCGTCCGGTGCGCCGGAGGTGGAGCCTCTCCTTCTCGGACAGGCCGCCCCAGACGCCGAAGCGCTCGTCGTGGGCCAGGGCGTAGTCGAGGCACGCGGCGCGCATCTCGCACATACCGCAGATGCGCTTGGCCTCCCGCACGGAGCTGCCGGGGTCGGGAAAGAAGAAGTCGGCCCCCGTCTGCGCGCACAGCGCCCTCTCCTGCCAGGCGATGTCGACCGGGGTGATCGTGTCGGTGTGCATGGACAGGATCGTGCCGGTCGACGAAAAACGTTCGATCAACGCCGCATCAACACGGCGGCCCGGCCCTTTCATGGTCCCTCCGGAAAGCCGCCCGGCGCACGGCGGCGCGCGGGGCGGCGTGGCCCGGAGTCTCCGCGTCGGGCCCCGGTGGCCGCGGCCCGGAGTCTCCGCGTCGGGCCCCGGTGGCCGCGGCCCGGGGTCACCCCGACGGCCGAGCCGGGTCGTAGCGCCCCCGGCGATTGTCGGTGGGCGGTGCGAGACTCGGCAGAAAGGCAGTGGGGTCCTCCGAGGGCCCCTCGGAGGAGGGCCAGGATGCTCACCACCCGTTTTGTCACCGGCGCACCGAACTGGATCGACCTCGGCACCCCCGACATCGAGGGAGCCGGCGCGTTCTACGCCCACCTCTTCGGCTGGCGGTTCCAGTCGGCCGGACCGGAGATGGGCGGCTACGGCTTCTTCCAGCTCGACGGCCGGACCGCGGCGGCCGGGATGCAGAACCCCCCGGAGCAGGGCCCGCCGTCCTGGAACGTGTACTTCCAGTCGCCGGACGCGGACGCCACGGCCGCGGCGACGGAGCAGGCGCACGGCTCGGTGCTGATGCGGCCCATGGAGGTGGCGGAGGAGGGCCGGATGGCCATCCTCGCCGACCGTGCGGGCGCCCCCTTCGGCATCTGGCAGCCCGGCCGCACCACGGGCCTCGACGTCGTCACGGACCCCGGTTCCCTGTGCTGGCTGGAGCTGTACACCCCGGACCTGCCCGCCGCCGCCGGCTTCTACAACGCGGTGTTCGGCTGGGAGACCACGGCGATGGACTTCGAGGGCGGCAGCTACACCTGTGTGAACCCGGCCGGCACGGAGGAGAAGGACATGTTCGGCGGCATCGTCCCGCTGGACGAGGACCCGACCGAGGCGGAGTCCGCGCCGTACTGGCTGCCGTACTTCGAGGTCACCGACACGGACGAGACGCTGCGGAAGGCGCAGGAGCGCGGCGGCGGCGTACGGATGCCGGCGACGGACCTGCCGGGTGTGGGCCGTATCGCCAAGCTCACCGACCCGTACGGCGCCCGCTTCGCGGTGATCAAGAGCGCACCCCCGCAGGGCTGAGGGCCACGACTCACCTGGCGGCCGTGCCACGGCTCATCCGACGGCCGCCTGCTGGACGACATCAAGTCCTGAACGTCGCACATTCCTGAGAGCGCTCTCAGTCATAAGTCTTGACGGCTCAACCTCCCCTGGGAACAGTGGGGACACCGCAGCAGGGGCCACGCCCCCTGTGCCTCCACTCCCCACACCCAGGAGGCCCCACCATGCTCTCCCGTCGTAGGTTCCTCGCCGGAACCGCCACCGTCATCGGCGCGTCCGCCGCTGGGAGCGCTCTCAGTGCTCCGGCGCGGGCCGCCGCTCCCGCCACCTGTCAACTGGCCCTGCGCAACGCCTCGTTGCCCGGCACGGTCCGGGCCTACGTCACCGGGCACGAACAGGCGACCGGCGCCTGGGTGCTGCTGCGGGCCAACGGCAGCGTCTACCGGCCGGCCTCGCCCTCGGCACCGCACACCCCGCTGCCCGTCGACTGCGCCATCCCGCTCGGCCCGGCGGGCTCCGCCCCCGTCGTGCTGACGCTCCCCCAGATGTTCGGCGCCCGGGTCTACTTCGTGCGGGACAGCACCCTGGACTTCTTCCTCAACCCCGGCCCCGCGCTGGTCGAGCCGGCGTTCGCCACCCCCGCCGACCCCAACTTCGGCAAGACGTGGTCGTTCTGCGAGTTCACGTTCGACCCCACCCAACTGTTCGCCAACATCAGCTACGTCGACCTGGTGACGGCCCTGCCCATCGGTCTGACCCTGGAGGGCAACACCAGGCAGACCGTGGCCCCGCTGCCGAGCGGCGCCGTCGACCGGATCGCCGCGGATCTCGTGGCCCAGGCGTCGAGGGACGGCCAGCCGTGGGACCGGCTCGTCATCCGGGGCGGCAACGGCAGAGTCCTGCGGGTCATCTCACCGCAGAACCTGATGGCGCCCTACTTCGACCGGCCGGACCAGATGCCGTTCCGCTCCTACTGGGACGCGTACGTCAACCAGGTGTGGGACAAGTACCGTTCGACCGACCTGAGGATCGATCTGCAGGGCGGCCGGGGCGTGCTCACCGGCCGGGTCTCCGGCGACCGGCTCACCTTCACCGGCGGCCACTCCTTCGCCAAACCCACCTCGAAGGACATCTTCACCTGCAACCACGGCCCGTTCGCCAACAACCCCGGTGACCCCGACCCCAAGAAGGCCCTCCTCGCCCGGATCGCCGCCGGGTTCAACCGCTCGCTCATGCTCACCCACCCCGCGCAGCCGAACGGGGCCACGGCGGGCGACTACTACCGGGGGGCCGTGACCAACCACTGGTCGCGGGTCGTGCACGCCAACTCGCCCATCGGGTACGCGTTCCCGTACGACGACGTACGCCCCGACGGCCAGCCGGACGTGTCCGGCGCCGCACACGACGGCAACCCGCGCCGGTTCACGGTGACGGTGGGCGCCTAGGCCCTGTCGTCACATTCCCGCCGTCGCCCGAAGGGCGGCCCGCGGCGTCAGGTGCGTGCCCCCCGCTCCGCGGCGGGGCTCACGCGGAGGCGCGTCGGACCAGGGTCGTCGGGAGAACGACACTGGTCGGCGCGCCGGTGAGGCCCCTGCCCGGGGCGGGGCCCGGGTCCTCGTCGCGTCCGCGTCGTTCGAGGCCGCGCAGCAGGAGCCGGGCCATCAACCGGCCCATCCCCTCTATGTCCTGACGAACCGTCGTCAGCGGAGGGTCGGCGCTCTCCGCCACCGGCAGCATGTCGTCGAAGCCGACCACGGCCACGTCCTCGGGCACCCGCCGCCCCCGTTCGCGCAGCACACGCAGGGCACCGGAGGCCGAGAGGTCGTTCGCGGCGAACACCGCGTCCACCTCGGGGCAGCGGTCGAGGAGGACACGCATCGCGCGCTCACCGCCGGCCGGCGTGAAGTCGCCCTCGACGATCAGCCGGGGGTCGGCGTCGACCATGACGTCCCGGAAGCCGTCGAGGCGGTCGACCGCGGAGGTCTGGTCGAGGGGGCCGGTGATGTGGGCGACCCGGGTGCGGCCGAGCCCGACGAGATGCCGTACGGCGTCCCGTGCGCCGCCC
This sequence comes from Streptomyces sp. NPDC030183, assembly GCF_055573455.1. Classification (NCBI taxonomy): domain Bacteria; kingdom Bacillati; phylum Actinomycetota; class Actinomycetes; order Kitasatosporales; family Streptomycetaceae; genus Streptomyces; species Streptomyces sp. NPDC030183. The sequence continues at coordinate 19,592 of NZ_JBVIBK010000044.1, forward strand.
CGGTTGTCACTGTCCACGTAGACGGTGGGACCGTCGCCGCGCGGTCCGTCGCCCCAGCCGGGCCGGCCGCCGAACACGGTCGGCACACCCGCTCCCTGGATCAGCCCCGGCAGGGGGTCGTCGAGATGCAGGGAGAAGACCAGCGCCCCGTCGACGTGCCCGCCCGCCAGATACCGGCCGACCCGTGCGTAGTCCTCGGGGCCCTCGGTGAGCAGTAGTACGAGCTGGGAGTCGTGGGCCGTCAGCTCCTTGCTGATCCCTCGCAACTGGAGGGCGAAGAAGGGGTCCGCGAAGACCCTGGTCTCCGGCTCCGCGATCACGACGGCCACCGCGTCGTGCCGCCGGGTGACCAGGCTGCGCGCCGCCTGGTTCGGGACGTACCCGAGTTCCTCGACCGCCCTGCGCACCCGCTCCACCAGTGGCTCACGGACGCCCTCGCCCCCGTTGACGACACGGGAGACCGTCGCCCTCGACACCCCGGCGCGCGCGGCCACGGCCTCCAACGTGGGACGCGACACTGCCTCGGTCACTTCGGGACTCCTCCAGAGCGGGTGGGGATCAGGATAGCCGCGGCCCGCCCGGCCTGAGAGCGCTTCCGGATCGGGTGGAGGTCCGCCGGAATCGGGTTGCGCCGGGCTCGGGGCGGCCATGAGGATCACCGTATGACCACGAGAAAGGCCCATGACGCCTGACCGCCTCGCCCCGTACGCCCGTCTCCCCCGCGCGTACCACGATGATCTCCGTCTCCTCCACAGCACGGTCGACGCCTTCGGCCGCGCCCACTGGCTGCTCCGGACGCCCGAGGAAACACCGGGACCGTACGACGCGGTGATCGTCACCGTGGACGACGGCGCTTCGCACGAGACCGCGCTCAGTTCGGTGACCGCCCGTCACCCCAGGATCGACTCGCTGCCGGACGGCGGTTTCGTCGTCGCCGACGCGCGGAGCGGGACGGGCGACGGGCAGGTCCAGGTCTTCGACGCGCTGGGACGCCCGTCCTGGGCGTTCCGCGTCGGCGACGCCGTCAAGCACCTGCTGACCGACAAGTCCGGCGACCTGTGGGTCGGGTACTCCGACGAGGGTGTGTTCGGCGACGATCCGCTCAGTGCTGCGGGCGCACGCCGCTGGAGCGCCACCGGCGAGGCACTGTGGGAGTACAGCCCGCCGCCCGGGGCCGACGGGATCGCCGACTGCTACGCACTGAACGTGGACCGGAGAGGGGCCTGGGTGTACCCGTACACCACCTCCACCCGCTTCGCGCTGGTGGAGGTGCGCCCTGACCGGCCGCTCCACCTGCGGACGACACCGGTCGAGGGCGCGTCGGGCGTGGCCGTGGACGGGGCGCGCGTCGCGTTCTTCGGCGGTTACGGCAAGGACCGTGACCGGCTGGTCGTCGCCTCGCTCGGCGACACCTGGGTCGACGTCCTGGCCACGGCCCGCCTGACGCGCGCGGACGGTACGCCGCTGGACGGCCGACGACGAGTCGTGTCGCGAGGGCCACGCCTCTACGTCCAGGAGCGATCGAGCACCGAGTGGGGTGTGCTGGACATGGGCGGGGGCTGAGACGAGACGCCCGGGCGGTCGCGTCCGTGCGACGACGGGACTCAGTGAGCGTGCTCGTGCGGCTCGTAACCCGGGATCGTGCCGTCCGGCTTGCGGACCAGGAACAGGCCGACCATGCCCATGTCGGAGTGGCTCTGGACGTGGCAGTGGTACATCCAGGCCCCGGCGCCGACCCCTTCACCGGCGATGATCTGGAAGCCGAAGGAGTCGGCTGGACCGCAGATCTTGTTGTCGATGACCTGACTGGGGTCGTCGGGGCCGGTCAGCTGGCCCGTGCGGTTGTCGGCCCAGCGATGTCCGTGCAGGTGGAAGGTGTGGTAGTACTCCCCGTGGGTGATGACGACCCATTCCACGCGGTCGCCGACCGTCGCGTCGAAGTTCGGTCCGGTGTGGGCCGGCTTGTTGTTGATGAGCATGTCGTTGAAGACGACGGTGACGGTCCTGTCGGGGAGGACGTCGCCCTTGCGGCGGACGACGACCGGGCCGTAGAGGCCCTTGCGGATGCCGACCGTGCCGTGTTCCGTGCCGACGACATGGTCGTGGTAGTGCCAGTACCCCGCGCTGCCGGCCCGCCAGGTGCCGTCCTTGCGCCGCCCGGGTGCGTGCGTCCGCCAGGTGTACGTACGGGTGCCGCCGGGCTCGACGTCGCTCTTGTTGAGGCTGGTGCCGTCGCTGGAGGTCTCGTAGTCCAGGCCGTGGACGTGCAGGCTCGCCCGGACGTCCATGGTGTTCTCGAACTCGATGTGCAGCGTGTCGCCTTCGTTCAGTTCGATCAGCGGGCCGGGGACGGACGCCTTTCCCTTCTCCAGGCCGTAGCCCATCTGACCGTCCGCCAGTTTCTCGGCGTACAGCTTGATGTGCCGGACCTCGCCGCCCGCGGGGGCGGTCCGCGGGGCCGTGTCGGCGCTCGCGGCCTCGGGGGCGCCGACGGTGTCGATCGCCACGGACAACGATGTCGCGGCGGCCGCGCCGCCCAGCAGCAGCCGCCGGTTGAAGCCTCGTCTGTCCAGCCCGTCCATACGGAACTCCCCATGCGGAAACGGCATTTGCGCGGACACGCCTGAGTCTGTGGCGAACCTGTGAGACGGTAGCGGCACGACGGGCGTTTATCCACACCCAGGACAAAGTTGATGGCATTCCGGTCATACGTATTGGCCTGCCGCGCAAAGCGGTCTAGCTTCCTTGGCGCTGTGGCTGTGACCGAGGAGGTGTCCATGTACTTACGAGGGTTGAGCGACACGAGAAGGCGGGGAAGACGGCCCTGGGCGGCCGCTGTCACCGCCTCGGTCCTGGCCGCGGGGCTGCTGTCGGGCCCCGCCGCCCATGCCCGCCCCGCTCCGGAACCCGCGCTGACAACGATGTCGATCACCTCGCCCCCGGGCGGCTCGGGCCCGCGGGTGCTGGTCTTCCACGGCTCGGCGGCCGCCGGTGAGGAGTCGCCCCTCGTCAACGCCGGGATCGAGGCGATCGAGCGGATCGGGCTCTCCGGGCCGACGGCCGAACGGTTCGAGGTCGTCGCCACCGGCGACGCCTCCGTGTTCACCGACGGGGCCCGGCTCAGCGGGTTCAACGCGGTGGTCTTCCTCACCGGAGGCGGTGATGTCCTCGACCCGGAGCAGGAGGCGGGCCTGGAGGCCTACATGGAGGCGGGCGGCGGTTTCGTCGGCATCCATGACGCGGCCCGCGCGGAGCCGTACTCGGACTGGTTCACGGGGCTGATCGGCGCCCGCCCGGCCGCGTCGAGCCCGACGTCCGTCCAGCGGGCGACGGTCGAGGTCGGGGACCGGCGGCACCCGGCGACCAAGGACCTGCCGGTGCAGTGGAAGCGGCCCGACAGATGGTTCAACTGGGTGAAGAACCCGTCCGGCGCCGTCCACACCGTGGCCCGGGTCCGCGAGTCGACGTATCAGCCGGGTGCGAGCGCCAACGGCTGGGACCACCCGGTGAGCTGGTGCCGTGACTACGACGGCGGCCGCTCCTTCTACACCGGCATGGGCGGCACGGTCCCGGCGTACGACGAGAGCGACTTCCGTGCGCATCTGCGCGGCGCCCTGCTGTGGACGTCCCGGCTGGCCCGGGCCGACTGCAAGGCCACCATCGACGCGAACTACAAGGCGGAGCGGCTGACCCGGCCCAACCAGCCCGGGCGGAACGACCAGATCGGCGAACCGCACGGCCTGGTCACCGCCCCCGACGGACGTGTCCTCTACATCGGCCGCGGCGGCGCCGACTCCGCGCAGCCGGTGGTCACCGACTGGAACGACCCGGACATCGGCAAGGGCAAGGGCGAGGTCCACGTCTACGACCCGCGGACCAAGCAGGTCACCCTGGCCGGCGCGCTCACCGTCTTCGGCAACAAGGGCGGCGGCGACGAGCTGATCAAGGTCGAGGAGGGTCTGCTCGGCATCGAGCTGGATCCCGGCTTCCAGCGGAACGGCTGGGTGTACCTGCACTACACCCCGCACGAGCGGATCGACCGCGACACCCGGATGGCCGAGCGCCGCGTCTCCCGGTTCACCCTCGACCTCGCCACCAACAAGCTGGATCTGGGCAGCGAGAAGGTGCTGCTCTCGTGGCCGGTGCAGATCCACAGCTGCTGCCACGCCGGCGGCGGGATGGCCTGGGACTCCCGGGGCAACCTGTACATCGCGACCGGTGACAACAACTCCAGTGGCTTCAGCGCCGGTTACTCGGGCAACAACCCTCAGCCGAACTACAAGGGCGTGTCCTTCGCCGACGCGCGCCGCACGGCGGGGAACACCAACAACCTGAACGGCAAGATCCTGCGCATCCACCCGGAGCCGGACGGCACGTACACCCTGCCCGCCGGCAACCTCTTCACCGGGAAGGAGACCGACGAGGGCGGCGGGAAGACACGCGGCGAGATCTATGTGATGGGTGTCCGGAACCCCGCGCGGATCTTCGTCGACAAGAAGACGGACGTCCTCTACGCCGGCTGGGTCGGCCCGGACGCGAGCGCGCCGTCGACGACCTGGGGCCCGGCGAAGTACGACACGTTCGCCGTCATCACCGAGGCGGGCAACCGGGGCTGGCCGTACTGCATGGGCAACGAACAGCCGTACCGGGACCGCAATCTGCCGGATCCGTCGAAGCCGCTGGGCTGGTACGACTGCGACCACCCGAAGAACGAGTCCCCCAACAACGACGGGCTCGTCAACCTGCCCCCCGTCACCGGCAACAACATCTGGTACTCGCCGCAGGGCGGCGCCCCCGACTTCCCCCGGGACGCCAACGGCATCCCCTCCTACAGGAACGAGGACGCCAAGTATCTGCTGCCCTGGCTCAAGGGCGGCGGACAGGCCGCGATGAACGGGCCGGTCTACCGCCACGACCCCGCCGCGACCGGCTCCGGCCAGTGGCCCGCGTACTGGGACGGCAAGTGGTTCGTCGGTGACTTCTACGACGCCGACCAGCCGCGGCACGCCGTGCTCACCGACCCGAAGAACCACGGCAGCGGCGGACTCCCGGTCCACGCCGAGACGCTGAAACGGATCGTCCCGGTCGGCAACGACGGCATCAAGAACCTCATGGACTGGAAGTTCGGGCCGGACGGGGCCCTGTACCTCCTCGACTACGGGCGCGGGTTCTTCACCTCCGACGCCAAGTCCGCCCTGTGGCGGGTGACCTACACGGGCGGCGGCCCCACGCCGACCGCCGACCAGCTCGCGAGGAGGGCGCGGTGACGCGGGACAGACGCTTGTGGGCGGCCCTGGTGGCGGCCCTGCTGATGGTGCTCGGCCTCACCGCGACCCCCGCCACCGGGCGGGCGGAACCGGCCGCCGAGGCCGCGGCCCAGGTGCTCACCTGGACCGCCGGCGACGACATCACCACGTACGCCACCGCGCCGAAGACCGCGGTGGCGGGGGTGACGACCCTCGTGTTCGAGAACAGCAAGGCCACCGGCAACACCATGGGGATGCCGCACACCCTCACGTTCGACGTGTCCGACCCCGAGTACAACAACGACGTCCCGCTGAACATCCTGGCCAACCCGAACGACGACCGGGGCGGCCGCCACACCGCCGAGGTCACGCTCACCCCCGGCCGCTACCGCTACTACTGCACCATCCCCGGCCACGGTCAGATGCAGGGCATCCTCGTGGTCACCGAGGGCACCGGCGAGGACACCACCGCGCCGGAGACCTCGGCCTCGGTGAGCGGCACCCGCAACTCCCAGGGCGCGTACGTCGGTTCGGCGACCGTGACCGTCACCGCCACCGACACGGGCGGCTCCGGGTTGGAGCGGATCGAGTACGCGATCGGCGACTCGGGCGCCTGGGCGCCGTACACCACCCCCGTGGTGATCGACCGGGTGGGGAACCACAAGGTCCGCTACCGGGCCGTCGACAGGGCGGGCAACACGGCCGCCGAGAAGAGCGTCGAGTTCACCGTCGTCGCCCCGCCGACCGACGACACCACCGCGCCGGAGACCTCGGCGACGGTGACCGGTGAGCGCGATGCGCAGGGCCGGTACGTCTCCATGGCCACGGTCACCGTGTCCGCGTCGGACACCGGGTCCGGGGTCAACACCGTCGAGTACGCGCTCGGCGCCTCGGGTGCCTGGCGGCCCTACACGGCTCCGGTGATGGTCCACGAGGTCGGCACGCACACCGTGCGGTACCGGGCGACGGACAAGGCGGGCAACGTCTCGGCGGAGAAGAACGTCGGGTTCACGGTCGTGGCCCCGCCCGCCGCCGACACGACACCGCCGGTGACGGGGGTGACCGTCGAGGGCGAGCGGAACGCGGCCGGCGCCTACCTGAGGAACGCGAAGGTCACCGTCAGCGCCACGGACCACGGCGGGTCGGGGGTCGCCGCGATCGAGTACTCCCTGGACGGCGGCCCCTACCTCGCCTACGCCTCCCCCGTGGTCGTCGACCGCGCGGGCACGCACACCGTCGCGTACCGGGCGAGCGACAAGGCGGGCAACACCGCCCCGGCGCGCTCGACGACCTTCACGGTCGTCACGGGCGGCGGCGTCCCCGCGCCCAACTGCGCCGAGTACGACGAGCGGTCGACGGTGTTCGTCGGCACGGTCGACTCGGGTGTGCCGAACCGGGTGACCGACAACCGCTGCCGTATCAACGAGTTGATCGAGGACGAGAAGGAGTGGACGTCCCACGCGCTGTTCCTGAAGCACGTCGACACGGTGCTCGACAGGCTGCTGAGGGACGGGGTCGTCGACCGGCGCGAGTACGACGCGGTGAGGGAGGCCGCGGCACAGTCCGGCATCGGCAGGCCCGGGCAGACCGAGGGCTACCGGACGATCCTCGACGGCACGGCCGAGTCGTTCGCCAAGTGGCAGCAGGTGGGAGGCGGTTCGTTCGCCCGCAACGCCGACGGCTCGATCACGTCGGGGACGACGAAGGACGGGCTGGGCATGCTGTGGTTCCCGGAGCGGAAGTACGGCGACTTCTCGCTGCGCCTGCAGTGGCGTGACGACGCGCCCGGCACGTCCCACGCCAACTCCGGTGTCTTCGTGCGGTTCCCGTGGGTCCACGAGCACCCGGAGGAGTCGCGGCCGGAGTGGGTCGCCATCAAGTTCGGCCACGAGGTGCAGGTCCTGGACCGGCCCGACGGCGACATGTACAAGACGGGGTCGGTCTACGGCTTCGACCGGGTGGGGCTCGCCGGCGCGGGCGTCACCCAGAAGGGCACCTGGAACGACTACGAGATCCGGGTGGTCGACCAGCACTACTCCGTGTACCGCAACGGGGTGCTGATCAACGAGTTCGACAACACCGGCGGCCAGGACTTCGCCCCGCCCCGCGCGGACGACCCGGGCACGGACGGGCGGCGGTTCGCCTCCGGCTACGTCGGACTCCAGGTGCACGGCACGACGGACGTGGTCTCCTACCGGGACATCCGGATCAGGGAGCTGTAGCGCCCGCTCGCGCCCGGCCCGTTGTCAGTGGCGTACGGCATGCTGTGACCCGTGGCTGCCGTACGCCACCGCACTACGGGGGAGGCTTCGTGCTCACGGGGATCGACGACGTCGACTGGGCGTCGATGGGGCATGCGTACACCGATACCGCGACCGACGTCCCGGACCTGCTGTGGGGCCTGGCCTCGGAGGACCCGGCCCGGCGGGACATCGCGCTCGACGGGCTCTACGGCGCGGTGCACCACCAGGGCGACGTGTACGACAGCACGGTGGCCTGCATACCGTTCCTCTTCGAGCTGGCGTCGATGCCGGGCCTGCCGGACCGGGCGGCGATCGTGCGGTTGCTGTGCAGCATCGCCGGCGGGCGCAACCCCGACCCGGCGGAGCTGGAGTCGCCGTTCGAGGACGAGCCGGAGAACGCGGCGTACGTCCAGCTGTACGTGGACGCCTGGGCCGGGGTGCGGGAGCGCGCCGACGCGTTCCTCGCGCTGCTCGGCGACGCCGATCCCGAGGTGCGCGCGGCGGCTGCCGAGGCGCTGGCCGAGGTGCACCCGGAGCCAGCACGGGTGTTCGACGCGTTGTGCGGGCGGCTCCCGATGGAGCGGGACCGCGAGGCGCTGCGTGCCCTGGTGGGGGCGATCGGCGCACTGGCCGGCGCCCACCCGGAGCGGCTCGGTGACGCGGCCGAGCCGGTCCTGCGCGAGATGGCGCTCTCGGGCGGGGCCGATCACGAGCTGCGGCTGGCCGCTCTGGTCCAGCTGGCGGGCCACGCCCCCGGGGCGCTGCCCGAGGACAGTGTGCGGATCGCCCTCGACACGCTGCGCACCGCGTACGAGCGGAAGGCGTCCGCCGCCCGCGCGGCCGAGCCGCGACGGGAACGCCCGCGCACGGACACGATGGTGTCGTACCTGCGTGACCTGGAGGCCACGCACTACGCGCTCGCGGACACGGACGCGACACCCGACCTGCTCCTGGAGCTCCATCACGCACTCGGCGACCGGACGGACCTGAGGTTGCCTCTGCTCCTCGGGCAGTTGGACAGCCCGGACTGGGGTCAGCGCATGGCCGCGATCAGGATGGCCGGGGCCCTGATGACGGGGTGGCGCATCCCGGGCGACGAGCCGCTGATCGCACTCGCCCGGCAACTGCGGGAGCCCGAACTCCGCCTGAACAAGGCAGCGTTGGGCGAGCTGCGGTATCTCGCCCCGGTCGCCGGCGTGGTGGCCGACGACGTGATGGCGTTCGTCGAGGACTGGCTGGAGAGCGGGCGCACCGAGACCATGGAGGGCCTGCGCTGGCTCGACACAGCGGTCGGCAGGGCCATGGAGGTGCTCGCCCTCCAGGGCGACGACCGGGCGCTGAACGCCCTGAGATCCGTCCTGAGCCGGCTCGACCCTCCGGAGCAGACCGGGCGGTGGCTGAGGGCCTACGGTCCGGAGGCGGGCGCCGAGCTGGGCCCGGTGCTGCACGAGCGGCTCGCCGGCCTCGCCCCGGACGACCGGGGTGTCACCCGGCATCGACTCCTCGACGGACTCGGCATCCTCCGCCATCACGCGTCCCTGCCCCTGGTGGTCGCGGCGCTCCGGGACAGCGTGGACGACCGGGTGACCCGGCGTCACGCGCTGCGGGCGCTGGCCTCCTACGGCACGGCGGCCGTCGAAGCCGCCCCGCTGCTGCGGCAGGCGGTCTCGGACACCGGCGCCCGCGACCTCGACCGCACGGAGGCCGCGGCGGCCCTCTGGGCGGTGTCGGGTGACGCCGAGGCGGTGCTTCCCGCCCTGCGCGCCGGTCTGCGGTCCGAGCGCGGGTACGAGCGGAGGGCCGCCCTCCGCATGATCGGCTCGCTCGGCCCGCAGGCCACGTGCCTGGAGGTGAGCCTGCGCGCCCTCGAACAGGGCGTCGAGGAGACGGTCGCGCTGTGGCGGATCACCGGGGACACCGACGCGGCCCTGCCGGTGCTGGCGCACCACTGGACGGCCCAGCCGGTGCACCGCCCGGAGATCGCCGCCTGCCTGGTCGAGATGGGCCCCGCGGCGGCCCCGGCCCTCCCCCTCGTCCGAGCGGAGCTGGCCTCCCCTCGCCGTCACCGCACCGACAACACCCACGAGACGGCGCGCTCCAGCGTGAACATGCGGACGGACGTGGCGGAGGACGAGCGACTACTGAGGGACTGCCGCCGTATAGCCGGGGCGCTGTAGCCCCCGCCCCCACAAGGGGCGCGGGGTAATGCGCGCCAAGCCACTGCGGGCCGGCACCCGCACGCGTCCCCGCACCCGCACCCGCACCCGCCCCGCACGCGTCCCCACATCCGCACGCGGAGACCGCGCGGCACCCCAAGAGGCGAACCCGGCTACCGGCTCACCCCTTCTTCGCCCGACTCGGCTGCACCCGCTTCGGCTCCCCCGGCATCTTCGGATACTCCGGCGGATACGGCAGGTCCCCCAGCCCGTGGTCGTGCTCGTCCCGCGCGGCGAGTTCCAGCAGCGCCTCCAGGGAGTACGCGTGATCGTCCATGTCGGCGTGCACGTCGCCGCGTTCGGCGAAGCGCACCGGCATCGTGGCGAGGTCGAAGTCGCGGGGCACGGCGACGCCCACCTCGTCCCAGGTGAGGGGCGCGGAGACGGGCGCGTGCGGGCGGGGCCGTACGGAGTAGGCGGAGGCGATGGTGCGGTCGCGGGCGGTCTGGTTGTAGTCGACGAAGATCTTCTCGCCCCGCTCCTCCTTCCACCACGCCGTGGTCACCAGATCCGGCATCCGGCGTTCCAGCTCCCGCGCGGCGGCGATGGCGGCCCGCCTGACCTGCGTGAACGTCCAGTGCGGTGCGATCGGGACGAAGATGTGCAGGCCGCGTCCGCCGGAGGTCTTCGGCCAGCCGCGCAGGTCGCCGTAGTCATGGAGGACGGAGCGCAGCTCGTGCGCGGCGCGGACGGCGTCGGCGTAGTCGGTACCGGGTTGTGGGTCGAGGTCGAGGCGGAGTTCGTCGGGCCGGTCGACGTCGTCGCGCCGGACCGGCCACGGGTGGAAGGTGAGCGTGCCGAACTGCGCGGCCCAGACGACGGCCCCGACCTCGGTCGGGCACATCTCGTCGGCGCTGCGGCCGCTGGGGAAGGTGATGTGGGCGGTGGGGATCCAGTCGGGCATGTTCTTCGGGGCCCGCTTCTGGAAGAAGTTCTCGCCGGTCACCCCTTCCGGGTAGCGCTCCAGGGTCGTGGGCCGGTCGCGCAGGGCCCGCAGGATGCCCGGGCCGACGGCGAGGTAGTACCGGGCGAGGTCCAGCTTGGTGAAACCGCGCTCCGGGAAGAACACCTTGTCGGGGCTGGACAGCCGTACCGTCCGGCCCGCCACCTCCAACTCCACCGCTTCACCCATGCGGCCACGGTAGGCGGAGGCGACCCGTGCCGCATACCGGGAGCATCTTCTTCATGCTGGGCGAAACCTCTCGGGGGGCCGCAGAATCGGAGCATGGATCTGCCGGTGATGCCGCCCGTGAAGCCGATGCTCGCCAAGTCCGTGGCGAAGATCCCGCCGCACATGCACTACGAGGCGAAATGGGACGGGTTCCGGGCGATCGTGTTCCGCGACGGGCCCGAGGTGGAGCTGGGCAGCCGCACCGGCAAGACGTTGACCAGGTACTTCCCGGAACTGGTGGAGTCGCTCGCGGAGCGCCTGCCCCAGCGGTGCGTGATGGACGGCGAGATCGTGATCGTCCGGGAGGGCCGGCTCGACTTCGACGCGCTCACCGAGCGCATCCACCCCGCGGACTCCCGTGTCCGGATGCTGGCCGGAACGACACCCGCCTCCTTCGTCGCCTTCGACCTGCTCGCCCTGGGGAACGAGTCCCTGACCGACGTCCCGCTGACCGACCGGCGCGCGCTCCTCGAACGCGCCCTGGCCGGTGTCACGGCGCCCGTGCACCTCGCCCCGGCGACCACGGACCGCGCGGTGGCCGAGCGGTGGTTCGAGCAGTACGAGGGCGCGGGCCTGGACGGGGTGATCGCCAAGCCGCTGGATCTGCGCTACCGGCAGGACGAGCGGGTCATGTTCAAGATCAAGCACGAGCGGACGGCGGATGTGGTGGTCGCCGGGTACCGGCTGCACAAGAGCGGGCCGGTGGTCGGTTCCCTGCTGCTCGGCCTGTACGACGACGGCGGCACCCTCCAGCATGTGGGCGTGTCCGCCGCGTTCTCCATGAAGCGGCGGGCCGAGCTGGTGACCGAGCTGGAGCCGCTGCGGCTGTCGGATGTCGGGGCGCACCCGTGGGCCGCCTGGGCCGACGAGGCGGCGCACGAGACGGCACGGCTGCCGGGAGCGCCGAGCCGCTGGTCGGGGAAGAAGGACCTCTCCTGGGTGCCGCTGCGGCCCGACCTGGTCGCCGAGGTGGCGTACGACCACATGGAGAACGGCGTGCGGTTCCGTCACACGGCGCGCTTCCGCCGCTGGCGCCCGGACCGCACGCCCGAGAGCTGCACGTACGCGCAGCTGGAGGAACCGGTGAACTACGACCTGGCGGAGATCCTCGGTCCGTGACGGCGACCGTGGCCGTGACCGTGACCGTGATCCGGCTCCCGCGAATCCGTGTCCCGTGACCGGGCCGCGGGGCGGGCTGACGCGGGTCGGCCAGCAGGCGGGTCGGCCTGCCGGGGTCGGCCATCCGGCGGTCGGCCTACGGCTCCAGCAGTACCTTCACCGCCCCGTCGTCCTTGCGCTGGAACATCTCGTAGGCGTGCGGTGCCTCGCTCAGCGGCATGCGGTGCGTGGCGAAGGTGTCGACGCCCAGCGGGTCATCGTCGGTGAGGAGGGGCAGGATGTCATCGGTCCAGGTGCGGACGTTGGCCTGGCCCATGCACAGCCGGATCTGCTTGTCGAACATGGTGAGCAGGGGCATGGGGTCGGCGGTGCCGCCGTACACGCCGGAGATGGAGATGGTGCCGCCGCGTCGGACCAGTTCGATGGCCGTGTACAGGGCGGCGAGCCGGTCGACGCTGAGGTGTTCCGCGAACTTGGCGCCGATGGCGCGGGGCAGCATTCCGGCCGCGGTCTGGGCGAGCTTGGCGGCCGCGCTGCCGTGCGCCTCGGTGCCGACGGCGTCGATCACGGAGTCCGGGCCGCGCCCCGCCGTGCGGTCGCGAATTGCCTGGACCAGTTCCTTCTGACTGTCGAAGTCCCTGAGGTCGTACGTCTCGACGCCCCGGTCACGGGCCCGGCGCAGTCGCTCGGGCACCAGGTCCACACCGATCACCTGCTCGGCGCCCCGCACCTGGGCGACCCGGCAGGCCATGTCGCCGATGGGCCCGAGGCCCAGCACGGCGACACTGCCGCCGGGCGGGACGTGCGCGTACTCGACCGCCTGCCAGGCGGTGGGGAGCACATCGGAGAGGTAGAGGAACCGGTCGTCGGACGGGCCCTCCGGCACCTTGATCGGTCCGAACTGGGCCTGCGGCACCCGTAGGTACTCGGCCTGGGCGCCCGGCACCGCGCCGTACAGCCGGGTGTAGCCGAAGAGGGCCGCGCCCATGCCCTCGCCGGTGCACTGGGTGGTCTCGCACTGGGTGGGCAGCCCGGTGAGGCACATCCAGCAGTTGCCGCACGCGATCTGGAACGGCACCACGACCCGGTCGCCCACCGCGAGGTCCGGTACCGCGGCACCGACCTCCTCGACGATCCCCATGGGCTCATGACCGAGGATGTCGCCCGGTGTCATGAACGGCGTCAGCACCTCGTAGAGGTGCAGGTCGGAGCCGCACAACCCGGTGGAGGTGAGGCGGATGATCGCGTCCGTCGGCTCCTGGATCTCGGGATCGGGCACGGTCTCCACGCGCACGTCCCGCTTGCCATGCCATGTCACTGCCTTCATCGCGTCCCGCTCCGTCCCTCGACTCGGCCTCGCAGGTCCGCCACGGGTACCCGGAGGCCCGCCCGCGAACCACGTCGACGGCATCCCGCGGCGGTCGCCTGTGGGCGGTCTGCGGTCAGCGGCCCTGCGGTCGGTGGCCTGCGGTCGGCGGCCTGCGGTCAGCGGCCTGCGGTCGGTGGCGTCCCGGAACCCGCCGGATCCTGGACTCAGTCAGAAGTAAACAGGGATAGCCATTTATCAGCCGATAAGCGCACAATCAGAGGCAAACTCGGCGAAGGATGGGCACGGTGGGCATGGAACTGACAACGCGGCGGACTCGGCGCCGGGGGACGACGGGCATGGTACTCGCCGCGCTCACAGCGGGCGCCCTCCTCGCGGGCTGCTCCGGCGGCCCGGGCGACGACGGCCGTCAGGGCGAGAGCCCGACGAAGAGACCCACGGACAGACCCAGCGCCACGGCACCCGTGGGCTCGATACTCGCCGTGAAGATCGACAACGTGTCCACGGCCAGGCCCCAGACGGGGCTCGACGCCGCGGACATCGTCTACGCCGAGCAGGTCGAGGGTGGTCTGAGCCGGCTGATGGCCGTGTACGCGACGAGGTTCCCGGACGCGGTCGGTCCCGTGCGCAGCGCCCGGGAGTCCGACCTGGAACTCCTCCGCCAGTTCCACGAGCCGACGCTGGCCTTCTCCGGCGCCCAGAGCAAGCTGCTTCCGCTGATCGACAGGGCACCCGTGGAGGCGAGGACCCCGGGCGACGCCGGCTCCGCGTACTACCGCGGCACCGACAAGCCCGCCCCGCACAACCTCTATCTGCGGCCCGCGAAGCTGGTCGGCCCCCCGCCCGGCGCCGACGCCCTGACCACCGGCTTCCGCTACGGTCCCGCGCCTTCCGGCGGTACCCCCGAGGACTCCCGCACGATCCGCTACCCGGCGGCCCGCTTCACCTTCACCTGGTCAGCCGAGCAGCAGCGCTGGCTGGTCTCCATGGACGGGCGGGAAACCGTGCTGACCGACGGTACGCGCGTCGCCCCGGCCACGGTGGTCGTGCAGCACGTCACGATCCGCGAGTCACGGTTCCATGACTTCCTCGGCAACACCACGCCGTACACGGAGACCGTGGGCTCGGGGAAGGCCGAGGTCCTGCGCGACGGGCGCGCCTTCGACGCCGGCTGGGAGCGCAAGACCCCGACGGACGGCACGTCCTTCACGACCGCGGACGGCAGGCCCCTGAACTTCGCGAAGGGCCAGGTCTGGGTGCTGTACGTCAAGAAGTGACGGGGGTCGGGCCACGCCGGGGAGCGCAGCCCCTCTGGCGGAGCCCACTCGCCCCTCTGCGAAGCGCACTCGCCCCTCTAACGGAGCCCACTCGCCCCTCTGGCGGAGCGCACTCGCCCTTCTAGCGGAGCGACTCCGTCGGGCTGCGCAGTTCCTCGGCGGCGTCGGCCACCCGCCGGATCAGCTCGAAGAACACCTGCTGCTCGTCCTCCGACAACGGGGCCAGGAACACCTGGTTCATCCGGGCCGTCCGCACGGTCAGCTTGCGGTGCGTGCGGACGCCCTCCTCCGTGAGCCGCAGGAGGAAGCGCCGGCCGTCCTGGGGGTCGCGGACCTTGTCGAGCAGGCCCCGGCGGCCGAGCCTGCTGATCACCTCGGACATCGTCGAGCGGTCGAGGCCGACCCGCTCCCCCACCGTGCGCTGGTCCAGCCCCGGTTCGGCCACCAGGGTGTTGAGGACCGCGAACTGCGGCGAGGTGATCTCCTCGGAGACCATCACGTTCCACAGCAGGTAGTGCGCCTGCTGCAGTCGACGGGCCAGGTGCCCGGGGTGGGTGGAGAGGTCCACCGCGGCCATGGTCGCTCCTCGGCTCGATCGACACGGACGGCGTTTCGTCCGTGCACTGAAGAATAACGGCCCACAGCGGCAGCGTATCCAGAACGCCGAACATGCCTGACCAAGTCCTTCTACCGGGTCTTGACGACGGACCCCGCGAGTGGCAGCGTGAAGGAATCTTCACTGAAATACTCAGTGCCCTGATTAATTGGTCGCCGGGCGCTCGGCGTGGACCAGGGCCCCGCCCCGGTCCTCGAACGCTAAGGAACCCTCATGACTCTCACGCAAGCGGACATCGACCTGGAGATCGCGGCCGAGCGCGCCGCCTACGAGAAGCGACTCGCCGACGGCGGGCCGGTCGAGCACCAGCCCCGCCGCGACTACGCGCCGTACCGGTCCTCGGTGCTGCGGCACCCCAAGCAGCCGCCGGTCCCCATCGACGTCACCAAGGACCCGGAGCTGGTGGAGCTGTCCTCCCCCGCCTTCGGCGAGCGCGACATCACCGAGATCGACAACGACCTCACCCGGCAGCACAACGGCGAGCCCATCGGTGAGCGCATCACCGTCTCCGGCCGCCTCCTCGACCGCGACGGGCGCCCGATCCGCGGCCAGCTGGTGGAGATCTGGCAGGCCAACTCGGCCGGCCGTTACGCCCACCAGCGCGAACAGCACGACGCCCCGCTCGACCCGAACTTCACCGGCGTCGGCCGCACCCTGACCGACGACGACGGGCACTACCACTTCACGACCGTGCAGCCCGGCCCGTACCCCTGGCGCCAGCACCTCAACGCCTGGCGCCCCGCCCACATCCACTTCTCGCTCTTCGGCACGGCGTTCACCCAGCGGCTGGTGACGCAGATGTACTTCCCGAGCGACCCGCTCTTCCCGTACGACCCGATCATCCAGTCCGTGACGGACGACGCGGCGCGGCAGCGACTGGTCGCCACCTACGACCACAACCTGTCGGTGCCGGAGTTCTCGATGGGGTACGTCTGGGACATCGTGCTCGACGGACCCCACGCCACCTGGATGGAAGAAGGACGCTGACCCCATGACGAAGATCGACACGAGCCGTCCGGAGACGGTGCTCCCGACCCCGTCGCACACGGTCGGCCCCTTCTACGGCCACGCACTGCCCTTCCCCGGCGGCGGCGACATCGCCCCCGTCGGCCACCCCGACACCATCGCGCTCCAGGGCTACGTCCTCGACGGCGCGGGCGACCCGCTGCCCGACGCCTTCGTGGAGCTGTGGGGCCCGGACCCCGACGGCAACGTCCCGCACGTCGACGGCTCCATGCGGCGCGACCCCGCGAGCGGTGGCTTCCTCGGCCGCAACGGCGTCGAGTTCACCGGCTGGGGCCGCGTCCAGACCGACGCCAACGGGCACTGGACCGCGCGGACGCTGCGGCCCGGCGCGCGCGGGCAGAACGCCCCCTATCTCAGCGTGTGCGTGTTCGCCCGCGGACTGCTCGTCCACCTGTACACACGGATCTATCTGCCGGGTGACGAGGCCGCGCTGTCCGCCGACCCGCTGCTCTCCCGGGTGGAGGAGGCGCGCCGCGGCACGCTGATCGCCCAGGAGCGGGGCGACGGCACCTACCGTTTCGACATCCGCCTCCAGGGCGAAGGCGAAACGGTCTTCCTGGAGTTCCGGTGACCTCCTCACCCTCCGGGCGGGAGGTACCCCCGGCCGAACCCGACGCCGGTCTGCTCGCCCCCGGATGGACCGGCTCCCCGGCGGCCGCCGCGACCGGCGACGGCGCCTACCTCCGGGCGCTGCTCGACGCCGAGGCCGCCCTGACCCGGGCCCAGGCCGCGCTGGGACTCGCCCCCGCGGAGGCCGCGACGGCGGTGACCGAGGCGGCCCGCTCCGGCGCCTTCGACGTACGGTCCCTCGCGGAGCGCGCCCGCGGCGGCGGCAACCCGGTGATCCCGCTGGTCGCCGACCTCACCGCGGCGGTCGGCGCCGCGTACGGCCCGTACGTCCACCGCGGCGCGACCAGCCAGGACATCATGGACACGGCGGCGATGCTGGTCGCCGCGCGCACCCTCGACCTGGTGCTCGCCGACCTCGGCCGGACGGAGGCCGCGCTCGCCGGGCTGGCCGCCCGGCACCGGGACACGGTGATGCCGGGACGGACGCTCACCCAGCACGCCGTGCCGACGACCTTCGGGCTGAAGGCGGCGGGATGGCGGTCGCTGGTGCTGGACGCCAGGGACCGGATCGCGGTCGTACGGACGAGCCTGCCCGCCCAACTGGGCGGCGCTGCGGGCACGTTGGCGGCCTTCACGGTCTTCGGTGGCCCGGTGACCGCCACCGGGACGTCGCGCACGCCCGTCGACACGCGTGCCCTCGTCGCCCGGTACGCCCGCGAAGTGGGCCTTGGGGAGCCGGAGTTGCCCTGGCATACGCTGCGCACCCCGATCGCCGACCTCGCGGGGGCGCTCGCCTTCGCGGCGGGCGCCCTGGGGAAGGTCGCCGTGGACGTGCTCACGCTGGCCCGTACGGAGATCGGGGAGGTCGCCGAGGGAAGCGGGGGCGGTTCGTCGGCGATGCCGCACAAGGCGAACCCCGTACGGTCGACGCTGATCGCGGCGGCGGCCCGGCGGGCGCCGCAGCTCGCGGCCACGCTGTACGGCGCGCTGGCCGCCGAGGACGAGCGGCCGGCCGGGGCCTGGCACGCCGAGTGGGAGCCGTTGCGGGACCTGCTCCGGCTGGTCGGGGGCGCCGCGCGGGACGCGGTGGAACTGGCGGAGGGCCTCCGGGTGGACGCGGACGCCATGCGGCGCCATCTCGACCTCACCCACGGGCTGATCGTCTCCGAGCGGCTGGCCGCCGAGCTGGCGCCGGTGCTCGGCCGGGCCCGGGCCAAGGAACTGCTCACCCGGACCGCCGCCCGCGTCCACACCGAGGACCGGCCGCTCGCCGAGCTGCTGGCCGAGGAGCCCGACCTGAAGGATCTGGACCTGGCGGACCTCACGGACCCCGCCCGCTACACCGGCTCCGCCGGTGACCTCACCGACCGTGCTCTGGAGCGACGTTGACGGACAAGCTGCTCAACCACCGTGCGGAGGGACCGGACTCCGCTCCCCCGCTGCTGCTCGGGCCTTCCCTCGGCACGTCCACCCGGCTGTGGGACAAGGTGGCGCCCGAACTGTCGATCACCCACCGTGTGATCCGCTGGGACCTGCCGGGGCACGGCGACTCCCCCGCCGGGCTGATCGCCGCCGGGGCGACGGTCGGCGACCTGGCGGCCCTGGTGCTGGACCTCGCGGACGCGCTGGGCGTGGAGCGGTTCGCGTACGCGGGGGTGTCCCTCGGCGGGGCGGTGGGCCTCCATCTGGCCGCGCACCACCCGGAGCGGGTGTCGTCCCTCGCGGTGATCTGCTCCTCGGCCCACTTCAACGGGGAGAAGCCGTGGTTGGAGCGGGCAGAGCTGGTGCGGCGTGAGGGGCTGGCGGGGCTCGCCGAGAGCGCCGACGCCCGTTGGTTCACGCCCGGGTTCACCGTGCCGGAGCTGGTCGACGACCACCGGAGGGCGGACCCGGAGGCGTACGCCGCCTGCTGTGACGCGCTCGCCGCGTTCGACCTGCGCGGCGCGCTGTCCGGGATCACGGCGCCGACCCTGCTGATCGCCGGGCGGGACGACCCGGCGACTCCGCCCGCGCATCTGCGGGAGATCGCGGACGCGGTGCCGGGCGCGTCGCTCACGGAACTGTCCGGCGCGTCGCATCTCGCACCGGCGGAACGCCCGGAGGCGGTACTGGCCGCGCTGCGTGCGCACCTCGACGGGTATCCGCGGCGGGGAATGGAGGTACGCCGCGAAGTCCTCGGCGACGGGCACGTGGACCGCGCCCAGGCCCGCCAGACCCCTTTCACGGCGCGTTTCCAGGACTTCATCTCCCGCTACGCGTGGGGTGAGATCTGGACCGACCCGACCCTCTCGCGCCGTGAACGCAGCATGATCACGCTGACGGCGCTGGTCGCCCACGGCCACGACGACGAACTGGCCATGCACATCCGAGCGGCCCGCCGCAACGGCCTCACCCCCGACGACATCGCCGCGGTCCTCCTCCAGACCGCCGTCTACTGCGGCGTCCCCGCGGCCAACGCGGCTTTCGCCACGGCCCAGCGGGTTCTGGCGGAGGAGAAGGGGCACGACCTGGGCTGACGGTCGCGCCCCCACCGGCTAGGCCCTGTCGTCACATTCCCACCTACCCCGCGACGCCATGCACGCGCTCTCGACGCACCGGGCCCCGACCCGAGTACGTCCAGTACACGGG
>NZ_JBVIBK010000045.1:0-36120 GCF_055573455.1 Streptomyces sp. NPDC030183
CTAGATGAATGAGTCGGATGTCTTCAGTGGTCGTACGCGATCAGCGAGCGTTTGACTGTGGCTCCGGTGGTCCAGTTGTGCCAGATCGCCGTGGCCAGGGCCAGCAGGCGTTGGGCGGTGCGGGCGAAGACTCCGGCCGGGGATCTGCCGCCGTGCTGTTCCAGGCTGAGCTGGCCCTTGAGGGTGTCGATGACGGCCTCGATCCACTGGCGGACACGGGCGATCTTGCCGAAGCGGGCCAGTTCGTCCTTGCGGTCCGGCCGCACCAGGTGGGCGCCGAGCCGGTCGGTGACGAAGGCTTCGAACTCCCGGCCGGCGAAGCCCTTGTCGGCCAGGATCACCTGCCCGGCGCGGACCAGGTGGTGGTCGCGTTCCAGCAGAGCGGCCATCACTTCCCGCTCACCGAGCTTCGGGTCGGCCAGACACCAGGTGACGGGCATGCCTTCGGCGGTCGTGACCAGGTAGAGCCGGAATCCCCAGAAGAAGCGGGAGTGGCTGCGGCAGTAGCCGTATCCGGCGTGCCCGGCCAGGCCGGAGCGTTTGACGGTCTCGCGGGAAGCGGCGCAGGGCAGCGGGGTGGAGTCGATCAGCCGGAGGCTGTCGTGCCAGGTCGGCACCTGCCGGGCGAGCATCTCGATCACGTGGCTGATCAGCGGCCCGGCAGAGTTGAGGCGCTTGTTGTAGGCGGACTGCTGGGGCAGGTAGCGGAAGAGATGCCCGAGGCGGGCGTGGGCGAACCGGATCCAGTGTCGGGCGGAGGGGAAGCCGAGCAGGACTTGGGCGACCGCCAGGCACAGCAGTTCGGCGTCCGTGAGTTTCGGGGGTCGCCCGATCCGGCGACAAGGCGCCACGTGGTCGTCGATGAACACGTACAGTGCCGCCAGAAGGGCGTCCAGGTTTGTCTTCACACACTGACCAACGGGCGCCCTTCGCCATGGTGGCGACCAGCACACACATCGGACTCATTCATCTAGGGGGCGGACGGTAAGTGAGACGCCGGGGTGCCGGGGATCGTTCCTGAGGGGAAACGGGCTGGTCGGAGGGGGTGCGCGGGGAGCGGTTCAGGGGCGTCCCGGACCGAGGAGGGCGCCGCCGTCGCCCGCCTCACGGCTGGCACACTGGTGGGCACCGGTTCGCCACCGCACTGGGCCGGTGGTCTGTCACCCTTGGATGTGTCCGGGCGTAGGATCCGGTGTTTGCGCAGGTCGGAGGGGTGGTTCGAGATGTGCGGGCGGTATGCGTCGAGTCGCAGGCCGGAGGATCTCGCGGGAGTCTTCGAGGTCGAGAAGTGGGAACCGGAGGAGACCCTGGAGCCCGACTACAACGTGGCTCCCACCAAGGAGGTCTACGCGGTTCTCGACCGCCCCCTGAAGGACGCCGACGACAAGAGGCCGGTCCGCCAGCTGCGCAAGCTGAAGTGGGGGCTCGTCCCGTCCTGGTCCAAGAACCCCGAGGGCGCCGCCCGGATGATCAACGCGCGCGCCGAGACCGTCCACGAGAAGCCCTCGTACCGCCGTGCTTTCGCGTCCCGGCGCTGCATCCTGCCCGCCGACGGCTACTACGAGTGGGTCACCGGCAAGCACGAGCGGGACCTGGAGGTCGAGGGCAAGAAGAAGCGGCCGCGCAAGCAGCCCTACTTCGTGCTCCCCGCCGACGGCTCCGTGTTCGCCATGGCCGGGCTGTACGAGTTCTGGCGGGACAGGACCCTGCCGGACGACCACCCGCGGGCATGGTGGGTCACCTGCTCGGTGATCACGACGGAGGCCGAGACGACCCCGCTGGCCGTGGCGCCCGCGGAGGGCCCGTTCACGCTGGCCGAGATCCACCCCCGGATGCCGTTGATGCTCACGCCCGACCGGTGGGACAGCTGGCTGGACCCGGCCCGGACGGACCCCGACGATCTGCGCGGCCTGCTGGAGCCGCCGCCCGCCGGGCTGATGCGCGCCTACCCCGTCTCCACGGCTGTCAGCAACGTCCGCAACAACGCCCCGGAGCTGCTGAAGGAGCTGGAGGGCCCCGAGGAGGGCACACTCTTCTGACGTGAAGGCGATCAGAGAAGAGATCGACACCGAGGCCGGAACGGCGCGGGTCACCTGGCACGAGGCGCGGGACGCCCGGTGGGTGCTCGCCGCCGGACACGGCGCGGGCGGGGGCGTCGAGGCGCGCGACCTCCAGGCCCTCGCCGCCGTCCTCCCGGCGCACGGGGTGACCGTCGCGCTCGTCGAGCAGCCGTGGCGGGTGGCCGGCAAGAAGCTCGCGCCGGCGCCGAAGACCCTGGACGCCGGCTGGCGGGACCTGTGGCCCGCGCTGGTCGAGCCGGGGCTGCCGGTGATCGCGGGCGGGCGCAGCGCCGGGGCCCGGGTGGCCTGCCGTACCGCGACGGAACTGGGCGCGGCGGCCGTGCTCGCGCTGAGCTTCCCGCTGCATCCGCCGGGCAAGCCGGAGAAGTCCCGCGCCGGCGAACTGCTCGGCGCGGGGGTGCCCACGCTCGTCGTCCAGGGCGGGAACGACCCGTTCGGGAGGCCGGAGGAGTTCCCGGACGGCCCGCACGCGCTCGTGGAGGTGCCGTACGGCGATCACGGCTTCGCCGTACCGAAGCGGGCGCCCCTCGATCAGGAGGCGGCCCTGAAGGTGATCACCGACGGTGTAGCGGAGTGGATCACGTCGCTGGGCCCCAAGAGCTGAACTCCTCCGGGCCGCAAGGGCTGAACGCCTTCGGGCCGTAGAGGCTGAGCCCCTCCGGGCCGCAAGGGCTCAGCCTCTCCGGGCCGTACGGGCTGGGCCCCTCCGGGCCGTACGGATCGGGATCGCCCGCCGAGGCGAGTGGAATGTGTCACTCGGTAAGGAGTCGGTGGGAGTCCGGGAATGTTGCGTGACGGTCCTCTGTTGTGCGGATCAGACAGCGCGTAACCGTGCTGACCGTCGTACGCGAGAGGAAGTCCGCCGCATGGGTTCGACCATCTGCCCGACCCGCAGCAGCCGCGCTGACCTGGACTGGACGGTGCTGCACGCGGCGAAGAGCGCCCCTATTCGGGCGGCGGCGGGTGCGGATCGTCGTCTATCCTCCGAATCTGGTGGTACCGCTTTCGGTATCGCACAGACACTGGAGGAGGTGGGTCCGGTCACTGGGACCGACGCAGGGACCGAACGGGGCCAGGCGGAGCAGCCCGAGGGCACGGAGACCGCCGCGGACCGCAACGCTCGTTTCGAGCGGGACGCGCTGGAGTTCCTCGACCAGATGTACTCGGCCGCGCTGCGCATGACGCGCAATCCGGCCGACGCCGAGGACCTGGTGCAGGAGACGTACGCGAAGGCGTACGCGTCCTTCCACCAGTTCCGCGAGGGCACCAACCTGAAGGCCTGGCTGTACCGCATCCTCACGAACACCTTCATCAACTCGTACCGCAAGAAGCAGCGCGAGCCGCAGCGCAGTGCGGCCGAGGAGATCGAGGACTGGCAGCTGGCGCGCGCCGAGTCGCACATGTCGACGGGCCTGCGCTCGGCGGAGTCGCAGGCGCTCGATCACCTGCCCGACTCGGACGTGAAGGAAGCGCTGCAGGCGATCCCCGAGGAATTCCGCATCGCCGTGTACCTCGCCGATGTCGAGGGCTTTGCGTACAAGGAGATCGCCGACATCATGGGGACACCCATCGGTACGGTGATGTCCCGGCTGCACCGGGGCCGCCGTCAACTGCGCGGCATGCTCGAGGACTACGCCCGTGACCGCGGGCTTGTCCCGGCCGGCGCCGGAGAGTCGAACGAAGCGAAAGGCTCGGGCTCATGAGCTGCGGAGAGCCGCACGAGACGGATTGCAGCGAGATCCTCGATCATCTCTACGAGTTCCTCGACCGTGAGATGCCCGACGCCGACTGCACCAAGTTCGAGCACCACTTCGAGGAGTGCTCGCCGTGCCTGGAGAAGTACGGCCTCGAACAGGCCGTCAAGAAGCTGGTCAAGCGGTGCTGCGGGCAGGACGACGTGCCGACCGACCTGCGCGCCAAGGTGATGGGGCGGATCGAGCTGATCCGTTCCGGGCAGAGCGTCCCCGAGCACGAGGTGACGGCCGCGCCGGCGACACCGCGGGAGACCTGAGCACCACGCACCAGCGGTACGCGCGAAGCCGTGCACGTGAGGTGAACCGAGCCCGTTGCGGGTACGGCCGTCAGGCCGCCCTCGCAACGGGCTCAGTCGTATGCCGTGCCCCGGTGGCCGGCTCCCTACGACCGACCGACGAACCGTCACCAAGGGCCGGTCCGCTGCCTGGAGGGGAACGCACCCGCCCCCAAGGGCCCATTTCACCCGAAGGAGTTAATCCGGCCCATGAGGCCCTGGGGATTCTCCCGTAGGCACCCCCACCCCCGCGGACCCGCCCTACGCTCCGGAAGCTGAATCTCGGGAGGGGTGCCATGAGGTCGGTTTCGGCGTGGGCACGCGTGTACGTCGCCTGTACCGTGCTCGCGGCCCTCGCCTGCCTCGCCGGCCTCCCGGGCGCACGCGCCCCCTGGTGGGCGGTGGTCCTGTTCGCCGTGCTGTACGCCGGGTGCGAGCAGATCACCCGGTGCCGCTTCGTCGGCCACCTCGCCCCCCGGGGCATGGGCACCTTCTTCCCGGTCCTCCTCGCGGGCGCCTTCCTGCTGCCGGCCCCCGTCGCCGCGCTGGTCGCGGTGCCGGGAGCGCTGATGTCCCGCGTCGAGCGGCGGCCACGTCTGCTGCGGCGGGTCTGGCGGGCGGCGCAGCTGGTCCTCGCGGTGTGGGCCGCCTCCCAGGCGCACGGGGCGCTCGGCGGACGGGACGCGGTCGCCGGCCCCGACTTCCCCTACGCGCTGCTGCCCGCCGGGGCCGCCGTGCTGACGTTCTGCGGCGTGTTCACCCTCCTCGACGGCGGCATCCTCGCCCTCGCCGAGCGGGCGCCGTGGCGTACCGCCTGGCGGGGGCTGTTCCTCCGGGCGCTGGCACCCGTCGCCGCGCACGGGCTTGCGGGGCTGATGATGGCCGTGCTCTGGCGCAGCCCGTACGGGCCCGTCGCCGCGCTGCTGGTCCTGCTGCCGATGTACGTGTCCTGCTGGGTCTTCGCGCAGTACCACCGCGAGCGAGCGGCGCACCAGGCGACCATCCGGGCGCTCGTACAGGCCGTCGACATCAAGGACGCCTATACGCGCGGGCACAGCGAACGGGTCGGGCAGGCGTCCATGATGATCGCCCGGGAGCTGGGCATGGACGACGAGCGCGCCGAAGTGCTGCGTTTCGCCGGGATCCTGCACGACGTGGGGAAGCTGGGGGTGCCCACACGGCTGCTGCGCAAGGACGGGCCGCTGACCCCGCAGGAGCGGCGGATCGTCGAACTGCATCCCGAGTACGGGCACGAGATGGTGCGCGGGATCTCCTTCCTGGGGGAGGCGCGGGCGGCGGTCCTGCACCACCACGAGCGGATGGACGGAAGCGGATACCCGCACGGA
This sequence comes from Streptomyces sp. NPDC030183, assembly GCF_055573455.1. Classification (NCBI taxonomy): domain Bacteria; kingdom Bacillati; phylum Actinomycetota; class Actinomycetes; order Kitasatosporales; family Streptomycetaceae; genus Streptomyces; species Streptomyces sp. NPDC030183. The sequence continues at coordinate 5,457 of NZ_JBVIBK010000045.1, forward strand.
CTGGTCGGGAGTCAGATCCCGGAGTTCGCGCGGCTGGTCGCGGTGGCCGACGCGTTCGACGCGATGACCTCGACCCGGTCCTACCGGCGGGGTCGTCCGGTCGCCGCCGCGCTGGCGGAGCTGGAGCGCTGCGCCGGGACACAGTTCGACCCCGTGATGGTGGGCGCGCTGGGACGGGCCCTGTCCCGGTGCGGCTGGGAGCCCCTGGTGACCGCCGGGCCGTGCGGAAACGTACCGGCGCCGGGTGCTCCGGGTGCTCCGGGTGCGCCGGGTGCTCCGGTGGCCGAGCGGGGCGCGGTCGCGCGCGAAGCGGTCGAGCGTGACGGGGCCGGGCCGGACGTGGTCGAGCGTGACGTGGCCGGGCCGGACGTGGTCGAGCCGGGCGCCGCGGGGAGGCGTGGTCGGTGAGTTCCCCGAGGGCGCCCCGGATACCGCTCCTCCTGTTCCTTCTCCGCTGCCTCGCCGTCCTGCTCGTGCTCGCCGCGCTCGGCCACACCTTCCGGTACGGCCTCGACGAGCCCGGGGTCGCCCTCGTGTTCGGTGCGCTCGTGGCGGCGGGGGAGCTGTCCCGCTGGCACGGCGCGGAAGGGCGGGAACAGGCGCCGCTGGGTGCGGCCGGGGGGCTCGCGTACGCGTTGCTGAGCGAGAACGCGGGGCGATCGGCGCAGCACGGGGTGCTCCAGGTCGTGGCCGTCGTCGCCGTGGGCGCGCTGCTCGGGTGCGCCCCGCGTCTCGGGTGCGCTCCGCGTCTCCGGTGCGCTCCGCGTCTCGGGTGTGTGTCACCCACGGCCGCGAGGCGCGGCACCGGTGCCGACCATCTCACCCGGCGCGTGCTCACCGTCGGCTTCGCCGCCGTCTGCTTCCGGCCCTTGCACGACAGCGGGCGGCTGCTGGGCTGGAGCGGGCACGCGCGCGTGCTGCTGCTCGTCGGGCTCCTCGTGGTGACCGCCCTGTGCGACGCCGTCCTGGCGGCGGGCCTGGCACGGGCACGGACCCGGTGGCCGTACGGGCCTCTGCTGCGGGACGAACTGCGCGGGCTGCTCGGGATCGGCTCGGCGGTGTGCGCGACCGGGGTCGTGATGGCCGTGGCGGTCGGGGTCGCCGGGCTGTGGGCGTTGCCCGTGTTCTCGGTTCCGCTGCTGCTCACCCAGCTGTCGTTCCGGCGGTACGCGGCGGTGCGGACCACGTACCGGCAGACCATCGCCTCGCTGGCCCGGGCCACGGAGATCGCCGGGTACACCCCGCCGGGCCATGCCCGCAGGGTCGCCGCGCTCAGCCGCGAGGTGGGGCGGGAGCTGGGGCTCGGCGAGCGGGAGCTGACCGTACTGGAGTACGCGGCACTCATGCACGACATCGGACAGCTCAGCCTGGTCGACCCGGTGCCGGCCGGCGCCACCGCCGGTCTCCCCGCGGCCCAGCAGCGCCGGATCGCGCTGCTGGGCGGCGCGGTCGTCCGGCAGACCGGAGTGGACACCCAGGTCGCCGTGGTGGTGGAGCGCCAGGCCGATCCGTACCGCGAGCAGCCGGTCGGCGCACGGATCGTCCGGGCGGTGAACGCATACGAGGAGAAGACGCGGGAAGCAGGGCCCGCAGGGCCGCTCCGGGCGCTGGAGGAACTGCGGCTCGCGACAGCGCACGACTATCAGCCAGAGGTGGTCGAATCGCTCGCCAGGGTGGTCGCACGAGGCGGTCTTACCGTGCCCGCGGCGGGGTAACCCATGGGTAATGAGCGGCTCTCCTTCCGTCCGTGGTTGGATGCGAGGGAGAGGGTGTACCGGGGGCGACGGCCGGCCCACTCCACGGAAACGGCAGGCGGGAACCGTAACTGGCAGGCGGGAATCGTGAGGATCTTCGGCAAGGGACGGCATCGGCCCTCCGCCTCCTGGCGGCAGGCCACCGACCGGGCTTTCACGCTGATCGGCGACGGTCGTTACGAGGACGCCGGAGCGCTGCTGACACGTGCCGCGGACCTGGAGCCATGGCTGTCCGAGTCCTGGTTCAACCTCGCCCTGCTGCACAAGTTCCGGCACGACTGGGAGCAGGCCAGGGCGGCCGGGCTCAGGGCCGTCGCACTGCTCGACCGGGAGACCGGCGCGCCCGACTGGTGGAACGTGGGCATCGCCGCCACCGCCCTGCAGGACTGGCCGCTGGCGCGCCGCGCCTGGCAGGCGTACGGACTGCGGGTGCCCGGCGGTGCGGCCCGGCCGAAGCCCGGGGGCGGCGTCGCGGACACCGGGGAGCCGGTCGGCATGGACCTGGGCAGCGCAGCCGTGCGGCTGTCGCCGGAGGGTGAGGCCGAGGTCGTGTGGGGGCGCAGGCTCGACCCGGCACGCATAGAGGTGCTGTCCATTCCCCTGCCGTCGTCCGGGCGGCGCTGGGGCGAGGTCGTACTGCACGACGGGGTCCCGCACGGCGAGCGGACCACGGCCGCCGGACACGCGTACCCGGTGTTCGACGAGATCGAACTGTGGGCGCCGTCGCCGGTGCCGACCTGGGTGGTGCTGCTGGAGGCCGCCACCGAGTCGGACCGGGACGCCCTGGAGCGGCTCGCGGCCGACGCGGGCTTCGCAGCCGAGGACTGGTCGTCGTCGGTGCGGCTGCTGTGCCGGCTGTGTTCGGAGTCCCGGATGCCGTCCGACGAGGGCGACGGGGACCACATGGACCCGCACGATCACAGCGAGCCGGGGCATCCGGGGCCGCTGGGGCATGTCACCGACGGACAGTTGTGGGTGCCCGAGCGGGAGTGCGGCATCGCCGCGCCGGCGTCGTTGGTGCGGGGGCTGCTGGACGGATGGGTCGCGGACAGCCCGGACTCCCGGGACTGGCGGGACCTCGAAGAGGTCTGCTAGGGGCGGTGCGACCGTGGCTGCCGGTCATGCGGTTACCCGCGCTCCTGCGCGGCGCTGCCCGTACCCTGTATCAGCAACTCACCCCTTGTTTTTTGAGGAAGGCGTACGTCTGTCATGGCTCAGCAGGACACCGAACAGCAGCACGTGGGCGTGCTCCCCGTCGATGACGAGGGGTTCGTCGTCGACACGGAGGACTGCGAGGAGCGCGAGCAGGCGTACCGCGAGCGCGGCACTTCGCGGCCCATCACCGTCGTCGGGAACCCGGTCCTGCACAAGGAGTGCAAGGACGTCACCGAGTTCGACGACGAACTAGCCAAGCTGGTCGACGACATGTTCGCCAGCCAGCGCACCGCCGAGGGCGTGGGCCTCGCCGCCAACCAGATCGGCGTCGACCTGAAGGTGTTCGTGTACGACTGCCCCGACGACGAGGGCAACCGCCACGTCGGCGTCGTCTGCAACCCCAAGCTTGTCGAACTGCCCGCCGAGAAGCGCCGCTTGGACGACAGCAACGAGGGCTGCCTGTCGGTGCCGACCGCGTACATGCCGCTCGCCCGGCCCGACTACGCCGAGGTCACCGGCCAGGACGAGAAGGGCAACCCCATCAAGGTGCGTGGCACCGGGTACTTCGCGCGCTGCCTCCAGCACGAGACCGACCACCTGTACGGCTACCTGTACATCGACCGGCTCTCCAAGCGCGACCGCAAGGACGCGCTGCGGCAGATGGCCGAGAACGAGCCCCGCTACCCCGTCGTCGCGAACGACTGAAGCCACCGCGCGAACGACTGAAGCCACCGCGCCGACATCCCGGGCGTGCGATCAGGGCGGCTGCGGGCCGCCCCGACGCACGCCCGGCGTCGTTCTCAGGCCGCGGCCTCCGGACCCCGGAAGGTACGGCGGTACGCCTGCGGGGTCGTCCCCAGTGACCGTACGAACTGATGACGCAGGGTGGCCGCCGTACCGAAACCCGTGCGCCAGGCGATCGTGTCCATCGTCTCGTCCGTCGCCTCCAGCAACCGCTGGGCCAGCAGCACCCGTTGCCGCAGGATCCAGCGGTACGGAGTGGTCCCCGTCTCCTGCTGGAAGCGGCGGGCGAACGTCCGCGGCGACATATGAGCGCGTTCCGCGAGCTGCTCGACCGTGACCTCCTCGTCGAGGTGGCGCTCCATCCACGCCAGCACCTCGCCGACCGTGTCGCACTGGGAGCGGGGCAGCGGCCGCTCGATGTACTGGGCCTGGCCCCCGTCCCGGTGCGGCGGCACGACCATCCGCCGGGCGATCTTGTTGGCGACCTCCGGTCCTTGCTCCTTGCGGACGATGTGCAGACACGCGTCGATTCCGGCGGCCGTGCCCGCCGAGGTGATCACCGGGTCCTCGTCCACGTACAGCACGTCGGGCTCCACCACCGCGCGCGGATACTGCCGGGCCAGTTCCTCGGAGTGCCGCCAGTGCACCGCGCAGCGCCGGCCGTCCAGCAGACCGGCGGCGCCGAGGACGAACACCCCCGAGCACACGCTGAGCACCCGGGTGCCCCGGTCGGCGGCCCGGCGCAGCGCGTCCAGCAGGTCCGCCGGATAGATCCGCCGCACATAGCTCTCGCCCGCCGGGACGACGATCAGATCGGCCTCGTCGAGCCGGTCCAGCCCGTGCGGCGTCGAGATCGTGAACCCGGCGTGCGTCCGCAGGGTCGGGCCCTCCGCCGACGCGACGGCGAAGTCGTACACCGGAAGGTCCTCGTCGCTGCGGTCCAGGCCGAAGACCTCGCAGACGACACCGAGTTCGAAGGGATGCACACCGTCCAGGAGGACGGCCGCCACATTGGTGAGCATGTCTCCAGTGTGCCTCGGAAGTGGCAGTAATTGGAGGCCGCACGGCAGTACTGCCACTGTTTGTCAGGAGTGTTCCGCGCGACAGTGGTGTCCATGAACACCACACAGCTGCAAGCGCTCATCGGAACACTGGCCGTGCTCGGCCTGCTCGCCCTGGTCGTGCTGCCCGCTCTCATCGGCGTCGTCCACGACCGGCGCGTGGACCGGCAGCTCAGGCAGGCCGCGGAACGGCAGGCCGCCATCGACGGGGCCCGGTCCGACCGGCCCACCACCGGCTCCGCCTCGCGCCGCTTCGCCCGCACGGTCTGATCGCATATCCGTACGACACCCGTGTTTCTCCGTGTGTAGCCTCTCCCCGACCACAAGGGGAGGATCATGAGACACGGAACGCGTCCCGCGCACGGCCGCGCCCTGGCCGTCGCGGGCGGGGCGGCGGCCCTGGTGCTGCTGGCGGCGACGGGCGCTCAGGCCGAGGGGAAGGGCGACGTCCGGGTGACGAAGACGGTCGTCAACCGCGGCGGGAACGTCATCATCGGGACATCGAAGACCGTCACGTACCCGATCGCCGTCACCATCAAGGACAACTCGGGCGCCAGGAAGATCACCGATCTGAGCACCTTCAACAGGTCCAACGGCTACGGCTTCATCACCTGGGACGATGACTCGTCCTGCGTCAAGAAGAGCGCGACGACATCGGTGTGCACGGGGACGATGAGGGTCGACCCCGGCTGGATCGCCGACAGCGACGACATCGACTCCAATCGTGTCGCCGGGGTCTGGCAGGTCAACGCCACCGTCAAGGCCAACGACGGCGACTACTGGATCTCCGACAACATTGCCCGTTACAAGGTCAAGCGTGCCGCCAAACTGACCACCGCCATCGCGCCCGACAAGGTCGCCAAGGGTTCGAAGGTCACCGTCACCGGCACGCTGTCCCGCGCCAACTGGGAGACCCTGAAGTACAACGGGTTCAAGGGGCAGCCGGTCCGGCTCCAGTTCAAGAAGAACGGCGCCGCCCGCTACACCACCGTGCAGACGGTGGAGTCGGGTAGCGCCGGAAGGCTCAGCACCAAGGTGACCGTCGACGCGGCGGGCAGCTGGCGCTGGTACTTCCCCGGTCTGACGTCGACCGCGCGGGTCATCTCGGCCGGGGACACGATCACGCTCAAGTGACCCCCCCGGGACGGGTGAGCCGGCCCGCCGCTTGCGGGGCGGGGCCGGCTCACCGCTCCTAGAAGTCCTCGTCCAGGTCGACGGTGCCCTCCACCGCCACCTGGTACGCGGACGGACGCCGCTCGAAGAAGTTGGTCAACTCCTGGACGCCCTGCAGCTCCATGAAGGAGAAGGGGTTCTCCGAGCCGTACACCGGCGCGAAGCCGAGCCGCGTCAGCCGCTGGTCGGCCACGCACTCCAGGTACTGCCGCATCGAGTCGGTGTTCATGCCCGGCAGGCCGTCACCGCACAGGTCACGGGCGAACTGCAGCTCGGCCTCCACGGCCTCCCGCAGCATGTCCGTCACCTGCTGCTGGAGCTCGTCGTCGAAGAGGTCCGGCTCCTCCTTGCGGACGGTGTCGACCACGTCGAACGCGAAGCTCATGTGCATCGTCTCGTCGCGGAACACCCAGTTGGTGCCCGTCGCCAGACCGTGCAGCAGGCCCCGGCTGCGGAACCAGTAGACGTACGCGAAGGCGCCGTAGAAGAACAGGCCCTCGATGCACGCGGCGAAGCAGATGAGGTTGAGCAGGAAGCGGCGGCGGTCCGCCCTGGACTCCAGGCGGTCCAGCTTCTCCACCGAGTCCATCCACCTGAAGCAGAACTCGGCCTTCTCCCGGATGGACGGGATGTTCTCCACCGCCGCGAAGGCCGCCGCCCTGTCCTCCGGGTCGGGCAGGTAGGTGTCCAGCAGCGTCAGGTAGAACTGGACGTGCACGGCCTCCTCGAAGAGCTGCCGCGACAGGTACAGCCGCGCCTCGGGGGAGTTGATGTGCTTGTACAGCGTCAGCACCAGGTTGTTGGCGACGATCGAGTCGCCCGTCGCGAAGAACGCGACCAGCCGGCCGATCAGATGCTGCTCGGCGGGGCTGAGCTTCGCGAGGTCGGCGACGTCCGAGTGGAGGTCGACCTCCTCCACGGTCCAGGTGTTCTTGATGGCGTCCCGGTAGCGCTCGTAGAAGTCCGGGTAGCGCATGGGGCGCAGAGTCAGCTCGAAGCCGGGGTCGAGAAGGTTCTGATTGCTGGGCATTACTGGCAGGCCTCGCAGGACTCGGGGTTCTCAAGGGAGCAGGCGACGGCGTCGGGGTCGGCCACCTGCTGGACGGGGACGGTCTTGTCGGGCTGGGCAGACAGCTGCGTCTGGCCCTGGCCCTGGGCGGCGCGGGCGATGCGGGTCGCCGGACGCGAGCGCAGGTAGTACGTCGTCTTCAGCCCCGACTTCCAGGCGTAGGCGTACATCGAGGAGAGCTTGCCGATGGTGGGCGTCTCCAGGAACAGGTTCAGCGACTGGGCCTGGTCCAGATACGGGGTGCGGGCGGCGGCCATGTCGATGAGACCGCGCTGGGGGATCTCCCAGGCCGTGCGGTACAGCGCCCGGACGTCGGCCGGGATCCACGCGAAGTCCTGCACCGAGCCGTTCGAGTCGCGCAGGGCCTCCCGGGTGCGGGCGTCCCACACGCCCAGCTCCTTGAGGTCCTTCACCAGATAGGAGTTGACCTGCAGGAACTCACCGGAGAGGGTCTCCCGCTTGAACAGGTTGGACACCTGCGGCTCGATGCACTCGTACACACCGGCGATCGAGGCGATCGTCGCGGTGGGCGCGATGGCGAGGAGCAGCGAGTTGCGCAGGCCGACCGCGGCGATGCGCTCGCGCAGGGCCGCCCAGCGCTCCGGCCAGGTGAACTCGACGCCGTAGTGGTCGGGGTGCAGCACACCGCGGGCCGTACGGGTCTTCTCCCAGGCCGGCAGCGGGCCGTTGCGCTCGGCGAGGTCGGCGGACGCCTCGTAGGCGGCGAGCATGACGCGCTCGGCGATCCGGGTGGACAGGGCCTTCGCCTCGGCCGAGTCGAAGGGCAGCCGCAGCTTGAAGAAGACGTCCTGGAGGCCCATCGCGCCGAGACCGACCGGGCGCCACTTGGCGTTCGAACGGCCCGCCTGCTCGGTGGGGTAGAAGTTGATGTCGACGACCCGGTCCAGGAAGGTCACGGCGGTGCGGACGGTCTCGTCCAGCCGCTGCCAGTCGAGGTCACCGGTCGCGAGGTCGACGAAGGCGCCCAGGTTCACCGAGCCCAGGTTGCAGACCGCCGTCTCCCCGTCGTCCGTGACTTCCAGGATCTCCGTGCAGAGGTTGGAGGAGTGGACCACGTGGCCCGGCTCGGCCGTCTGGTTGGCGGTGCGGTTGGCGGCGTCCTTGAACGTCATCCAGCCGTTTCCGGTCTGCGCGAGCGTGCGCATCATGCGGCCGTACAGGTCACGGGCCGGGATGGTCTTCCGCGCCAGCCCGTCCGCCTCCGCCCTGCGGTACGCGGCGTCGAACTCCTCGCCCCACAGGTCGACCAGTTCCGGCACGTCGGCCGGGGAGAACAGCGACCACTGCTCGTCCGCGTTGACCCGTCGCATGAACTCGTCCGGGATCCAGTGCGCCAGGTTCAGGTTGTGCGTACGGCGGGCGTCCTCACCGGTGTTGTCGCGCAGCTCCAGGAACTCCTCGATGTCGGAGTGCCAGGTCTCCAGGTAGACCGCGGCCGCGCCCTTGCGCCGGCCGCCCTGGTTCACGGCGGCGACCGAGGCGTCCAGGGTCTTCAGGAACGGCACGATGCCGTTGGAGTGCCCGTTGGTGCCCCGGATCAGCGAACCGCGCGAACGGATGCGGGAGTACGACAGCCCGATGCCGCCGGCGTGCTTCGAGAGGCGGGCCACCTGGTGGTAGCGGTCGTAGATGGAGTCCAGCTCGTCCAGCGGGGAGTCGAGGAGGTAGCAGGACGACATCTGGGGGTGTCGCGTACCGGAGTTGAAGAGGGTGGGGGATGAGGGCAGGTAGTCGAGGCGGCTCATCAGGCCGTACAGCGCGGCGACCTCGTCCACGGACCGAGCGGTGTCGTCCTCCGCGAGGCCGGCCGCCACCCGCAGCATGAAGTGCTGCGGCGTCTCCACGACCTTGCGGGTGATCGGGTGCCTGAGGAGGTAGCGGCTGTGCAGTGTGCGCAGCCCGAAGTAGCCGAAGCGGTCGTCCGCGGCGGGGTCGACGAGCGCGTCGAGCCGCTCCGCGTGCCGGCGCGCGAACTCCGCCGTGCGGTCGGCGATGAGCCCTTCCCGGTGGCCCACGGCGACGGACTCCGTGAACGTCGTGACGCCCTGGGAGGCGGCCTCGGCGCGGATGGAGATCGTCAGCAACCGGGCGGCCAGCTTCGAGTAGGCGGGGTCCTCGGAGATGAGGCCGGCGGCCGCCTCCGTGGCCAGCTCGCGCAGCTCCGTCTCGTCCGCCCGCGCGGACCGGCCGCGCAGCGCGGCGGCGGCGACCCGACCGGGGTCGGCGTCGGGCAGGTCGGCGGTCAGCTCGGTCAGGGTCCGCAGCAACGCGGCACCGGGACCGTCGGTCTCCGTCGCCGGGGAGGCGGGAGCCGGTCCGGCGGGGGCCGGGGTGGCTGAAACCGGGTCGGCTGGCGCGATGGTCACGTGGGGGCTCTCCCTCGCTCGGCACGGGGCCCAGCGGAGGGCAGGCAGCAGCACACGAGCGCACGGGGGCGTCGCGTCCACCGGCCCACTCCACGAGGCCCGGACGTCAGGGCACCCGGACCGGACGGCCGGGCGCACTGTCGGCAGGTCCTCGGACTGGACTCGCGTGCGAACGCACGCAAGTACACCGTTGCGGGACAGTTCCGGATTCGCACCGGATTCCCCTGCGGCGACAGCGAGCATGAGCATACATCTTGTGTTGGGCTGCCGGTCCACCCCCAGATGTAGTGTCGCGGTGACTTCGGAGCGTGTCATAGCGTCAACTCATAGGTGAGCAGGGTCAGGTCCGGAAGGTGTGGGACGGGGTTCCAGTCGCGTGCCGGCGTTCGAACAAAGCCCAGCCGTTCGTAGATGCGGTGGGCGGAATGCATGGTCCGCTGGGTCGACAGCACGACCCGGACGCAGCCCTCGACGGCTCTGGCGCGCTCGACGCAGTGGCGCACGAGGGCCTCGCCGATGCCGCGGCCACGGGCGGCGTGCTCGACCGCCAGCATCCGGATCTCGGCCTCCCCGGAGGTGGCGATATCGGCCATGGCGCCTCCGGCCGGGACGAAGGTCACGCCGCCGACCACCCGCCCCTCCGTCACGGCCACGAGCACCTCGGCCGCGGCGGCCCGCCGCGCCACGTCCCGCAGTTCGCCGAGGTATGCGTCGCTCTCGCCGAAGTCCAGCAAGCCGTCCGCCAGGTAGGCCTGGGCGGTGATGTCGCCGAGGTCGGTGTACTCGTCGGGGGAGATGTGCCGGATCGTGATGTCCATGGATCGCAGTCTGCACGAGGAGGCGGTCGGCAGGTCCGCGGTTGTCCACAGGGGCGGTTGATCGTGTGATTGTCGGTGTGGCTGAGGGCTGAGGGCTGAGGGCTGAGGGCTGAGGGCTGAGGGCTGAGGGCTGAGGGCGGGGCGGCGGGTGGTGGGTCGGTCAGGGCAGTGCCGGCCAGTGCGGCAGCGTCGTCACGAAGTGCTCGCTGAAGTCGCGGGGGCCGGGGCCCAGGGCGACGCGGCCGGTGACGCGGAGGCGGGCTGTCAGGGAGGGGGACTCGGAGTAGTAGATCCGCTGGGCGTCGGCCGGCACGAACACGCTCTGGCCGCGTGTGAGTTCGCTCGCGCACTCCACGACGACGGCCCCCTCGGCGGCCGTCACGAACGCCTCGTCCCCGCACACCCCCACCGCCAGCGGGTCGTGCAGCGGACACGTGCCGTCCCCGCCGTGGCGGGTGTAGGCGTTCATGTACGTCCGCATCAGCCGTGCGGCGAGCGCCGTGCCCGGGCCCGCCGCCTCCAGCGCCGCGAGGTCCGCGGGGCGGAACAGCCAGCCGTGGGAGGCGTCCAGGTCGACCATGGTGAAGGGGATACCGGAGGAGAGCACGATCTCGGCGGCGTCCGGGTCGGACCAGATGTTGAACTCGGCGACCGGGGTGAAGTTCCCCGGCACCTGCGCGGCGCCGCCCATGAACACGAACTTCGCGACGCGGCGGGCGAAACCGGGATCCTCCAGCAGGGCGATCGCGACGTTCGTGAGCGGGCCGGTGGCGCACACCGTCAACTCGCCCTCATGCTCACGGGACAGACGCAGCAGGGCCTGGGCGGAGGACTCCGTGGGGTGCGGGGCGGTGGAGTCGGGCAGGGACTCGTCGCCGAGGCCGGCCCGGCCGTGGAAGGCGGATGCCTCGCGGTAGGGGAGGCGGGACAGGGGGCGGCCGGCGCCCCGGTGGACGGGGACGTCCGTGTCGATGCGGAGGGCTCGGGCCAGGGCGCGGGCGTTGCTGTAGGTGGCTTCGGCGGGGAGGTTGCCGCCGACCGAGGTGTAGGCCCTGAGGTCCCACAGGCCCGTGCCGAGGAGGTACTGGAGGGCTACGGCGTCGTCGATACCGGGGTCGCTGTCCAGGACGATCGGTGTGGGGACGGTCACGGGGTCAGGGTAGCCGGGGGTGTGTCTGCTTTTCGGGTCCCTTGGGCGCCTATGAGATCGGGGGGTTCGCCGCGTCGGCGGGCGCGGGTTCGTCGTGGTCGCTCGCGCGGTTCCCCGCGCCCCTTCTGGGCCTTCGGCCCTTCAAAGGGGCGCGGGGAAGCCGCGTGTCAGAGCGTCAGTGGCTCGAACCCGCCGTCGCCGGGGGCAGTTCCACCTGGACGCCCGCGTCGCCCGCGTCGGCCGTGTAGTCGCTCGGCTTGGTCTCGTCGATGCCGTCGGGGGCCTTGGCCGCCCGGAGGACGAAGGTGAGGACCACGGTCACGGCCACGTTGAGGAGGAACGCCGTGAGGCCGATGTAGCCGATCTCGCCGATGCCGGGGATCTCCGCGGAGGAGCCGCCGAAGTGCTTCTGGGACGGGTTGGTCGGGGAGGCGACCCCGTACGCGGCCAGGGTGCCGTAGATCATGCCGACCGCCCAGCCGGCGAGCAGGGCCCAGCGGTGGAACCAGCGGGTGAACAGGCCACCGACCAGGGCCGGGAAGGTCTGGAGGATCCAGATGCCGCCGAGGAGCTGGAAGTTGATGGCGACGGTCTTGTCCATCGTCAGGACGAAGACCAGCGCGCCGACCTTCACCAGCAGCGACACCAGCTTGGAGACCTTGGTCTCCTGCGCGGGCGTGGCGTCCGGCTTGATGAAGTCCTTGTAGATGTTGCGGGTGAAGAGGTTCGCCGCGGCGATGGACATGATCGCCGCCGGCACCAGCGCGCCGATGCCGATCGCCGCGAAGGCCACGCCCGTGAACCAGTCCGGGAACATGGTTTCGAACAGCTGCGGGATGGCCAGCTGGCCGTTCTGCACGTTGACGCCGGCCGCGATCGCCATGAAGCCCAGCAGCGCCAGCAGGCCCAGCATCAGCGAGTACAGCGGCAGGATCGTGGTGTTGCGGCGGATCACCTCGCGGCTCTTCGAGGACAGCGTCGCGGTGATCGAGTGCGGGTACATGAAGAGCGCGAGCGCCGAGCCGAGGGCCAGGGTCGCGTATGTCCACTGGTTGGCGTCGCCCGGGACCAGGGCCCCGCGCGGCGCGCCGGTCACCTTGTTGGTCTGGCCGTACGCCTCGCTCGCCTTGGCGAAGATGTCGTCGAAGCCGCCGAGTTTGATCGGGATGTAGATGATCGCCACCGCGATGACGATGTAGATCAGGGTGTCCTTCACGAACGCGATCAGCGCGGGGGCGCGGAGGCCGGAGGAGTAGGTGTACGCGGCCAGGACGCCGAAGGCGATCAGCAGCGGCAGGTCCTTGATGAACCAGTTGGTGTTCTCGCCGCCGCCGACGCCCATCACGTCCAGCACGGCCTGGATGCCGACGAGCTGGAGGGCGATGTAGGGCATCGTCGCCAGAATGCCGGTCAGGGCCACCGCGAGCGACAGGCCCTTCGAGCCGAAGCGACCGCGGACGAAGTCCGACGTGGTCACGTACCCGTGCCGGTGCGAGACCGACCACAGGCGGGGCAGGAATGTGAAGATGAGCGGGTACACCAGGATCGTGTAGGGCACCGCGAAGAAGCCGGCCGCGCCCGCCGCGTAGATCGCCGCCGGTACGGCGACGAAGGTGTACGCGGTGTAGAGGTCGCCGCCGAGCAGGAACCAGGTGATCCAGGTGCCGAACGACCGTCCGCCCAGGCCCCATTCGTCGAGGCTGTGCTCGTTCTCGGCCCTGCGCCAGCGGGCGGCCATGAAGCCCATGACCGTGACGGCCAGGAAGAAGAAGATGAAGACGGCGAGTGCCACGCCGTTCACGCCGTCCTTCATCGCGCCACACCCCCGTCCTCGGAACGCCGGGCCTTGCGGGCTCGCTGGTCACGCTGCCACAGCACGTACGCGACGGCCGTGAGCGCGGTCGAGATCAGCACCCAGGCCATCTGGTACCAGTAGAAGAACGGGATGCCGGCGAACGCCGGGTCCGTCTTGGCGTACGAGCCGACCCAGAGCATCGCCACGAACGGGGCGAACAAGCACAGGGCGATGACCACTCTGACAGGTGTCACCACCGGCGTCTCCGGTGATTTCACGTCGGGCGCATTGGACATACCAGGGCTCCGTCCCCTCACTGATCACCTGAGCAATGCGCAGGAAATCTAAGGGACTGCTCCGCCGCGCGTAACCCCTGTTCGCATAACGGATTTGCGGAGGTACTGCGTCCCGACGGTGTCCCGATTGCGTCTCGACTGCGTCTCGACTGCGTCCCGTGCGTCCGGAGATCACGCACGGGACGGTTGCCGCCGCAGGGGATCGGTCGCCGTGGACCGGTCAGTCCTGCGGGCGCTTCAGGCGCGCCACGAACTTGTAGCGGTCGCCCCGGTAGACGGACCGCACCCACTCCACCGGCTGGCCCTCCTTGTCCAGGGAGTGGCGGGAGAGCATCAGCATCGGCAGGCCCACGTCCGTGCCGAGCAGGCCGGCCTCGCGCGGGGTGGCCAGCGAGGTCTCGATGGTCTCCTCGGCCTCGGCGAGATGGACGTCGTACACCTCGGCGAGCGCGGTGTAGAGGGAGGTGTACTTCACCAGTGACCTGCGCAGGGCGGGGAAGCGCTTGGCGGACAGATGGGTCGTCTCGATGGCCATCGGCTCGCCGTTCGCCATGCGGAGCCGCTCGATCCGCAGCACCCGTCCGCCCGCCGTGATGTCCAGCAGCCCGGCCAGGGTGTCGTCGGCGGTGATGTAGCCGATGTCCAGCAGCTGGGAGGTCGGTTCCAGTCCCTGGGCGCGCATGTCCTCGGTGTACGAGGTGAGTTGCAGGGCCTGGGAGACCTTCGGCTTGGCGACGAACGTGCCCTTGCCCTGGATGCGCTCCAGGCGCCCCTCGACCACCAGCTCCTGCAGAGCCTGCCGCACGGTCGTGCGTGAGGTGTCGAACTCGGCGGCGAGCGTCCGCTCCGGCGGGACCGGCGTGCCGGGGGGCAGGGTTTCGGTCATGTCGAGCAGGTGCTTCTTCAGACGGTAGTACTTGGGCACGCGCGCGGTACGGACGTTCGCCCCGTTCTCGTTCTCCGCACTGCTGACGTCGGTGCTCATGCTCCGCCTTCCCGGCTCCTAGTGGCGTGATCCTTCTGTATACCCGCACGGCCCCCGCTGGTCTAGTCCATGGAGAGGGCTCCGCTGGTCTACTCCGGGAAGGTGCAGTGGTCTACCCGAAGAGTGTGACTCAGTCGCTCGGTTTTCGCTGCCTTCTTACATAAAGGTTCTTGCATATGTAGGTCGCATAACGGCTGGTGAGAGCCGGTTCGCGCACCCTTGACACGCCGATTGGTCTGAGCCAAGCTCCGGCGTACTGGTCTACACCATTGGTCCAGGTCCCGGCCCCATGGGCGGTACGTCTGTCACCGCGGGGAGCAGGGGGGTTTGTGGCATCCCTGAGGAATGGCATCCCTGAGGAGGGTGGCGTGAAGCGCAAGCTGACAACCGCGATCTGTGTCGTGGGCATGATGGTCTCCATCGCGGCGTGCGGGGGCGAGAGCGGGGGCTCGGACAAGGCGGCCGACACCAAGGAACTGACCGTCTGGCTCACGGTCGACGCACAGAACAACTGGCCGGAACTGGTCAAGGCCGCCGACGCCGCGGTCAAGAAGAAGCACCCCGGCATCAAGATCAAGCACGAGTACTACGGCTGGCCGGACAAGAACGCCAAGCTGGACGCCGTCCTCGCCACCGACAAGGCCCCCGACGTCGTCGAGATGGGCAACACCGAGATGCTCGCCTACATGGTCAAGGGCGCCTTCGCCCCCGTGGACCCGGCGAAGTTCGACAACTCCGGCGCCTGGCTCGACGGCCTCAAGGCCTCCGTGACCTACGAGGGCAAGACCTACGGCGTCCCGTACTACGCGGGCGGCCGCGTCGCCAACTGGCGCAAGGACGTCTTCGCCGCCGCGGGAGTCAAGTCCCCGCCGAAGACCTATGCCGAGCTGACCGCCGCCCTCGACAAGGTCCAGAAGAAGCAGGGCGACAAGTTCAGCGCCTGGTACCAGCCCACCCGCGACTGGTACGCGGCCATGTCCTTCGTCTACGACGCCGGCGGCTCCATAGCCGTCGAGTCGGGCGGCCAGTGGAAGGCCAACCTCTCCTCCCCGGAGTCCGTCAAGGGCCTGAAGGCGTTCCAGAACGTCGTCGACCGCTATATGCACGGCGACAAGACCAAGGACGAGTCCGACCGCTACATCGTCTACGGCCAGGGCAAGTCCGGCATGATCTTCGCCCCCGCCTGGGAGGGCGCGACCGCCGCGGCCAAGGAGAACGACAAGACCGGCAAGCTCGCCGGCAACGTCGAGAACTTCGTACTGCCCGGCCCGTCCGGCAAGAACCTGCCCGTCTTCCTCGGCGGCTCCGACCTCGCCGTCCCGGTGAAGTCCGACGCGCAGGGCGTCGCCGCCGAGTGGATCAACGCCCTCACCGGTCCCGCCGGACAGAAGGGGCTGATGAAGAAGGGCAACCTGCCCAACAACAAGACCGACCTCGCCACCCTCAAGGAGGACCCGGCGACGGCGGTCCCGGCCACCGCGGCGGAGTCCAACTGGTTCGTCCCGATGGCGCCCGGCTGGGGCCAGGTGGAGAAGGCCCAGATCCTCCAGACCATGCTCCAGAACATCGGCACCGGCAAGAAGACGGTCGAGGAGGCCGCCAAGGAGGCGGACGCCGCGATCGACAAGGTCATCAACACCAAGTGACGGTCGACCCCCGTTCGGGCCCGGCGTCGTGGGCCGGGCCCGAACGGGGGTGCCACAGCCCCGACCGGTGGGTGCCATGAGTCGAGCCGGCGCGTGCCTCACGACCGTGCCGACGCGTGCATCACGACAGTGCGGCGACGGGCCGTGGTGGCCGTCGCCCGAGCGTCGTGGCCGGTCGCTCGGCTCCCCGCGCCCCTCCTCGGGCGCCACCGCCCGGCTCCTGCGGGGCGGGTACGGCGGGGTGCTGACCGGCTCCCTCTTCATTTGCTTTAGGAGCGCGCGATGAGTGCCGCAGACACGACCACTCCGACCAAGGTGCCGCCACCGCGGCAGGCGCCACCAGGGCCGCCCGCCGCCGTCGACCGGGCCTCCGGTACGAAGCGTTCCGGCGGAGCCGCCGTCCCGTGGGCGCTCCTCGCCCCGTGCCTGCTGATCCTCGCCGTCGTCCTCGGCTATCCGCTGGTCCGTCTGGTCACCCTCTCCTTCCAGAAGTTCGGCCAGTCCCAGCTGTGGGGCTTCCAGCCGGCGGAGTCGGTCGGCTTCGACAACTTCGCCAAGGTGCTGGGCGACGGCGAGTTCTGGACAGTCGTCGTACGGACCATCGTCTTCGCCGCCTCCTGCGTCGTCTTCACCATGGTCATCGGCATGCTGATCGCGCTGCTGCTCCAGCGGGTCTCCGGCTGGGTGAAGACCCTCATCAACATTGCCCTCGTGGCGAGCTGGGGCATGCCGATCATCGTGGCCACCACCGTCTTCAAGTGGCTCTTCGACTCCGACTACGGCATCTTCAACGCCCTCCTCAGCAAGCTCCCCGGCGTCGACATGATCGGCCACAACTGGTTCGCGAGCGGCCCCGAAGGACTCGCCGTCATCACACTGCTCGTCGTGTGGGGCGCCGTGCCGTTCGTCGTCATCACTCTCAGCGCCGGACTCACCCAGGTGCCGAAGGAGTTGGAGGAGGCCGCCCGCCTGGACGGCGCCGGCGCCTGGGGCGTCTTCCGCTACGTCACCCTCCCCATCCTGAAGCCGATCGTCGTGATGCTCACGACCCTCTCGGTCATCTGGGACATGGGTGTCTTCCCGCAGGTCTTCGTGATGCGCAACGGCCACCCGGAGGCCGAGTTCCAACTGCTCACCACCTACTCGTACGACAGGGCCTTCGTGGTCAACGACTACGCGCAGGGCTCCGCGATCGCACTCCTGACCGTGCTGTTGCTGCTCGGCGTGATCGGTGTCTACATGCGCCAGATGCTGAAGATCGGAGAGGTCGAATGAGCACAGCAGCTGTCTCCGGTCGCCGCGGGTCCAGGCTCGGCTGGAACCTCCTCGGCCTCCTCGTCTTCGTCACCGCCGGCTTCCCCGTCTACTGGATGCTGAACACCGCGTTCAAACCGGCCAAGGACGCCATCGACCCCGACCCCAGCCTCCTGCCGACCTCGATCACCTTCTCCAACTTCAGCCGCGCACTGGACATCGCCGACTTCTGGGGTCCCGTGGGCCGCAGTCTCGTGGTGTCCCTGACGGTGGTCGTGATCGGCGTTGTCGTCGGCATGCTGGCGGCCCTCGCCATCTCCCGCTTCGCCTTCCGCGGCCGGAAAGTGGTGATCGTGGGCATCCTGGCCGTCCAGATGGTCCCGCTGGTCGCGATGATCATCCCGGTGTTCCTGCTGTTGAACGACCTGGGCCAGTACGACCGCCTCACCGGCCTCATCATCACCTATCTGACCTTCATCCTCCCGTTCACGGTGTGGACCCTGCGCGGCTTCATCGTCAACATCCCCCGCGAGCTGGAGGAGGCCGCCATGGTCGACGGCTGCTCCCGCACCACCGCCTTCCTCCGCGTGGTCTTCCCCCTGCTCGCACCCGGCATGGTGGCGACCTCGGTCTACGGCTTCATCCAAGCGTGGAACGAGTACCTGTACGCCCTGATGCTGATGAGCCAGCAGAACCAGACCGCGACCGTCTGGCTCGGCAACTTCACCACCAAACACGGCACCGAATACGCCCCGATGATGGCCGGCTCCACCATGATGGCCGTGCCGATCGTCGTCCTCTTCCTCCTCGTCCAGCGCAAGATGGCCGCGGGCCTCACCGCGGGCGCCGTGAAGGGATAACCACCCGATGACGACATTCGCCACCGGCTCGACCGGCTCCCACCCGGGGCAGGACGGCCTCAAGCGGGACGCGCTGACGGTCCTCCAGCCCGGATTCACGGGCACCACCGCCCCCGACTGGCTGCTGCGCCGCCTCGGCGAGGGCCTCGCCTCCGTCGGCCTCTTCGGCCGCAACATCACCTCCCCCGAACAACTCTCCGCCCTCACCGCTCAGTTGCGCGCCGAGCACGAGGACGTCCTGGTCGCGATCGACGAGGAGGGCGGCGACGTCACCCGCCTGGAGGTCCGCACCGGCTCCTCCTTCCCCGGCAACCACGCCCTGGGCGCCGTCGACGACGTCGACCTCACCCGGGACGTGGCCTTCGCCCTCGGCCGCCGCCTCGCCGATTGCGGCGTCAACTTCAACTGGGCCCCCTCCGCCGACGTCAACTCCAACCCGGCGAACCCCGTCATCGGCGTGCGCTCCTTCGGCGCCGATCCCGACCTGGTCGCCCGCCACACGGCCGCCTATGTCACCGGCCTCCAGGCCGCCGGGGTCGCCGCCTGCACCAAGCACTTCCCGGGCCACGGCGACACCGCCGTCGACTCCCACCTCGCCCTGCCCCGCATCGACGCGGACCGCCCCCTGATCGAGGCCCGTGAACTGGTGCCCTTCCACGCCGCCATCGCCGCCGGCACCCGCGCCATCATGAGTGCCCACATCCTCGTCCCGGCCCTGGACCCGGACCGCCCGGCCACGCTGTCCGACGGCATCCTCAGCGACCTCCTCCGCGGCGAGCTGGGCTACGACGGCCTCATCGTCACCGACGGCATGGAGATGCGGGCCATCGCCGGTACCTACGGCATCGAGCACGGCAGCGTCCTCGCCCTCGCCGCCGGTGCCGACGCGATCTGCGTGGGCGGCGGCCTCGCCGACGACGACACCGTACGGCGCCTGCGCGACGCCCTGGTTACCGCCGTACGCTCCGGCACCCTCCCCGAGGAACGCCTCGCGGACGCGGCGAACCGGGTCCGGTCCCTGGCCGAGTGCACCCGCCGGGCGACCGGGGGAGTGGACGCCGCGGCAGCGGACGCCGGGGGCACGGACCTCGTTGGGGCCGGCCTCGCCGCCGCCCGACGAGCGCTGCGGGCGACCTTCGCCCACCAGCCGTACGAACCCCCCGTCCAGCCCCTGTACGTGGCGGCCTTCACCCCGGTGGCGAACATCGCCGTCGGCGACGAGACCCCCTGGGGCGTGGGCGCGGAGCTGGCCCGTCTCCTGCCCGGCACCGAGACCGGCACCTTCGCGGGCGACAGCGCCGGCGCCTCCGCCCTCGCGGTGGCCGGCACCCGACGCATCGTCGCCGTGGTCCGCGACGAGCACCGCCACCCCTGGATGAGCGACGCCCTCGACGTCCTCCTCTCCACCCGCCCCGACACGATCGTCGTCGAGATGGGAGTCCCCCAGTCCCCGCCCCGCGGCGCCCTCCACATCGCGACCCACGGAGCGGCCAGGGTCTGCGGACGAGCGGCGGCCGAGGTCATCATGAGCGCTCGATAACGCTCCCCGTCGCCGGACGGCCCGCGAACGGCTGACGGGGGAGACGCGCCCCGCCACCGCAGGCGGGGCACGCCGACCGCGGGAACCGCACCACACAAAGGCGCCACAGCCCCTCCTCCCGGGCCGTGGCGCCTCAGCGCGTCCTCGGTCCCGTCAGATCCCCTGCCAGTCAGGCTTGTTGCTGTAGGTGTGCCGGAAGTAGTCCGCGAGCTTCAGCTTCGACGCGGCGCCCTCGTCCACCACCACCGTGGCGTGCGGGTGGAGCTGCAGTGCCGACGCCGGGCACACCGCCGCCACCGGCCCCTCCACCGTCGCCGCGACGGCGTCCGCCTTGCCCTCACCGGTGGCCAGCAGCACCAGGTGGCGTGCCTCCAGGATCGTGCCTATGCCCTGGGTGATGACGTGGTGCGGCACCTGCTCGATGTCCCCGTCGAAGAACCGCGCGTTGTCGATCCGGGTCTGCTCGGTGAGCGTCTTGATGCGGGTCCGGGAGGCCAGGGACGAGCACGGTTCGTTGAACCCTATGTGCCCGTCGGTCCCGATCCCCAGCAGTTGCAGCTCCACACCGCCCGCCTCGGCCAACGCCCGGTCGTACGCCTCGCAGGCCCCCGGTATGTCCTCGGCGGTGCCGTCCGGTCCCATGAACGCGTCCATGCCGAGCCCCAGCGGCTCCAGCACCTCACGGCGCAGCACCGAGCGGTACGACTCGGGGTGGTCGGCCGGCAGCCCCACGTACTCGTCGAGCTGGGCGATCCGCGCCCGCGAAACGTCCACGGCACCGGAGCGGGCCTTCGCGGTCAGCGCCTGGTAGATGGGCAGCGGGGTCGAGCCCGTGGCCACGCCGAGCAGCGCCTCGGGCTTCCGCCGGAGCAACTGCGCCATCGCCTCGGCTATGAGTTCGCCACCCGCCTTGGCATCCGGAACGATGACAACTTCCACGCTGGGCCTGCCGATCTGGAGAGAGGGACGCGACTGGGAGTCGGGAGAAACTATGTGGTTTAGACCAATCTAGCAGAGCGGACCTCGCACGGATGTGTCCCGCGTCACGCGAGCGGAACCCATCTTCCCCGGTCACAAGGCCGGGCTCCACGTCGGAGCCGCCCGCTCCCTTCTCCAGTGGAGCACCCGGTCCCCTACGTCAGGGAACCACCCGTGGCGTCCACCCAGCTTCCCGTCACCCACCGGCTCTCGTCCGATGCCAGGAACGCCACCACGTCCGCGATGTCCTCCACCGCTCCGACCCGGCCCAGCGCCGATATCCCCTCGGCCATCGCACGACCCGCCTCGGTGTCCAGGAACTCGGCGGTGTTGTCGGTCGCGGTCACGCCCGGCGCGACCGAGTTCACGGTGATGCCGCGCGGGCCGAGCACCTTCGACAGGTCGCGGGAGAGGACGTCCAGCGCGCCCTTCGTCATCGCATAGGCCATGTTGTGCGGCATCGCCGCGGTCCGCGCGAGTCCCGACGAGATGTTGATGACGCGGCCGCCGTCGCTCAGCCGGGCCATCCCGTGCTTGACGAGGAAGAGCGGCGCTTTCACGTTCACCGCGAAGAGCCTGTCGTACTCGTCCTCGTCGATCTCCTCGATCGGGCGGGAGCTGCCGATCGCCGCGTTGTTCACCAGGATGTCCAGTCCGTCCGCGTGCCGGTCGAACTCCTCCCACAGGGTCTCGACGTCTCCCGGGGTGCCGAGCTCGGCTCCGATGGCGAAGGCGGAACCGCCGGCGGCCTCGATGACGGCCACCGTCTCCTTCGCGGCTGGCTCGTTCCTCCCGTAGTGCACCGCCACCCGGGCGCCGTCGCGCCCCAGTCGCTCGGCGATGCCTCGCCCGATGCCCCTGCTCGCCCCCGTGACCAGCGCCGTCCTGCCCGCGAGCACACCCATGTCGGCTCCCCCTCCATATTTTCTAGCGGTCGCTACATAATTCACCGTAGATCAGCCCGCCGACGTTTGTCTAGTGCCCGCTATAAAATGCCTCCATGGTGACCAAGGAGAGCAAGCAGCGCGGCCGTCCCCGCTCCTTCGACCGCGAGACCGCCCTGGAGAAGGCGATCCTGGCGTTCTGGGAGAACGGCTACGAGGCCACCTCCGTCGCCGACCTCACCCGCGTCATGGGCATCGGCGCCCCGAGCCTGTACTCCGCCTTCGGTGACAAGCAGTCCCTCTTCGAAGAGGTGGTCCGGGAGTACGGCAGCCGCTACGGCTCCTTCACCGACCGGGCCCTGGAGGAGGAGCCCACCGCGCGGGCCGCCGTCGAGCGGATACTGCGCGAGGCCGCCGTCGAGTACACGGACCCCGCCCACCCCCACGGCTGTCTGGTCATCCACGCGGCCACCAACTGCACCAGCCGCGAGGTCGAGGAGTCCCTCCGCGCCCGGCGCAATGCCTGGATCGACGTCTTCGAGAGCCGTATAAGAGCGGACATCGCGGCCGGTGAACTGCCCGCCGACACGGACGCCTCCGCACTCGCCCGCCACACCGGCGTGATCATCCAGGGCATGTCCCAGCAGGCACGGGACGGCGCGGCCAGGCAGGACCTGGAGGCGGTCGCCGAACTCGCCATGTCCATCTGGCCCCACTCCGACCGCCCCGACACCCCCGCCCGCGCCTGACGCCCCCGGCCGACCGCTCACCAGCACGCCTGACACCGCCGACCGACCGCTCCGCAGGGCCACCGCCCCGCACCGCATCCCATGCCCGCTCCACCCGGAACGCGGTGTGCGAAAAGCCACGGGCCCCGGCATTCCGGTCCGGCGGCCGGCCGAACCGGGCTACGCTGCGTACAAGCCCTTGCCCCGGCCCACCGGCGGTCGATCGGCAGGGAACAACAACAAACATCCGCCAACGCATGGACACACGCAGTGGTCTAGTCAAGAATGGCGTGATAGCTCATCTGATCGATCAGCGCTCCGACGCGGACGATCACCTGTGAACACCACAGACCTCCGTCTTCCCCGCACAGGAAGGCGGACCGAGGAACCGGCGCTCTCTGCCCTGACTGCTCCGGCTCCTCATCCTTCGGTCGATGGGACCGCACACCCCACGGCCGATGTTGCTCCGGGCTGCGGTGCCGGGAGGGTTGAGGGTCCCTCTCAGGCGCCGCGGCCCGCGGGTGCTTCCGGGGCTGGATCCGTCGCCCCAGCCCACCGTTTCCAGGCATGTCCGTACCGCCAGGTACGCTCGCACACGTGCCCTCCATGAACGAACTCGTCCGCCAGCACACCGCTCTCAGCGACTCCGATCTGGAGTGGCTGCATCTGCTGGTGTCGGAGTGGCAGCTCCTCTCCGACCTCTCCTTCGCCGACCTCGTCCTCTGGGTCCCCACCCGCGACGGCACGCGCTACGTCTCCGTGGCCCAGATGCGCCCCAACACCGGCCCCACCTCGTACCAGGACGACATGGTCGGCCACCTGGTGCCACGCGGCCGCCGCCCGCTCCTGGACGTCGCGCTCGACGAGGGCCGGATCGTGCGGGAGGGTGACCCGGAGTGGCGCGAGGAGGTGCCCGTACGGGTCGAGTCCATCCCCGTCAGCAGGGAGGGCCGGGTCCTCGGGGTCATCGCGCGCAACACCAACCTGCTGACCGTACGGACCCCCAGCCGGCTGGAGCTCACCTATCTCCAGAGCGCGTCGGACCTCGCGCAGATGATCGCCGTCGGCGCGTTTCCCTTCCCCGACCAGCAGGTCGACATGGACGCCTCACCGCGCGTCGGCGACGGGCTGATCCGGCTCGACGCCGACGGCATCGTCCAGTACGCCTCCCCGAACGCCCTGTCCGCGTACCACCGCCTGGGTCTCGCCGCCGACCTCGTCGGCTGCCACCTCGGCCGTACCACCGCCGAACTCGCCCCCTCCCGCGGGCCGGTGGACGAGGCACTGGCGAAGGTGGCGAGCGGCTGGGCGCCACGTGAGTTCGAGATCGAGTCGAACGAAGGGGTGATCCAGCTCCGCGCGATCCCCCTCAAACCCAAGGGTCCGCGCATCGGTTCCCTCGTCCTCCTGCGGGACGTCACCGAACTGCGTCGCCGCGAACGCGAGTTGATCACCAAGGACGCGACCATCCGGGAGATCCACCACCGGGTGAAGAACAACCTCCAGACGGTCGCGGCGCTGCTGCGCCTCCAGGCGCGGCGCATCGACTCCGAGCGCGGCCGTGAAGCCCTGGAGGAGGCCGTACGGCGGGTCGGGTCGATCGCGATCGTGCATGAGACGCTGTCCCAGAATCTGGACGAGCGTGTGGAGTTCGACGAGATCGCCGACCGGGTGCTGGCCATGGTCGCCGAGATCTCCCCGGGCAAGGTCACCGGCCGGCGCACCGGACGCTTCGGCATCCTCGACGCGGAGGTGGCGACCCCGCTGTCCATGGTCCTCACCGAGATCCTGCAGAACGCCCTCGAACACGGCTTCCGGGAAGGCGACACCGGCACCGTGGAGGTGTCGGCCGTACGCGGCGGCACCACCAAGGAGAGCCGTCTCCTCGTCACCGTCCAGGACGACGGAGTGGGACTGCCCGACGGCTTCGACCCGCACCGCTCCGGCAACCTCGGCCTGCAGATCGTACGGACGCTGGTGGAGGGCGAGTTGGGCGGCACCTTCGACATGGTCCCGGCCCCGGACCAGGGCACCCAGGTCATCCTCGACATCCCGGTCCGCGCACAGAAGTAGGAACGCCCGGCGGAGCGCGACCGGACAGCACTGAGCCCCGGACCATCATGTGGTCCGGGGCTCAGTCTCGTCGCTGATTAGGCGCACCGGGGGCACTGCGCGCTGCGGCTCGGGGGCGGGAGATGCGTACTCGCTGTACGCGCCGCCAAGCTCAGGCTATTGCTGGGTGGGATTGTCAGGCGGAGGCCTGACGGGCCCGGTTGCGGGCGGCGCGGCGCTTCATGGCGCGGCGCTCGTCCTCGCTGAGACCACCCCAGACGCCGGAGTCCTGGCCGGACTCAAGCGCCCACTGCAGACACTGCTCGATAACCGGGCAGCGACGGCAGACAGCCTTGGCTTCCTCGATCTGCAGCAGCGCAGGACCGGTGTTGCCGATGGGGAAGAAGAGCTCGGGGTCTTCCTCGCGGCAAACGGCGTTGTGACGCCAGTCCATGGCTGCTACCTCTCCTTGGTATTACATGCACGTTGCTTGTGAATGTGAACGCTTTCACGAATCCCTCAACAAGTGAAGGGCCGACCACCAGGCGGACTGGTGTGGTCCTTTGTTGTGAGGAGGGGTTCTGGCGCTTGCTTGAGCCGGTGTTGCGGGCTGTCCCGAGCGCCACGTAGAGACTCGCAAACCTCAGCGGCGGATACAACCCCTTCCGGAAAGTTTTTTTTGATTCCTCGGTGTCGACTGTGTCACAGCCGTACTTCCATGGGGTGGACCCTGGCCTAAACGTTCGAGTGGAAGGACTTTTGCCCGTTCCGCTCACACAATCACACGCAGTGCACGGCGTACGCCTGTGAACGTCACGCTCGTACGCAGTCCCAGGTGGTCGCCGTCCATCTGGAGGGGGAGGGGCACCTTCGAATGCAAGGTGAAGTCGGTCAAGTCGTGCACGGTGGTGGCGTGCTTGCCATGGGGGCCCCGCTCGGGGGACGAAGTAAGCAACTGCGTGGCATAACGGGCAAGCGCGGCCGTCGACATCCGGCTGAGACCGAGCACGTCGAGCCCTTTATCGAACGAGGCCTTAGGTGACGCGTACACCGGGCGATTGCCGAGAAACGTCCACGGGGACGTGTTGCAGACTATGGACAGCACAAGATCGGTAATGGGCTCCTCGCCGGCCCGCTCCAGGGTGATCGTGCCGTTCCTGCGGTGAGGCTCATCCAGGAACTGCCGGAATGCCTGACGCAGGTAAAGAGCGTGTGTGGATTTCCTTCCCCGCTCGCGCTGTTGCTCGACCCGGCCGATCACCCCGGCGTCGAAGCCGAGGCCGGCGCAGAACGTGAACCAGCGGGACGGGACCGCCTCGTCCTCCGAGCCCGGGGTGCCCGAGGCCATGCCCAGACCGACGGTGCGCTCGCGGTTCTCGCGGAGGGCGTCCAGGAGGGCGCCGGTCGCCTCGACGGCGTCGTTGGGCAGACCCAGGGCGCGTGCGAAGACATTCGTGGAGCCGCCGGGGACCACGGCGAGGCGGGGGAGACGGTCGGGGTCGGGGCCGTGGTGCAGCAGGCCGTTGACGACCTCGTTGACCGTGCCGTCACCGCCGAGCGCGACGACCAGTTCGATGTCGTCCTTGCCCTCGGCCGCCTGGCGGGCGAGGTCCTTGGCGTGGCCGCGGTACTCGGTGGTGACCGCCTCGAGCTTCATCTCGCTCGCCAGCGCGTGGATCAGGACATCGCGCGTACGTGCGCTTGTGGTGGTTGCCGCCGGATTGACCACGAGAAGTGCACGCATGAGTTGCAGCGTACCTACTGAGCGGTACTCCTCCCATACCGAGGTGCGGATCACAGGGGAGATCGTGTAGTGACGATGAGCACGTGAGGGGCGTGCGGGCGGCCGGTGTGCGTCCGGGCGCCGGGGCTACCCTTCAGGGGTGAGCCCTCAGCAGAACCCCACGCCGGACACCCCCGACGCCGCGCCCCGCCCCGGGCGGCTGACCGCCGCGGCGGCCCTTGCGGCGCTGGAGGGGATCGCCCTGCTGGTCGGCGGTGGCGCCATGCTCGTCCTGGGCTTCGGCGGCGACTCCGACGACCTCAGCACCGGCGTCACCGGGGGCCTCACCCTCATCGCCCTGGCCCTGCTGCCGCTGATCGCCGCCCGCGGGCTGCTGCTGATGCGGAGCTGGAGCAGGGGGCCCGCCGTCATCACGCAGATCATGGCGCTGCCGGTCGCGTACAACCTGCTTCGGGCGGACAGCGTGGCGATCCCGGCGGGGATCGTCCTGGCCGTGGTCGCGGTCGCGGCGCTGGTCCTGCTGATCAACCCGGCGACGACGCAGGCCCTCGGAATCCAAGGGCCTGGTCGGGCGGAGGAGGGCAAGCGCTAGGGGGGCGTCCGTCCCCGTCCTGTCGCCCCGCGCACCGGGCGGTCCGTCGCATCCCGGGACCGCTCGTGGCTCCCCAGGAGGCTGCTCTTACTCCTCCACCAGCAGCTTCTCCCGGAGCTGGGCCAGAGTGCGGGCCAGCAGACGGGAGACGTGCATCTGGGAGATGCCGACCTCCTGCGCGATCTGCGACTGGGTCATGTTGCCGAAGAACCGCAGCAGCAGGATCCGCTTTTCGCGCGGCGGAAGGTCTTCCAGGAGCGGCTTCAGGGACTCCCGGTATTCGACGCCCTCCAGTGCCTCGTCCTCGGCGCCCAGGGTGTCGGCGACGGCCGGCGACTCGTCGTCGGTGTCGGGGACGTCCAGCGACAGCGTGGAGTACGCGTTGGCGGACTCGAGGCCCTCCAGGACCTCCTCCTCCGAGATGGCCAGCTTCTCGGCCAGCTCGTGCACCGTCGGGGAGCGGCCGTGCTGCTGGGACAGCTCGGCCGTGGCCGTGGTCAGCGCCAGCCGAAGCTCCTGCAGACGGCGCGGCACCCGCACCGCCCAGCCCTTGTCGCGGAAGTGCCGCTTGATCTCGCCGACGACCGTCGGGGTCGCGTATGTGGAGAACTCCACGCCGCGGTCCGGGTCGAAACGGTCGACCGACTTGATCAGACCGATGGTGGCGACCTGCGTCAGGTCGTCCAGCGGCTCACCGCGGTTGCGGAACCGGCGCGCGAGGTGCTCCACGAGCGGCAGATGCATCCGGACCAGCTGATTGCGCAGCTCCGCGTACTCCGCGCTGCCCTCCCGCAGGGAGCGCAGCCGGACGAAGAGGGCACGCGCCCCGCTGCGGTCCTGGGGGTCGTGCTGCGTGCTGCGCACGATCTGCGTGTCCGGCTCGTCGTGTCGCTCGTGCTCGCTCATAGTCCCGCCCGCCGTCACCGTTCCCCCAGCTCTCGACTGTGCTCGAGCGGGGGAGGCCCCAGTCCGCCCTCGTGAGGACATGGTGCTCCGTGCGGCATCCTCCGGCTCCCGTCGCCCGTCGGGGGACGCCTCGTCCTCTTCGTCGACCGGCTCCGTCCACCGAGAGGTTCCGGCCGCCGTCGAGGAGTCGTCCTCCGGGTGCGGCCGGGCCTGCTCGGGAATGCCGTCGACGCCGTCCGTGAGGTGTGCCGGCCCGCCGGGGCCGACCTCCTTCGCGGGAAGTTCCCGTGTGCCGCGTTCTTCGTCCCGCACCGGCCCGTCCCCGTTCCTCACGCCGGCCCGGGTCCCGCGCCGCGCTGTTTGTAGAGGCTGATCGAAACGGTTTTGTCGTCGGCGACCGCGGAGGAGACCTTGCCCGCCAGGGCCGACAGCACGGTCCAGGCGAAGGTGTCGCGCGAGGGGGCGTGGCCGTCCGTGGTCGGGGCCGAGACCGTGACCTCCAGCGAATCGTCGACGAGACGGAAGACACAGCTGAGCACCGAGCCGGGCACGGCCTGCTGGAGCAGGATCGCGCAGGCCTCGTCGACAGCGATGCGCAGGTCCTCGATCTCATCGAGGGTGAAGTCCAAACGGGCCGCGAGGCCGGCCGTCGCCGTACGCAGCACCGACAGGTAGGCACCCGCGGCCGGCAGCCGGACTTCCACGAAGTCCTGGGTCCCGGGCTCGCCTGCGATCTGGGACACCCTCACCTCCAAGGTGGTACAAGCTTTTTCAGGGGCCGAGGGTCGCCCCCCGGGGTAACGCGCTATGTGGTTCAGCGGTGACGCTATCGCGCTCCCGAGCGCCATGTCCCAGGGGTCCTGGCGACCCAGCCCCACGCTGTCACTCATAGTAAGCACACGAACACGCTCTGTGGCTAGGGGTCTGCGGGCCTCAAATAGGAAGAGCGCGCGCCGGATTGACGTACCCAGGCGTCGGACTGCCGAACCTTGTCACACGAGTACGTCGACGTGTCACGGGACGACTTGGTTCCGTCGTGCGACGTCGCGGGCGTGTTCACCGGGGGCCTGTTCGTTTTCCCGCCCTCATACGAGCACGTGGTCGACGAAGCACCAGCGCCAGGTCTCGCCCGGTTCGAAGGTACGCATCACCGGGTGGCCGGTCTCCTTGTGGTGCGCGGTCGCGTGCCGCATCGGCGAGGAGTCGCAGCACCCCACGTGCCCGCACTCCAGGCACTTCCGCAGTTGCACCGGGTGCGTCCCGGCGGCCTCGCATTCAGGACAGGTCTCGCTCAGCGGGGTCGGTTCGGGATGCGGCAGTGCGTCCGCGTGCGTGCACTGTTTCATGATGGCCAGGTTACGACGGGTGCGCGGAAGCTCGCGCGGAAAACGAAGGCGGCACAACGCGATGCACTTCCTGCCCCTGCTGCTCCTGGTCGCCGGTAGCGCGACGGTCGCCGGTGCCGCCCGGCGCACGCCGGTGCCCGCCCCGTTGTTGCTGGTCGCCGCCGGGCTGGCGGTGTCGTACGTGCCCGGCGTGCCGAATTACGAGCTCGACCCCGAGATCGTCCTGCCCCTGGTCCTGCCTCCGCTGCTGTACACGGCCGCCACGGAGAGCTCCTACCTCGATCTGCGTGCCCAACTGCGGCCGGTGGCGCTGCTGTCGGTCGGATACGTCCTGTTCGCGACGCTGGCCGTCGGCTGGGCCGCCTATCTGATCGTGCCGGGGCTGCCGCTGACGGCCGCGCTGGTGCTCGGCGCCGTCGTGGCGCCCCCGGACGCGGTCGCGGCGACGGCGGTCGCCCGGCGGGTGGGGCTGCCGTCACGCATCACCACGATCCTCCAGGGCGAATCCCTGGTGAACGACGCCACCGCGATCACCGCGTACCGGGTCGCCCTCGCCGCCACGATCGGGGAAGGCGCGAGCTGGGCGGGCGGGATCGTCGAGTTCCTGGTGGCGGCGGTCGGTGGCGTCACCGTGGGGTTGCTGCTGATGATGCCGATCCACTGGCTGCGCACCCACCTGAAGGAAGCGCTGCTCCAGAACACGCTCTCCCTGCTGATCCCCTTCGTCGCCTACGGGCTGGCCGAGTGGGTGCACGCCTCCGGGGTGCTCGCCGTGGTCGTGGTCGGCCTGTACCTCGGCTACCGCAACTGGCAGGTCGACTTCGCGACCCGTCTCCAGGAGGAGGCCGTGTGGAAGATGGTCGCCTTCCTGCTCGAATCGGCGGTCTTCGCGCTCATCGGCCTGCAGCTGCCGGTCGTGCTGAAAGGGCTCGGCGAGAACGAGGGCCTGCGCGCCACCTGGTACGCCGTGGCCGTCTTCCTGATCGTGGTCGTGACCCGGTTCGCCTGGGTGTACCCGGCGACCTTCCTGCCCCGGATGCTGTCCGCGCGGATCCGTGAACGCGAGGAGAACCCGACCTGGAAGGGGCCCTTCGTCATCGCGTGGGCCGGTATGCGGGGCGTCGTCTCGCTGGCCATCGCGTTCTCGATCCCGCTCACCGTGCACGGCGGGGACGACTTCCCGCAGAGGAACCTGATCCTCTTCCTGACCTTCACCACGGTGATCGGGACGCTCGTCATCCAGGGGTTGACGCTGCCGCCGCTGATCAGGGCTCTGCGGCTGCCGGGGCGGGACTCGCAGGCCGAGACCCTCGCCGAGGCCAACGCGCAGGCCCAGGCGTCCCGGACGGCCGAGGCGCGGCTCGACGAACTCCTGGAGGACGAGCGCAACGCCCTGCCGCCGCCGCTGGTCGACCGGCTGCGCACGGTCCTGGAGCGGCGCCGCAACGCCGTGTGGGAGCGGCTCGGGGCCGTCAACCCGGTGACCGGGGAGACCAGCGACGACACCTACAGCAGGCTCTCCCGGGAGATGATCGGCGCCGAGCGCGAGGTGTTCGTCAGGCTGCGCGACGGCCGCTACATCGACGACGAGATGCTGCGGACACTGCTGCGCAGGCTGGATCTGGAGGAGGCCGCGGCCTACCGGGAGGCTTCCTAGGCCCTGTCGTCAAATTCCCACCTACCCCGCGACGCCATGCACGCGCTCTCGACGCACCGGGCCCCGACCCGAGTACGTCCAGTACACGGG
>NZ_JBVIBK010000046.1:0-13717 GCF_055573455.1 Streptomyces sp. NPDC030183
GCTGCACACCTACAATCACCACCGCGGACACACCGCGCTGAAGGGCCAACCACCCGCCAGCCGCGTCCCCAACCTCTCAGGGCAATACACCTAGGCTGAAGAGCACAGCACTGAAGAGCCCCGGCGAGGAGAGCAGGTGAGGTCACGGTGAGCGCCAGCCCGGCCGGTTCCCCGGCGCCGGTGCGGCCCCCGGCGGACCGCCCCGCGGGCGGCCGCCCCATGCGGGCCGACGCCCGCCGCAATCACGAGCGGCTCCTCACGGCGGCCCGCCACGCCTTCGCGGCCCATGGCACGACCGCCTCGCTGGAGGACATCGCCCGCCGCGCGGACGTCGGGATCGGCACGCTCTACCGCCACTTCCCCAACCGCCAGGCCCTCCTCGGCGCGGTCTTCGAGGACGGGGTCCAGGAGCTGCTGGCCCGGGCCCGGGAGCAGCTCGACGCGCCCCGGCCCTGCACCGCGCTGGTCGCCTGGCTGCGCGACATCATCACTCGGGCGAGTGCATACCGGGGCCTGGCGAAGGCGCTCATGACGGTGTCGTACGCCGACGCCCGGACCGAGGAGGACACCTCGGACCTGGCCCGGTGCTGCGCCCCGATCCGCGAGGCGGGCACCGCCCTGCTGACGCGCGCGCAGCAGGCTCACGCCGTACGCGACGACGTGTCGATCGGCGACCTGCTCCAGCTCACCCACGCGATCGCGCTGGCCGCCGAGGAAACCCCGGACGACCCGGAACTGGCCGACCGCCTACTGACCCTGACCCTGCGCGGCCTGAAGCCGTAGCGAACGGCGAGCCGAAGCGGTGGTGGCCCGGCGGCCGTGGTGAACCGGCGGTCGGCCATGGCGGGGCCCGCAGCCGTGGGGCTTGCGCGGGGGGCCGTCGTCGGCGCGTTCATCGGCGGCGTAGGTCCGCCACGCGGGCCGCTCGCTCTCGCTCGCGCTCGTTGGCCGGAGACTGCTCCCCCAGGACCGTGGCGGTGCGCAACTGGGGCGCGCTGCCGTGGACCTGGTTCCGGCGGGGGCCGGGGAGCGGCATGTCGCGGCGGGACTGGCGTGCCGGGACGGGATCTCCGCCCGTGCCGCCGCCGCCCGACGCCCCGGCCACGGAGATCTGCACGCCCTGGTCGGCCAGGGCCTGCAACTCGGTGACCGCGCGGTCGTCGTGACCAGGCGGGTCGTCGGTGACGAGCCGGGTGATGACGTCGGTCGGCACCGTCTGGAACATCGTGTCGGTGCCCAGCTTGGTGTGGTCGGCGAGGACGACGACCTCGGCGGCGGCCTGGACCAACGCGCGGTCGACGGACGCCGACAGCATGTTGGACGTGGACAGGCCGCGCTCGGCGGTCAGTCCGCTCCCGGAGAGGAACGCCTTGGAGACGCGCAGCCCCTGGAGGGACTGCTCGGCACCGG
This sequence comes from Streptomyces sp. NPDC030183, assembly GCF_055573455.1. Classification (NCBI taxonomy): domain Bacteria; kingdom Bacillati; phylum Actinomycetota; class Actinomycetes; order Kitasatosporales; family Streptomycetaceae; genus Streptomyces; species Streptomyces sp. NPDC030183. Next base: position 1,411 of record NZ_JBVIBK010000046.1, read on the forward strand.
AACCGACCAGGGCGTAGTTGGAACCGCGCAGGGTGCCGCCGGTCATCACGACTTCCACACGGTTGGCGTGGGCCAACGCCTGGGCCACCAGCAGGGAGTTGGTGACGACGGTCAGCCCGGGCACCCGCGCGAGCCGGCGTGCCAGCTCCTGTGTGGTGGTCCCGGCCCCGACCACGATGGCCTCGCCCTCTTCGACGAGGCTCGCGGCGAGGTCGGCGATGGCCGTCTTCTCGGCGGTCGCGAGATGAGACTTCTGCGGAAAGCCGGACTCCCGCGTGAACCCGCCCGGCAATACCGCACCGCCGTGCCGGCGGTCGAGGAGTCCTTCTGCCTCCAGCGCGCGCACGTCCCGCCGTACGGTCACTTCGGAGGTCTGGACGACGCGGGCGAGCTCACGGAGCGACACGGCTCCGTTGGCCCGCACCATTTCGAGGATCAATTGGCGACGTTCTGCAGCGAACACGAAACTGACAGTAACGCCAACGACCATCTGCTTTCAGCAGTTTGCGCCGAATAACAGAAGTTGTTCGCACCGTGGGGCGAGGAGTGATATAGGGGCCATCCGGGACGTAACCACGGCGGGTCCGGACCGTCGACCGGTCGGGACCCGCCCTCGTTCCGCCGTGTGACCTGCTCAGACGCCGCCGCCCGCCTTGCGGGTGTGGAGCTGGCGGGCGACCTCGGCGATCGAGCCCGACAGGGACGGGTACACGGTGAAGGCGTTCGCGATCTGTTCGACGGTCAGGTTGTTGTCGACCGCGATCGAGATGGGGTGAATCAGTTCCGAGGCGCGCGGGGAGACCACGACACCGCCGACGACGATGCCGGTGCCCGGCCGGCAGAAGATCTTGACGAAGCCGTCGCGGATGCCCTGCATCTTCGCGCGCGGGTTGCGCAGCAGCGGCAGCTTCACGCCGACGGCGTCGATGACCCCGCCGTCCAGGTCGGCCTGGGTGTAGCCGACGGTGGCGATCTCGGGGTCGGTGAAGACGTTGGACGACACGGTCTTCAGGTTCAGCGGGGCCACCGCGTCGCCGAGGAAGTGGTACATCGCGATACGGCCCTGCATGGCGGCCACGGAGGCGAGGGCGAACACGCCGGTGACGTCACCGGCGGCGTACACGCCGGGGGCGGACGTCCGCGAGACCTTGTCGGTCCAGATGTGCCCGGAGTCCTTGAGCTTGACCCCGGCCTCCTCCAGCCCCATCCCGGCACTGTTGGGGATGGCGCCGACGGCCATCAGACAGTGCGTGCCGCTGATGACGCGCCCGTCGGCGAGGGCCACCTCGACGCGGTCGCCGACCCGCTTGGCGGACTGGGCCCGGGAGCGCGCCATGACGTTCATGCCGCGGCGCCGGAACACGTCCTCCAGGACGGCGGCGGCGTCGGGGTCCTCGCCGGGCAGCACGCGGTCGCGGCTGGAGACGAGGGTGACGCGCGAGCCGAGCGCCTGGTAGGCGCCGGCGAACTCGGCGCCCGTGACACCGGACCCGACCACGATCAGCTCTTCGGGCAGCTCGTCGAGGTCGTACACCTGCGTCCAGTTGAGGATGCGCTCCCCGTCGGGCTGCGCGTCGGGCAGCTCACGCGGGTGGCCGCCGGTGGCGATGAGGACGGCGTCGGCGGTCAGGGTCTCCTCGGACCCGTCCGCGGCCCTGACGACGACCTTGCGCGACCCGTCGAGGTCCTGCTGGCCCTCCAGTCGCCCGCGCCCGCGCATGACCCGCGCGCCGGCGCGTGTCACGGAGGCGGTGATGTCATGCGACTGCGCCAGCGCGAGCCGCTTCACACGCCGGTTGACCTTGCCGAGGTCGACCCCGACGACACGCGCGGGCGTGTCGATGTACGGGGTGTCGTCGGCAACGATGATCCCCAGCTCCTCGTACGACGAGTCGAAGGTGGTCATCACCTCGGCGGTCGCGATGAGCGTCTTCGACGGCACGCAGTCGGTCAGCACCGACGCCCCGCCCAGACCGTCGCAGTCCACGACGGTCACCTCCGCACCGAGCTGCGCGGCCACCAGCGCCGCTTCATATCCGCCGGGTCCGCCACCGATGATCACGATCCGAGTCACGTACTCCATTCTCCCGTACGAACCCCGATACGACGGAATCGGGGGTCCGGACCGACCGCACCGGACCGGCCCGCAGGGCCGTCCAGGGGCGCGAGGAACTGCGCGACCAGCCACAACCGACCCGCACCCCGCCGACGCACCCCCTCCCCCACCCCCTCCCGCCCCACCCCACCCAGCGGAGCGCATACGCTCTCCCCCATGTCGCTCTACGCCGCCTACGCCGGCAACCTCGACGCCCGCCTGATGTCCCGCCGCGCCCCCCACTCCCCGCTGCGCGCGACCGGCTGGCTGAACGACTGGCGCCTCACCTTCGGCGGCGAGCACATGGGCTGGGAGGGCGCCCTCGCGACGGTCGTCGAGGCCCCCCGCTCCCAGGTCTTCGTGGCGCTGTACGACATCGCCCCGATGGACGAGGAGGCGATGGACCGCTGGGTGGGCGTCGGCCTCGACATATACCGCCGGATGCGGGTCAGGGTGCACACCCTGGAGGGCGAGGAACCGGCCTGGGTCTACGTCCTCAACGGCTACGAGGGCGGCCTGCCCTCGGCCCGCTACCTCGGCGAGATCGCCGACGCGGCGGAGTCCGCGGGAGCCCCGCACGACTACGTGATGGAACTCCGCAAACGTCCGTGCTGAGTGGCCGTCCCACCCCATCGGCCCACCCCACCGGCCCTCCTTACGACCCCCTCGGCGCCCCCTCCCGCCCTGCACGCCGCCGCGCCCCGAACCCCCTTTGGCGGGAAACGACAAGACAACGATCCCAATCCCGTGAGGCTTGTCATCTACGCGCGTAGGCCGAGACCGGATACTCTCGTCGCGTGAACGCTTCTCTTCTTCCGGACGACATCCAGGACGACCCCTACGCCGCCGCCGACGCCGCCGCCGCGCGCCTGCGGGAGCTCACGGGCACCGAGACCCACGACGTCGCCCTCGTGATGGGCTCCGGCTGGGCCCCGGCCGTGGACGCGCTGGGCGCCCCCGAGGCCGAGTTCCAGGTCACCGAGCTGCCCGGCTTCCCGCCCCCGGCGGTGGAGGGCCACGGCGGCAAGATCCGCTCGTACAGGATCGGTGACAAGCGCGCGCTCGTGTTCCTGGGCCGCACCCACTACTACGAGGGCCGCGGTGTCGCCGCCGTCGCGCACGGCGTCCGCACGGCCGTCGCCGCCGGCGTCAAGACGATCGTCCTGACCAACGGCTGCGGTGGCCTCCGCCAGGGCATGCGCCCCGGCCAGCCGGTCCTGATCAGCGACCACCTGAACCTGACGGCGACGTCGCCGATCGTCGGCGCGAACTTCGTCGACCTGACGGACCTGTACTCGCCGCGTCTGCGTGCCCTGTGCAAGGAGATCGACCCCACCCTGGAGGAGGGCGTCTACGCGCAGTTCACGGGCCCGCACTACGAGACCCCGGCGGAGATCCGCATGGCCCGCGTCATCGGCGCGGACCTGGTCGGCATGTCGACGGTCCTGGAGGCCATCGCCGCGCGCGAGGCGGGCGCGGAGATCCTGGGCATCTCCCTGGTCACCAACCTCGCGGCCGGCATGACCGGCGAGCCCCTCAACCACGAGGAGGTCCTCCAGGCGGGCCGCGACTCGGCGACCCGCATGGGCGCGCTGCTGACGCAGGTGCTGGACCGTCTGTAGACGCCTTGGAACTCGGGGCCGCGGGTACGTCCGCGACCGCGGGTAGGTGGGGGTTGTTCGCGCGGTTCCCCGCGCCCCTGAGGGGTCGGGCCTGCGGCCCGCCCTTCAGCGGAAAAGCACGGGGCGCAGCCCCCGGCCACTTTTCAGGGGCGCGGGGAACCGCGCGAGCGACCACAACGCACCCGCACCCCCGAGCCACCAGGCGCCCGGCCCCGAACCCCGACGCTGACGAACCAAGAGAGGTTGGACCCCGACGTGCAGGACGAACTCATCGCACGGGCCAGGACCTGGCTCGCCGAGGACCCCGACCCGGAGACCCGCGAGGAACTCGCCGGACTCATCGACGCCGGGGACACCGCGGAGCTCGCCGCACGCTTCAGCGGCACCCTCCAGTTCGGCACCGCCGGCCTCCGCGGGGAACTCGGCGCCGGCCCCATGCGCATGAACCGCTCGGTGGTCATCCGCGCCGCGGCCGGTCTCGCCGCGTACCTGAACAAGAAGGGCTCCACCGGCGGCCTCGTCGTCATCGGCTACGACGCCCGCCACAAGTCGGCGGACTTCGCCCGCGACACCGCCGCGGTCATGACCGGCGCCGGTCTGCGCGCCGCCGTCCTGCCCCGCCCGCTCCCCACCCCGGTCCTGGCCTTCGCCATAAGGCACCTGGGCGCGGTGGCCGGCGTGGAGGTCACGGCCAGTCACAACCCGCCCCGCGACAACGGCTACAAGGTGTACCTCGGCGACGGTTCGCAGATCGTGCCCCCGGCCGACGCGGAGATCGCGGCCGAGATCGACGCCGTACGCTCCCTCGCCGACGTCCCCCGCCCCGACGGCGGCTGGGACACCCTCGACGACAGCGTCCTGGGCGCCTACCTGGCCCGTACGGACGCCGTCCTCGCCGACGGCTCCCCCCGGACCGCGCGCACCGTCTACACGGCGATGCACGGCGTCGGCAAGGACACCCTGCTCGCGGCGTTCGCTCGGGCCGGGTTCCCGGAGCCGGTGCTGGTGGCCGAGCAGGCCGAGGCGGACCCGGAGTTCCCGACCGTGGCCTTCCCCAACCCGGAGGAGCCCGGCGCGATGGACCTGGCCTTCGCCAAGGCCCGCGAGACGGATCCCGATCTGATCGTCGCCAACGACCCGGACGCCGACCGCTGCGCCGTGGCCGTCAAGGACGGGGCGGACTGGCGGATGCTGCGCGGCGACGAGGTGGGCGCGCTCCTCGCCACCCACCTGGTCCGGCGTGGCGCGCAGGGCACCTTCGCCGAGTCGATCGTCTCCTCGTCCCTCCTCGGCCGGATCGCCGAGAAGGCGGGCCTGCCGTACGAGGAGACCCTCACCGGCTTCAAGTGGATCGCCCGCGTCGACGGCCTGCGCTACGGCTACGAGGAGGCCCTCGGCTACTGCGTCGACCCCGAGGGCGTGCGTGACAAGGACGGCATCACCGCCGCCCTGCTCATCACGGAACTGGCCTCGCAGCTGAAGGAGGAGGGCCGCACCCTGCTGGACCTCCTCGACGACATCGCCGTGGAGCACGGGCTGCACGCCACCGACCAGCTCTCCGTGCGCGTCGAGGACCTGACGGTCATCGCCCGCGCCATGGAGCAGCTCCGCGAGCAGCCGCCGACCACCCTCGCGGGCCTCGTCATCACCAAAACCGAGGACCTCACCCGGGGCACGGACAGGCTCCCGCCCACGGACGGCCTGCGCTACACGCTCGACGGCGCCCGTGTCATCGTCCGCCCCAGCGGCACGGAGCCCAAGCTGAAGTGCTACCTGGAGGTCGTCGTCCCGGTCGCCACCCACGCCGACCTCCCCGAGGCCCGCGCCACGGCCACGGACCTCCTCGCGAAGATCAAGCAGGACCTCTCGGCAGCCGCGGGCATCTGAGCCCCCGGCGCTCCTCCCCGAGCAGCGCGGAAGCCCCGGCCGGCCACTTCGGTGGCGAGGGCCGGGGCTTCCGCCGTGCGCGCCCGCGCGGTCCCGTGCGCGCCCTGAGTCCCGTAAGCGCCGTCAGTCCCGTACGCGCCCCCTCAGTCCCCTGCGCCTTCTACGGCACCAGCACCAGCGCCGCCAGCCACGCCAGCCCCAGGGCCAGGCTCAGCGGCCACAGTGCCCGGCCCCGGGCGCGTTCGTCGCTCGTCTCCGTGGGCCGCAGCGCCGGGTCCTGCCACATGGCGGTGATCTCGGCGGCCGTCCGCTCGTAGGGGTGGACCAGCCCGAACCGCCGCTCCAGCCGCCCCCAGCGGGGCGCGTGCGCCGTCCAGGCCGCGCCGAACCGGGGCCGGCGGCTGTCCACCTTGAGCTCCCCGCGCTCGCACCGCACGGTCATGAGGTGGTCCCACTCGATGTGCCGTACCCCGCGCACGCCGTTGAACCAGAGCCCGTCCCGGTCGGCGGTGATGCGCCACGCCGCCATGCGCGGCAGCAGCAGGACGCCGATGAGCCCGAGGAGGACGCCCGGGACGTACCGCCATCCACCGCCCTCCGACAGCACCATCAGCGCCGCCCACACCACGACCACCAGGCAGACGGACCGGTCCAGCCAGCCGGCCCGCCACTGCCGTACCGCGCCGGAGGCCAGCCGCTCGGTCACCCCGTCGGCGGCGGCCGCGCGCCGGTCCGCGTAGAGCGCGGCCCGCCCGGCCCGCGCTTTCTCCGCCGCGATCCGCAGCCGTACGGCGCGGTCGGACAGGGCCCGCACGGGCGCCATGGACGACTCGACGACGAACTCCTCGTCCCCCGGCCCGCTACCGCTCTCCGACTCCCGCGCGACCTCGGGCGTCTCTCGCTCCCCCTCGCCCCGGATCTCCTCGCCCTGCGGCTCCTCGCCCCGGGTCTCCTCGTCCTGGGCCTCGTCGGCGCCGTTCCGCACGTCCTCGGGGGCGCTGACGATCACGAGCTCGCCGCCGTCGTACGGCGCTCCGTAGAGGACGGCCTCGCGCAGGGGGCCGGGCTGTGCCACCTCGTCCACGTCGGCGTCGAGGGAGTCGAGGAGCGCCTCCAGCTCCTTCTCCCTGAGCAGGCGGGCCTCCTCGTCACCGGCGTCGTCGTCATCGTCGTCGTCATCGTCGTCGTACCACTCCTCGGCGGTGACGGTGAGCATCGGCCGCAGCCCCGCCACGTCGTCGGCGGTGAAGACCTCGACGTCACCGTTGGCGGCGTCGCGCACGAGGACGCGCAGGACCGGGACGGGGGTGCCCCGCAGCCCGGCGGCGCGGCGGCGGGCGAGCCGGCCGGAGGCCAGCGAGGTGAGCCCCCAGCCGACCACGAACCATCCGGCCAGCACGGCCTCCCGCCGGTCGGTGGCCGCCTCCCACCCGGACGCGACGGCGACGAACGCCCCGCCGAGCGCCGCGAGCACCAGCCCCAGCGCGATCAGGAACCGTCCCCGCCGCAGCGGCCCGACTCCCTCCGGTACCACGGCGGTGACGCCCTCGGCGGCGCTCACGGCCCACATCCGCTGCGTCCGCCGCGCGCTCAATCGGAACTCGGCGAGAGCCCAGGCGGCGTTCACCAGGAGGAAGCCGACGAGGACGGGCAGATCGTGCGTGCCGCTGTACCAGGCGAGGACGAGGGTCAGCACGGGGCCGGAGACCCGCAGCACCTCGGGGCGCGCCAGCATCCACACCAGGTGCAGGGGGACCAGCGCGGCGAGCGCGGGCGGCACGTCACGGGAGTTGGCCAGCCAGAAGCCCGCCGTCAGCCCGACCATGGCCAGGGCGAGGAGATGCAGGGACCGCATCCGCACCGGCACCCACACCGGGGGCCGCGCCCGCGCCCACAGACGCGCCTTCTCGCCGCTCCAGGCCGGGCAGCCCTCGGGTACGGCGGACTCGGGCAGCCGCAGCGACGGCCGCCCAGGGGACTCGGTATGCGTGCTCATCGCCAACCAGACACTCGAACCGCAACGGTGTTCGTCATTCACACGACCGTACGGCCCGACGCTGACGAGCCCTCAGTATGGGTGCCCTTCACAGCGGGACACGAGCGTTTTCCGTGCCGGAACCCCCCCGACCGTTCCCGTGCGGTCCGGGGTCCGGACAACCGGGGCGCCCGGCAGATGCCCCTGGCACTCACCCCAGCGCGATCAGGACCGCCAGCAGTACGGCTCCCGCCGCGGCGGGCCCCATGATCTCCCAGGCCCAGCGGACGGTCGGCTCCCCCTGCGAGCCCGGCGCCTTCGCGCGGGCCTCGCACAGCTCGCGCAGGTCGGCCATGACCTGGTCGGTCTCGGCACGGACGGTCCGCGGCTCCAGCGACGTACGGCCGCTGCTGTCACCCCTCGCGGCCCTGCCGTTCTCCCGGGACTGCTGCCGGGCGGCCTTCTTCCGGGCGCGCAGCGACACGGGGACGGCCCACAGCTGGTACTTGGTCCCGCCCTCGTCGATCACCTCGTTGGAGTAACCGGAGCGCAGCGAGACGACGCAGGCCCAGGGCAGTTCGATCACGCGGAACGGGTTGCGCACCCGGAGCCGGTCGTCGTTGGCGAAGACGGCGGGCCGCACCGAGAAGGCCACCACCAGCGGAACGGCCAGCAGCAGCGAGGCCAGCGCCAGCCAGGGCGTCCGCCCTTCCCCGGTGATCACCGCGTCAGCGCCGAGCCAGCCGAGGAGACCGAGGAGCAGCACACCGCCCACGAGGCCGCCGGGCGACCGGTAGGCGCGGTCCTTGTAGAGGGGCTTCGCGGGCTTGCCGCCCACCGCGGACTTCGCCGACTTCCCTGAACCGGCGGACTGCGCGGAACGGGCGGACTGCGCAGCGGACGTCGCTGAACCCGCGGCCGGCGCCGAACCGGCGGGCTCGGCGGATGTCGAGGGCTGCGAGGGCTGCGTGGGCTTCGCGGACTTCGCGGGCCGCGCGCCCGCCGCCGCGGGCGTATGCCGCGGCCGGGCTTGCGCGGTCTCGGGAGCCGGCTCGGCCTTCGGGGTCTCCGAGGACGGCGTGCCCTCCGATGACGTCGAGGCCGCCGAGCGCTTCCGGGGTTCCGGGCGCTCCTGGGACGACGGTCGATCCGGGGTGGTCATACTTCCGATTCTGCACGACACCCTCCTCCCGACCCGCACACGGCCCCCGGCCCGGCCCCCACCACTCCCCCGCGGAAGACTTCGGGGGTGTACACCCGCTACGCGCGTAGATATGCTCGTCTGGTGACCATGTCCACAGCCGCACCCCACGCCCTAGCCGACGCCACCGCGTCCGACAGCACACTGCGCCGCTTCCTCCACGGACTGCCCGGTGTGGACGCGGTAGGCCTGGAGGCGCGCGCCGCCTCCCTCGGCACCCGTTCCATCAAGACGACCGCCAAGGCGTACGCCATCGACCTGGCCATCTCCATGGTCGACCTGACGACGCTGGAAGGCGCGGACACCCCGGGCAAGGTCCGGGCGCTCGGCGCCAAGGCGGTCCACCCCGACCCCACCGACCGTACGACCCCCGCCACGGCGGCGGTCTGCGTGTATCCCGACATGGTCGCCACCGCCAAGGCGGCCGTCGCGGGTTCGAGCGTGAAGGTCGCCTCGGTCGCCACCGCCTTCCCGGCGGGCCGCGCCCCCCTGTCGGTCAAGCTGGCCGACGTCCGGGAGGCCGTGGCCGCGGGCGCGGACGAGATCGACATGGTCATCGACCGGGGCGCGTTCCTCGCGGGCCACTACCTGAAGGTGTACGAGGAGATCGTCGCCGTGAAGGACGCCTGCGGCGCCGCCCGCCTGAAGGTCATCTTCGAGACGGGTGAGCTCTCGACGTACGACAACATCCGCCGCGCCAGCTGGCTCGGCATGCTCGCGGGCGCGGACTTCATCAAGACCTCGACCGGCAAGGTCGCGGTCAACGCCACCCCCGCCAACACCCTCCTGATGCTGGAGGCCGTCCGCGACTTCCGCGCCCAGACCGGCGTCCAGGTCGGCGTGAAGCCGGCCGGCGGCATCCGCACGTCCAAGGACGCGATCAAGTTCCTGGTCCTGGTCAACGAGACGGCGGGCGAGGACTGGCTGGACAACCACTGGTTCCGCTTCGGCGCCTCCTCGCTTCTCAACGACCTGCTGATGCAGCGCCAGAAGCTGGCCACCGGCCGCTACTCCGGCCCCGACTACGTGACGGTGGACTGAGCCCCATGACCATGGAAAAGATGTCACCCGTATTCGAGTACGCCCCGGCCCCCGAGTCCCGCGCGATCGTCGACATCGCCCCCTCGTACGGCCTGTTCATCGACGGCGAGTTCACCGAGGCGGCCGACGGCAAGGTCTTCAAGACCGTCAGCCCCGCCTCCGAGGAGGTCCTCTCCGAGATCGCGCGGGCCGGTGAGGCCGACGTCGACCGCGCCGTGCGGGCGGCCCGCAAGGCGTTCGAGAAGTGGTCGGCGCTGCCCGGCTCGGAGCGCGCCAAGTACCTCTTCCGCATCGCCCGCATCATCCAGGAGCGCAGCCGTGAGCTGGCGGTCCTGGAGACGCTGGACAACGGCAAGCCGATCAAGGAGACCCGCGACGCCGACCTCCCCCTGGTCGCCGCGCACTTCTTCTACTACGCGGGCTGGGCCGACAAGCTCGACCACGCCGGCTTCGGCGCGAACCCCCGGCCGCTGGGCGTCGCGGGCCAGGTCATCCCGTGGAACTTCCCGCTGCTGATGCTGGCGTGGAAGATCGCCCCGGCCCTGGCGACCGGCAACACGGTCGTCCTCAAGCCGGCGGAGACCACCCCGCTGTCGGCGCTGTTCTTCGCGGACGTCTGCCGCCAGGCGGGCCTGCCCAAGGGCGTCGTCAACATCCTCCCCGGGTACGGCGACGCGGGTGCGGCCCTGGTGGCGCACCCGGACGTGAACAAGGTGGCCTTCACCGGCTCCACGGCCGTCGGCAAGGAGATCGCGAAGACGGTCGCGGGCACCCGCAAGAAGCTCACCCTGGAGCTGGGCGGCAAGGGCGCGAACATCGTCTTCGACGACGCCCCGATCGACCAGGCCGTCGAGGGCATCGTGGGCGGCATCTTCTTCAACCAGGGCCAGGTCTGCTGCGCGGGCTCCCGCCTGCTGGTCCAGGAGTCGATCCAGGACGAGCTGCTGGACTCCCTGAAGCGCCGGCTGTCGACGCTCCGCCTCGGCGACCCGCTCGACAAGAACACGGACATCGGGGCGATCAACTCCGAGGAGCAGCTGACCCGGATCACCTCGCTCGTCGAGAAGGGCGAGGCGGAGGGCGCCGAGCGCTGGTCCCCGGCGTGCGAACTGCCGTCGGCGGGCTACTGGTTCGCTCCGACACTGTTCACGAACGTCACGCAGGCGCACACCATCGCCCGCGACGAGATCTTCGGCCCGGTGCTGTCGGTGCTGACCTTCCGTACCCCGGACGAGGCCGTCGCCAAGGCCAACAACACCCAGTACGGCCTGTCGGCGGGCATCTGGACCGAGAAGGGCTCCCGGATCCTGGCCGTCGCGAACAAGCTCCGCGCGGGCGTCGTCTGGTCCAACACGTTCAACAAGTTCGACCCGACCTCGCCCTTCGGCGGCTACAAGGAGTCGGGCTTCGGCCGCGAGGGCGGCCGCCACGGCCTGGAGGCGTACCTCGATGTCTGAAACGAACCGCCTGAGCGTCTTCAAGACCTACAAGCTGTACGTCGGCGGGAAGTTCCCGCGTTCGGAGAGCGGCCGGGTGTACGAGGTGACGGACTCCAAGGGCAAGTGGCTGGCCAACGCACCCCTCTCCTCCCGCAAGGACGCCCGTGACGCGGTGGTCGCCGCCCGCAAGGCGTTCGGCGCCTGGTCCGGCGCCACGGCGTACAACCGGGGCCAGGTCCTGTACCGGGTCGCGGAGATGCTGGAGGGCCGCAAGGGCCAGTTCGTCCACGAGGTCGCCGACGCCGAGGGGCTGTCGAAGTCGAAGGCCGCGGCCCAGGTGGAGGCGACCATCGACCGCTGGGTCTGGTACGCGGGCTGGACCGACAAGATCGCCCAGGTGGTGGGCGGCGGCAACCCGGTGGCGGGCCCGTACTTCAACCTCTCCTCCCCCGAGCCGACGGGTGTGGTCGCCGTCCTCGCCCCGCAGGAGTCGTCGTTCCTGGGCCTGGTCTCGGTGGTCGCCCCGGTGATCGCCACGGGCAACACGGCCGTCGTGGTGGCCTCCGAGAAGGCCCCGCTCCCGGCGCTGTCGCTGGGCGAGGTCCTCGCCACCTCCGACGTGCCCGGCGGTGTCGTCAACGTCCTGTCCGGCCGTACGGCGGAGATCGCGGCGCCCCTCGCCGCCCACCAGGACGTCAACGCGATCGACCTGGCCGGCGCGGACGACGTCCTCGCCAAGGAGCTGGAGGTCGCCGCGGCCGACAATCTGAAGCGGGTCCTGCGTCCACAGCCTGTGGACGACTGGTCGGCGACGCCGGGCATCGACCGCATGACGGCGTTCCTGGAGACGAAGACGGTCTGGCACCCGACGGGGTCGCTGGGCGCGTCGGGTTCCTCGTACTGACGCACGCCGGAGCAGACGCGGGCCGGGGGGGGGGGGGGGGGGGGGGGGCCCCAGACAGACAGGAGGCGTTCTCTCCCCTCCCCCAAGAAGAAGGGGCCCGGTAGGACACCCCCCCCACCCCCCCCACCCCCACGGGCCCCCCC
>NZ_JBVIBK010000046.1:13727-34928 GCF_055573455.1 Streptomyces sp. NPDC030183
GGAAAAGCCGGAATGTCGTACCCCTCGGTGGTGTGGGTGGCCGTGTCTTCTCCTCCCCCCCCCTCCCCCCCACCCCCCCCCCCCCCCCCCCCTCCCCCCCCCCCCCCCCCCCCCGGCCCGGCCGCGCGGTTTCCGCGTCCCGCCGCAGGGGGCCGTGATCAGTGCAGGCCGCCCACCACCTGCCCCAGCACCGGGATGCTCCCGATCGACGGCGCCTGCGCCACCGGCCCCGTCAGGGCCGTCGACTTGACGGCCTGGAAGTCGGCGAGCTGGGTGCCCACGCCGTTGTCGAGCGGGTCGACGCCCGTGCCGGCGAGCGGGTTGGGCTTGAGGCCGGCGACCGGGCCGGTGACGTAGCCGACGGTGCCGGTCAGCGCCTGGAGGCCGGACTGGGGGTCCACCGACCCGAGCGAGGTGGGGCGGGTGCGCAGCACGTCGACGACGGGAGCGGCACCGTCCGCGGCGGCGGCCGTACCGGCGCCCGCGCCGAGCGCGACGCCCGCGGTCGTGACGGCGAGCAACGCCCGCCGGGCGAGGGGGGACTGGGGGGCCGAGTGTCGAGCCATCAGCGTGGTCACTTTCTACTGCGGAAAGTAAGCATGGAGGCACACACGGTAGTTGAGGTGTGATGTGCGCTCCAAGGGCGACCCGCCGACTCGGCGGGAGCCGCGCGATGCCTCACACTGGACTCTCGTGAGTTCGCATCCCCCGATACCGACCCGGGTCGTCCTGCTGTCCGGTCCGTCCGGCTCAGGCAAATCCCTCCTCGCCGCCCGCTCCGGCCTGCCCGTGCTGCGGCTCGACGACTTCTACAAGGAGGGTGACGACCCGACGCTGCCGCTGGTGGCGGGCAGCACGGACATCGACTGGGACCATCCGCTGTCCTGGGACGCGGACGCCGCGGTCGCCGCGATCGAGGAGCTGTGCCGCACGGGCCGGACGACCGTCCCGGCGTACGACATCTCGCTCAGCGCGCGCACCGGCTGGGAGACCCTGGGCATCGAGCGCACGCCGCTGTTCATCGCGGAGGGCATCTTCGCCGCGGAGATCGTGGGGCGCTGCCGCGAACTCGGCGTCCTCGCGGACGCGCTGTGCCTGACCCGGGGCCCGGTGACGACGTTCCGCCGCCGCTTCCTGCGCGATCTGAAGGAGGGCCGCAAGTCGGTGCCCTTCCTGCTGCGGCGCGGCTGGCGGCTGATGCGTCTGGAGCGGTCGATCGTGGCCCGGCAGTCGGAGCTGGGCGCCCACGCCTGCGACAAGGACGAGGCACTCGGGCGGCTGGCGTCGGCCGCCGCGGGCCGCCGCGCGCAGGCGCCGGCCTAGAGATCGCGGGCGACGAACGGAACACGGGGAACGACAAAGCGGGACTGGACGGACCCCCCGGCCCTCCAGTCCCGCTTCCCCCGTTGTCCCCCGTCGTGACCCCGTGTCCCCCGTGGTCCCGTCGGTTCCCCCCGGTTGTCGCGGCGGCGCTCCCCCGCGCCACCGCGATCTCCCCCGGATCCCCCGTGATCCCCTTTACTTCCCCCCGCTTACCTTGCTCCCCCCAGACCTTCAGGCGACAAGCTCCCCGAAGGACTCCTCCTCGTCACGGCCGAAGCTGAGGACCTCGTCCTCGCGCAGGCGGCGCAGGGACCGCCAGATGCTGGACTTCACCGTGCCGACACTGATGTCGAGGATCTCCGCGATCTCCGGGTCGGTGCGGCCCTCGTAGTAACGAAGGACCAGCATCGTCCGCTGGAGTTCGGGGAGCCGGGCGAGCGCCTGCCACAGGACGGCGCGCAGTTCGGTGCCGCGCATCGCGTCCGTGTCGCCGGCGGTCTCCGGCAGCTCCTCGGTCGGGTACTCGTTCAGCTTGCGGCGGCGCCACGCGCTGATGTGCAGATTGGTCATGGTGCGGCGGAGGTAGCCCCCGACCGCGGCCTTGTCACTGATCCGGTCCCACGCCCTGTACGTCGAGAAGAGGGCGCTCTGGAGGAGGTCCTCGGCCTCGAAGCGGTCACCGGTCAGGTGGTAGGCGGTTGCGTACAGGGAGGCACGACGCTCCTGGACGTAGGCGGTGAACTCCGCCTCCGACACAGAACGGCGCTCCCCCGTGCCGTCCCCGTACGCGGCCCCCGTTCCCCCGTGGGCCACCCCCGTGGTGCTTCCCCCCACATGTGCGTCAACCACCGACATGAACGTGGTGTGCTGACGCCCGGTGCCGCGAGCGCACCCCCGCCCTCCCCCACGCTCGAATCCGCTCGCGCGGGAGGGACCCCCTTCGGCACCGGACTTCTCCGTGTTCCGGATGACGTCGTGGAGACGCGTGACAACTGCGCCAGTGCTGTTGCTGTGCAGCGTGTTCATCTCGCGCCCCCCGTCGTGGAGTTCCGGTCTCTCGCCCCGCTTCGGCGCCTCGCCGCCGCGGTGCTTCTTGCTCGTGCCGAAAAGATTGCCCGGCCACCTTCATGGCCGTGTCCGCCGACTGTCACAGACCTGTCACAGGGGCCGGCCCCGGGGAAGACAACGGCGCGATCACACAGAAGAGTCGTACGGCTACGCGAAAGGCACGATCGTGTGCGGGTGTCGCGTGGGAGCGCTTCAACGGTCGATTCATGGCCATGCCATGGGCCAGAATGAGCCCGTGCCTTCCCTGTTGCTGATCGAGGACGACGACGCCATCCGCACGGCCCTGGAGCTCTCACTGACGCGCCAGGGGCACCGTGTCGCCACCGCCGCCACCGGCGAGGATGGTCTCAAGCTGCTGCGCGAACAGCGGCCGGATCTGATCGTTTTGGACGTGATGCTGCCCGGCATCGACGGCTTCGAGGTGTGCCGTCGCATCCGGCGCACCGACCAGCTGCCGATCATCCTGCTGACCGCCCGCAGCGACGACATCGACGTCGTGGTGGGTCTGGAGTCCGGTGCGGACGACTACGTCGTCAAGCCCGTGCAGGGGCGGGTGCTGGACGCCCGGATCCGCGCGGTGCTGCGGCGCGGTGAGCGCGAGGCCAACGACGCGGCGACGTTCGGCAACCTCGTCATCGACCGCGCGGCCATGACCGTGACGAAGAACGGCGAGGACCTCCAGCTGACGCCGACCGAGCTGCGGCTGCTGCTGGAGCTGAGCAGGCGCCCCGGACAGGCCCTGTCCCGGCAGCAGTTGCTGCGCCTCGTGTGGGAGCACGACTACCTGGGCGACTCCCGGCTGGTCGACGCGTGCGTCCAGCGGCTGCGCGCGAAGGTCGAGGACGTGCCGTCGTCTCCGACCCTGATCCGTACGGTCCGTGGTGTGGGCTACCGGCTGGACGTTCCTCAGTGACGAAGGCTCGAGGGGGGATCCGCGGCTGGTCCGCGACGCGTACGAAAGTCCAGTCACGTATCCGTTTCACCAGTCTGCGGCTGCGCCTGGTGGTGGTCTTCGGGCTGGTGGCGCTCACGGCCGCCGTGTCCGCGTCCGGCATCGCGTACTGGCTCAACCGGGAGGCCGTGCAGAGCCGTGCGCAGGACGCGGCGCTCAATGACTTCGAGCGTGAGCTGCAGAGCCATGTGAGCACCCTGCGCCCCCACCCCACCCAGGACCAACTGCGGGTCGCGGCACGGAAGATGGCCGACGGCGGTGAGCGCTTCGGCGTACTGCTCATCGACGAGGACGCCACCGGCAGGACCGTGTCGGGCTCCTCGACCGACAACGCGCTGAACGGCTTCACCCTGGACGACGTGCCCGTGTCCCTGCGGAAGGCCGTCAACAAGCGGCAGAAGATCACCTCCGGCAACCAGCACCCGTACCACGTGTACTGGCAGCGGGTCATCGACGGCGACACCCCGTATCTCGTGGGCGGCGCGAAGATGATCGGCGGCGGCCCGACCGCCTACATGCGCAAGTCGCTGGAGAAGGAGGCGGAGGACCTCAACTCGCTGGCCTGGTCGCTGGGGATCGCGACGGCGCTGTCGCTGATCGGCTCGGCGCTGCTCGCGCAGGCCGCCGCGACGACCGTGCTGAAGCCGGTGCAGCGCCTCGGGGTGGCCGCCCGGCGGCTCGGCGAGGGCAAGCTCGACACCCGGCTGCGCGTCTCCGGCACCGACGAACTGGCCGACCTCTCCCGGACGTTCAACCTCGCGGCGGAGTCCCTGGAGAAGAAGGTCGACGACATGAGCGCCCGCGAGGAGGCGTCCCGCCGCTTCGTCGCCGACATGTCGCACGAGCTGCGTACGCCGTTGACGGCGATCACCGCCGTCACGGAGGTGCTGGAGGAGGAGCTGGACGCGGAGACCGGCAGCGTCGACCCGATGATCGAGCCCGCCGTACGGCTCGTGGTGAGCGAGACCCGGCGCCTGAACGACCTGGTCGAGAACCTGATGGAAGTCACCCGCTTCGACGCGGGCACGGCCCGGCT
This sequence comes from Streptomyces sp. NPDC030183, assembly GCF_055573455.1. NCBI lineage: Bacteria > Bacillati > Actinomycetota > Actinomycetes > Kitasatosporales > Streptomycetaceae > Streptomyces > Streptomyces sp. NPDC030183. The sequence goes on from NZ_JBVIBK010000046.1 coordinate 18,107, forward strand.
GGTCCTCGACGACGTGGACATCGCCGACCAGATCACCGCCTGCATCGACGCCCGCGCCTGGCTGGACGCGGTGGAACTGGACGCCGAGCGCGGCATCATGGCCAACCTCGACCCGCGCCGCCTGGACGTGATCCTCGCCAACCTCATCGGCAACGCCCTCAAGCACGGCGGTTCGCCGGTCCGGGTCTCGGTGCGCCTGGAGGGCGAGGACCTGCTGATCGAGGTGCAGGACCACGGCCCCGGCATCCCCGAGGACGTCCTTCCGCACGTGTTCGACCGCTTCTACAAGGCGAGCGCCTCCCGGCCGCGCTCCGAGGGCAGCGGCCTCGGCCTGTCCATCGCCCTGGAGAACGCCCACATCCACGGCGGCGGGATCACGGCCGCCAACTCCCCCAAGGGCGGCGCGGTCTTCACCCTCCGCCTGCCCCGGGACGCCGCCCCGCTGATCGCGGGGGAACGCGACGGGGACCAGGGCGACACCGGCACGGAGGACACCGAGGGGGACGGGCAGTGACGATACGAGAGGTGCCGACGAGAGACGCTCGGGTACGACGGACGCGGACGCGGGAGCCACGGGGGCGGGCCGCGCGGGTGCGGGGCGTGCGGATCCTCGCGGCGGGCGGCGTGCTCACGGGACTGCTGACGGGCTGCGGGATCCGGGCCACCCAGGTGCCGACGGACTTCGGTCCGGCGCCCTCCATGGTGCCCTGCGAGTCGTCGGTGACGGACATCGCGACGCAGGCCAACCCGTCCGGGACGCCCGTCGAGGTGTTCCTGCTCTGCTCCGGGGCGCTCGTCCGGGTCGACCGTTCGGTGCGGGTCGCCGACGGCACGGACGAGGCGAAACGGCGCGTGGTGGTTGCCCAGGGCCTCCTGGACGCCCTGGGCGAGCCGCCGTCGGGTGTGGAGGACGAGGCCGGCTACCGGACGGCCGTGCCGTCCGGCATCACGGTGACCGGCCCTCGCCCGGACGACCCGGACGACGCCCTGCGGCTGTCCACCGCCCCCGACGCCCTGCCCAAGTACGCGCTCGCGCAGATCGTGTGCACCTTCGCGGACACGGCGGCGACCGGCGACAACGGCTCGGTCGTCCTGGGCAGCACCAGCGCCGACGCGCTGCGCAGGTACGAGTGCACCGCGGACGTCCAGTCCGATCCGGGGGCGGGGATACCGCCCTCCACGGAGGTCGCGGCCTCCTGAGGTCGGCCGCCGCCCCGGACCGCCGGAAAAATCGAGCGGAACCGATCGCGCCGGAGGGCGCGTCTTGGGGGGCGTGCAGCGTCAAGGTACGAGCGGCGGTAGTGCCGCGGTCCGTGTTCGTGCGGCGGGGGGTGTCCTCCTCGCCGCACATCTCGCGGTCGTTGCCTGGATCACGCTGCGTCCGCTGGACGTCACCTGGGTGAGTCCGACCAACATGCGGCCCTTCGCGGGGATCAGAGCGGATCTGGCGCTGGGCTGGCCGGAGGCGGCCCTGCGGATCGGCGAGGGGCTCGCGCTGCTGGCACCGCTCGGTGTGCTGCTGCCCCTGGTGCACGGCAGGCTGTCGGTGTCGCCGGTCGCCTCGCTGGCCCGGTCGGTCGCGGCCGGGGCCCTGCTGTCGCTGGCCATCGAGCTGTTGCAGACCGGTGTGCCGGGCCAGGTCGTGGACATCGACTCGATCCTGCTGAACGCGGTGGGTGTGGGCCTCGCCCACCTCGCCGTCGTCCCGGCGGCCAGGGCGGCGCTCCGCCGCAGGGCGGAGACCGGGGTCGGGACGGGCCGCCGCCGGGAGGAGCACTCTCAGGGTCGGACCCCGACGATTCCCAGGGTCGGAATGGTTCCGTAGAGTGACGCTTCGTCCGCTTCGTCACCGTAGCGTGGTTGGTGTGGAAAACAGAGCGGCGGCCATCAGGAGGCCCCGTCCCCACCGTCGGCCCGCGGCCGACGCCCTACGCTGACGAAGGAGCCCCCCATGAGCCGCCTTGCCCGCCCCACGGACGACCGGATGATCGGCGGAGTGTGCGCAGCGCTGGCCCGGCGCTTCGGCACCTCCGCGACCACGATGCGTGTGCTGTTCCTCGTGTCGTGTCTGCTTCCGGGCCCGCAGTTCCTGCTCTACATAGCCCTGTGGATCCTCTTCCCGTCCGAGGGGAAGGCCCGCACGGCGTGGTGACGCGTATCCGCTGACACGCCCATGGGGCGCACCCTGGCGAGGGTGCGCCCCATGGGCGTACAGAGTGGAGCGGTCCGCTCAGGCGCCGCCGAGGGGCAGGCCGTTCACGCCGAGACCTTTGGTGGGCAGCGCCTTGCCGACGGGGAGACCGCCCAGCAGCCCGCCGACGGGGGCGGCCGGCCCCTCGGCGAGGACGTTGGCGACGGCGGGCTGCGCCGACTCCAGCCCGGCGCCGAGCGCCCGCTGCCCCTGGGTGACGGCCCCGGCGGTACCCGGCAGCGCCTTCGACACGTTCTCCACCGGCAGCGACTGGGTGACGGTGCCCACGGCCTGGGAGGCGTCGGGAGCGGCCGGCACACTCGGGGCGGCGTTCGCGGCGCCCGCGCCCGCAGCGGCGATGGCGGCACCGAGGGCGGCGACACCGAGGGTCTTGGCAGCAGACTGCTTCATGTTGAATGCGTCCTTGGAATGCGTTTGACGGGTGGTGAGCGGTGCCGAAACGTAAACACCAAAGTCCCGCCGGAGGCAAACATCGACAAGCGGCCGCGTCACCCTTCGCGCGGTCGCTCCCGGAAGTGATTGATCGAGGTTATTCGTCGACAGAACCGCTGGTGGAGGCCGTTTGACGGAACAGCCATTCGGATTTCAACTCGGCATAGCCGGGCTTGATCACGTCATTGATCATGGCCAGTCGTTCATCGAAAGGAATGAATGCTGACTTCATAGCATTGACCGAGAACCACTGCATGTCGTCGAGCGTGTAACCGAAAGCCTCGACCAGGTACTCGAATTCACGGCTCATGCTGGTGTGGGACATCAGCCGGTTGTCGGTGTTGACCGTGGCGCGGAAGTGCAGCCGCCGCAGCAGTCCGATGGGGTGCTCGGCGTAGGAACGGGCGGCGCCCGTCTGGAGGTTGGAGCTCGGGCACAGCTCCAGCGGGATGCGCTTGTCGCGGACGTAGGAGGCGAGACGGCCGAGCTTCACCGAGCCGTCCTCGTGGACCTGGATGTCGTCGATGATGCGCACGCCGTGGCCGAGCCGGTCGGCGCCGCACCACTGCAACGCCTGCCAGATGGAGGGCAGGCCGAACGCCTCCCCGGCGTGGATGGTGAAGTGGTTGTTCTCCCGCTTGAGGTACTCGAAGGCGTCGAGGTGCCGGGTGGGCGGGTAGCCGGCCTCCGCGCCGGCGATGTCGAAGCCGACGACGCCCAGGTCGCGGTAGCGGTTGGCGAGTTCGGCGATCTCCAGGGCACGGGCGGCGTGCCGCATGGCGGTGAGCAGGGCGCCCACACGGATGCGGTGCCCGGCCTCCCTGGCCCGGCGCTCGCCCTCGCGGAAGCCCTCGTTGACGGCCTCGACGACCTCTTCCAGGCTGAGGCCGCCGTCGAGGTGCTGCTCGGGGGCGTAGCGGACCTCGGCGTAGACGACACCGTCCTCGGCGAGGTCCTGCGCGCACTCGGCGGCGACCCGGAAGAGCGCGTCACGGGTCTGCATGACGCCGACGGTGTGGGAGAAGGTCTCCAAGTACCGCTCCAGGGAACCGGAGTCGGCGGCCTCGCGGAACCAGACCCCGAGCCGGTCGGGGTCGGTCTCCGGAAGCCGGGGGGTGTAGCCGGAGGCTTCGGCGAGTTCGATGACGGTGCCGGGGCGGAGCCCGCCGTCGAGATGGTCGTGCAGCAGAACCTTGGGCGCCCGGCGGATCTGGTCCGAGTCCGGGGTGGTTCCGGTCCGGTCAGTCTGGTTCGTCATTTTCGCACCATATCGCCTACGCGCGTAGAGCACCTGTCGGGCAGTGCCGTCGATACCCAACGGTGACCCGCAGGACGGGTGGCGTACACCATCTCTTCTGACACTGTTCTGTCATGGCGCAGCAAGCAATGCCGGTACGAACGCCCCGACTTGGGCGGACGTTCGGTCCGGAGCCCAGCACGGTCGGCGCGGTGGTCCTGCTCCTCCCGGCCGGCGACGAGGCATCCACCCGCAGACCCTCCCCCATGGTCGCCACCGCCTCCGTACGCGCCCTCGGCCGCCGGCTGGTCCGCGCGGGGCGCGAGGAGGGCCTGGCGGCCCATGTCGTGCACTACCGCCACCGCGGCTGGAACGGTACGGAGGCACGGCTCGCGCGGGACGCCGAGTGGGCCGCGGACGAGGTGGTCCGGCGCTACGGGGACGTGCCGGTGTGCCTGGTGGGGCTGCACATGGGGGCGCGGGCCGCGCTGCACGCCGGGGGGCACGACGCCGTCAACTCCGTGCTGGCGATCGCTCCCTGGCTGCCCGAGGAGGACGTTGCCGCGCCGCCCGAACCGGTGAAACAGCTCGCGGGGCGGCGGGTGCTGATCGTGCACGGCACGAACGACGAGCGGGTCGACCCGGAGCTGTCGTTCCGGTTCGCCGCGCGCGCGAAGAAGACCAACCCCGACATCTGCCGGTTCGAGGTGCACGCGGACCGGCACGGGCTGACGCAGTACCGCGACGAGGTGCACGCGCTCGCCTCGGACTTCGTGATGGGGGTGCTGTTCGGGCGGACGTTCTCGCGGCCGGTGGAGGACGCGCTCGCCGCGCCGCCGCCGCTGGGGCTGCGGATGCCCCTCGCCTCCGGGTTCGGGTCGGTGCGCTCCCGGTGGGGCGGCTGAAGGGTCCGTTCCCGCGCGCGATCAGTCGGGCGTGATCAGGCGCGGCTGATCAGGCGCGGGTGATCAGGCCCGTGATCAGTCGTCGAGGAGGCGGCCCTTCCTCGACAGCAGGAACTTCTTGAAGGCCGCCACCGGGGGTGTGTCCGGGTGTCCGGCCAGCCAGGCGACGCCGATCTCCCGGGCCGCTCGGGGCGCGGTGACCGTCAGCTCCACGACGCCCGGCCTCGGGACGGCCGGCGGGGGCAGCAGGGCCACCCCCAGTCCGGCGGCGACGAGCCCGCGCAGCGTCTCGGCCTCCTCGCCCTCGAAGGCGATACGGGGCTTGAAGCCCGCCTGGCTGCAAAGGTCGTCGGTGATGCGGCGCATGCCGTAGCCGGGTTCGAGGGTGACGAACGTTTCGTCGGCTGCCTCGGCGAGGCGGACGCGTTTACGGGCGGCGAGGCGGTGGTCGGCGGGGACGACGAGGCGGAGCTTCTGCTCGTCGAGGCGGCGGGCGACGAGGTCGGGGGCGTCCGGGACGGGCGAGGTGAGGCAGAGGTCGAGTTCGCCCGCGCGCAGCCGTTCGATCATGGCCTCGCCGTAGTTCTGGACGAGGCTGAAGCGGACGCGGGGGTGCTCGGCGCGGAACGCCTGGAGCAGGCCGGGGACGGTCTCGGCGCCCATGGTGTGCAGGAATCCGAAGGCGACCTTGCCGGTGGCCGGGTCGGCGTCGGCGCGGACCTCGTCGGCGGCGCGCTCGATCTCGGCGAGGGCGCGTTCGACGGAGGCGTGGAAGGTGCGCCCGGCGTGGGTGAGGGAGACCGTGCGGCCGCGGCGGGCGAACAGGTCGACGCCGAGGTCCTGTTCGAGCCGGACCATGGCCCGCGACAGGGTCGACTGCGGGACCTGCATCTCCTGCGCGGCCCGGGTGACGTGCTCGGTGCGGGCGACACCGGCGAAGTAGGCGAGGCGGGGCGCGAGCCGCAGGACGACGTCCTCGATGTCTTCTGTGTCACCGGACGGTGACAGCCGCGGCTCTGACCTCTGCTGATGCATCACAGGAACGATTATGGGGGTTCCATGCATTGGACGGATGAGAAACGGCGTACGTAGCTTCGAGGCATGCCTTCCGCCAGTACCGAGGCGTCCACCAAGGTGGGCGCCGGATCAGTCAGCACCCCCGTCGACACCCGCGTGGCGCCGGGAGGTCCCGGCTACCGCCGGATGAGCCTGGCGCTGTTCCTCGCGGGGGTCGCCACCTTCGCCCTCCTGTACTCCACGCAGGCCCTGCTGCCGCTGATCTCCACCGGCTTCGGGGGCACCGCGAGCGCGGCCAGCTGGACGGTCTCGGCGGCGACCGGCGCGCTGGCGCTGTTCGTGCTGCCGATGAGCGCGCTGTCGGAGCGGTTCGGGCGGCGCGCGGTGATGACGGGGTCGCTGGCGGTCGCGGTCGGGGTCGCGCTGCTGATCCCCTTCGCGCCCTCGCTGGCCGCGCTGGTGGTGCTGCGCGCGGTGCAGGGCGCCGCGCTGGCCGGTGTGCCGGCCTCCGCGACCGCCTATCTCGCCGAGGAGGTCCGGCCCAGGGCCCTCGTCACCGCGATCGGCCTCTTCGTCGCCGGCAACAGCGTCGGCGGCATGAGCGGGCGGATCGTGACCGGCTGGGTCGCGCAGGAGTGGGGCTGGCGGGTCGCGCTCGGTGTGCTCGGCCTGATCGCGGTGGGGTGCGCGGTGGCCTTCCGGCTGCTGCTGCCCGCGCCGAGGCACTTCGTGGCGGGCTCTCCGCGGCCGGCGGTGCTGGCCCGTACGGTCCGCGCGCACCTCGGTGACCCGCTGCTGCGGCGGCTGTACGCCATCGGCGCGCTCTTCATGACCGTCTTCGGCGCCGTCTACACCGTCATCGGCTACCGGCTGACCGAGGCCCCGTTCTCGCTGCCGCAGGGTGTCATCGGCTCGATCTTCCTGGTGTACCTGGTCGGCACGGTGTCCGCCTCGACCGCCGGGAAGCTGGTCGCGCGGCTGGGGCGGCGGGGTGCGCTGTACCTCGCGGGCGGTACGACGACCGCCGGTCTGCTGGTCTCGCTGTCCGGGTCGCTGCCGCTGGTGCTGATCGGGCTGGTGCTGATCACCGCCGGGTTCTTCGCCGGGCACGCGGTGGCGTCGTCGGCGGTCAGCCACACGGCGAAGGAGGGGCGGGCGCAGGCGTCCGCGCTGTACCAGTCGGCGTATTACGTGGGGTCCAGCGCGGGCAGCACGCTCGGCGCGATGGCGTTCCACGCGGGCGGCTGGGCCGGGACCGTGTCCATGGGCCTGCTGGCCGTGCTGGGGGTCGTGGCGATCACCGTGGTGGGGTCGCGCGCCGCTCGCGCGCAGCGGAGGCTCGCCACCGTCTGACGCCCCCTCCACCCCGTTCCACCACAGCCCGCTGACCTGGCCCTTCGTCCGCTCCGGGAGCCATTGTCAGTGGGCTGCGGTAGCTTCCGGAGTGTTGGCACGCACTGGTGCGTGTGACGGAAAGAGCCACAGGGGTGGGTTGGCCATGAGTGACGGTACGGCGACGGTGACGGCGGATCTGGACGTCCGGCTGGAGAAGCACCGGGTCGAGCTGACCGGGTACTGCTACCGGATGCTCGGCTCGTCCTTCGAGGCGGAGGACGCCGTGCAGGACACGATGATCCGCGCCTGGCGCAGCTACGAGAAGTTCGAGGGCAGGTCCTCCCTGCGGTCCTGGCTGTACCGCATCGCGACGAACGTCTGCCTGGACATGCTGACCGCGGGGAACAAGCGGGCCCGGCCCATGGATCTCACCGAATCCACCCCCCTCGCCCAGGCCGCCCTCGCCCCCCGCCCCGACAACACCTGGCTGGAGCCCGTCCCCGACGCCCGGGTGCTGCCGACGACCGCCGACCCGGCGGAGGCGGCGGTGGCCAAGGAGTCGGTGCGGCTGGCGTTCGTCGCCGCCCTGCAGAAGCTGCCCGCCAAGCAGCGCGCCGTGCTCATCCTGCGCGAGGTGCTGGCCTGGAAGGCGAGCGAGGTCGCCGAGTTGCTGGACACCTCGGTCGCCTCGGTGAACAGCGCGCTCCAGCGGGCCCGCGCGACCCTCGGCGAGGGCCGGGCGGCCGAGGGCGATGTGTCCGACCCGCTCGACGAGGAGCAGCAGAAGCTGCTGGAGCGCTATGTCGCCGCCTTCGAGGGGTACGACATGACGGCGCTGACGGCCCTGCTGCACGAGGACGCGGTGATGACGATGCCGCCGTTCGACCTGTGGCTCACCGGCACCGGCGACATCACCGGGTTCATGACCACGCTGGGCGCCGCCTGCGCCGGCTCGCACCTGGTGCCCGTCGCGGTGAACGGCCTGCCGGGCTTCGCGCAGTACAAGCCCGACGAGGAGAAGGGCGGCTTCACCGCGTGGGCCGTGCAGGTGCTGGAGATATCAGAGGGCCGGATCGCCGGGTTCCACTGCTTCCTGGACACCGCCCGCTGGTTCCCCCTCTTCGACCTGCCGCTCCACATCGAGGGCAAGTCCGACCAGGCGCAGTAGCGCGCACAGCGCCGGGTCGGGGTCCCGCAGCCGTATACGGCCCCCGGCCCGCTTCGCGGCGAGCTGCAACCGGGCCAGGACGTCGACCGCTCCCAGCCCGGGCGGCCCGATCCCGGCGACGTCGCACACCACGACACCGCCTGCCCGGTCGGCCTCCAGTCGCGCGCGCACCTCGGCACAGAGCCGGGGCACCTCGTCCCGGGTGACGGGGCCTGGCAGCACGAGTACGGCGGGTGTCGTCGCATCCACGATGGGTAGACCGGACCGGCCCCCAAAACTCATCGCGGACGCGACGACAGCGGCGTCGGCCGTGGCGGGCAGCCCGCTCAGGCGATGCGGTCCAGCACGATCGGGTTCGGGGTGAACGGCGTGCCCGCGGCGGCGATGTCGTACGAGCCCTCGACGGCCTCCAGCGCGTAGGAGAAGCGCTCGGGGGTGTCCGTGTGCAGGGTGAGCAGCGGCTGGCCCTCGGTGACGGTGTCGCCGGGCTTGGCGTGCATCTCGACGCCCGCGGCGGCCTGGACCGGGTCCTCCTTGCGGGCGCGGCCGGCGCCGAGACGCCAGGCGGCGATGCCGATGTCGTAGGCGTCGAGGCGGGTCAGGACGCCCGACGAGGGCGCCTTGACGATGTGCTGCTCGCGGGAGGTGGGCAGCACCGCGTCGGGGTCGCCGCCCTGGGCCGCGATCATGCGGCGCCAGGCATCCATGGCGGAGCCGTCGGCCAGCGCCTTCGCCGGGTCGGCGTCCTTCACGCCGGCCGCGTCGAGCATCTCGCGGGCCAGGGCGATCGTCAGCTCGACGACGTCCGCCGGGCCGCCGCCCGCGAGGACCTCGACCGACTCGCGGACCTCCAGCGCGTTGCCGGCGGTCAGACCCAGCGGGGTGGACATGTCCGTCAGGAGCGCCACGGTCTTCACACCGTGGTCCGTGCCCAGGCCGACCATCGTGGAGGCCAGCTCACGGGCGTCCTCGATGGTCTTCATGAAGGCGCCGCTGCCGACCTTCACATCGAGGACGAGCGAGCCGGTGCCCTCCGCGATCTTCTTCGACATGATCGAGGACGCGATGAGCGGGATGGCCTCGACGGTGCCCGTGACATCGCGGAGCGCGTACAGCTTCTTGTCGGCGGGGGCCAGGCCGTCGCCCGCCGCGCAGATCACCGCGCCCACGCTGTCCAGCACGGACAGCATCTCCTCGTTGGAGAGGAGGGCGCGCCAGCCGGGGATGGACTCCAGCTTGTCCAGGGTGCCGCCGGTGTGGCCGAGGCCGCGGCCCGAGAGCTGGGGGACGGCCGCGCCGCAGGCCGCGACCAGGGGCGCCAGCGGGAGGGTGATCTTGTCGCCGACACCGCCCGTGGAGTGCTTGTCGGCGGTCGGCAGGGACAGGGAGGAGAAGTCCATGCGCTCGCCGGAGGCGATCATCGCGGCCGTCCAGCGGGCGATCTCACGGCGGTTCATGCCGTTGAGCAGGATCGCCATGTTCAGGGCGGCCATCTGGTAGTCGGCGACCTCCCCGCGGGTGTACGCGTCGATGACCCAGTCGATCTGCTCGTCGCTCAGCTCGCCGCGGTCCCGCTTGGTGCGGATCACGGAGATGGCGTCCATCGACAGCACAGTCATGGCTTTCCTTTCGAAGGTTCCGAAAGCGACCCGGTGAGGATCGGAAAGGGAGCGGCCCCTCCGACCGGTCGTCAGGAGGGGCCGCACGGGAGTTACTTGGTGAGATGGTCCGGGCCGAAGGCCTGGGGCAGCATCTGTGAGAGGGGGAGGATCCCGCCGGGGGTCTCCAGCAGCAGGTCGGGCCCGCCGAACTCGTACAGCAGCTGCCGGCAGCGGCCGCACGGGACGAGGACCTCGCCCTTGCCGTCCACGCAGGTGAAGTGCGTGAGGCGGCCACCGCCGCTGTTCTGCAGCTCCGAGACGAGACCGCACTCCGCGCACAGTCCGAGCCCGTAGGAGGCGTTCTCGACGTTGCAGCCCGAGACGATCCGGCCGTCGTCGACGAGGGCCGCCACGCCGACCGGGTAGCCGGAGTACGGGGCGTACGCCCGGGACATGGCGTCCCGGGCCACCGTACGCAGCTTCTCCCAGTCGACGGCGGTCACTTGCCCTGTCCCTTCCGGTACGGCAGGCCGTCCGCCTTCGGCATCCGCAGCCGCTGCGCGGAGAGCGCGAGGACGATCAGCGTGATGACGTACGGGGTGGCGGCGACGACCTGGTTCGGGACCTCGTTGGTGGTGGCGTACCAGGTGAACACCAGGGCGCCGATGACGGCGGTGATCAGGGCCGGGACGAACTTCTTGCGGACGGCCAGCCAGATCGCGCCGATGAACAGCAGCAGCGCGCCGAGCAGCAGCAGGGCGTGGACGTTCTCCGAGCCGCCGCGCAGGTTGAGGCTGTCGGTGTAGCCGAACAGGCCGGCGCCGAGGGCGAGGCCGCCCGGCATCCAGTTGCCGAAGATCATCGCGGCGAGGCCGATGAAGCCGCGGCCGCTGGTCTGGCCCTCCAGGTAGAAGGGGTTGGCGACGATGGAGAGGAAGGCTCCGCCGAGGCCGGCCAGACCGCCGGAGATGATCACGGCGATGTACTTGTACTTGTAGACGTTGACACCGAGGGACTCGGCGGCGATCGGGTTCTCACCGCAGGAGCGCAGCCGCAGGCCGAAGGCGCTGCGCCACAGGATCCACCAGGTGGCGGGGACCAGCGCGACGGCGACGAGGGTCAGCCACGAGACGTTGGTGACCAGACCGCCGAGCAGGCCGGCGAGGTCCGAGATGAAGAACCAGCCCTTGGAGTTGAGTTCCGTCAGCGCGTCCGACAGTCCGGGGATGGTGAAGTCGCCGATGGACTCGACCGGCGGGGACTGCTTGGCGGAACCGCCCTGGTGGCCCTCGAAGGCCAGCGGGGCGAGGTAGCGGGTGGCGCCGAGGGCCAGGATGTTGATGGCCACACCGGAGACGATGTGGTTCACGTTGAAGGTGACGGTGACGAAGGCGTGCAGCAGGCCGCCGACCGCGCCGCCGGCGATGCCGACGAGGACACCGGTCCACGGGCCGTACTGGAAGCCGGCCCAGGCACCGAACCAGGTGCCGAGGATCATCATGCCCTCGAGGCCGATGTTGACCACGCCCGAGCGCTCGGCCCACAGACCGCCGAGACCGGCCAGGCCGATCGGGACGGCCAGCTCCAGCGCGGTGGACATCTGGCTGACGTTGGTGATGCCGTTCGCGCCGGTGATGATGCGAACGATCGAGGTGAGTGCCAGAACGCCGGAGATGACCAGCAGCAGCACGGGCAGCGACATCTTGCGCCCGGTCCGGGCGGTGGGCTCCAGCGAGGGCTGGTTGAGGTCGGTCGCGGTGGTGCTCGTGGTCATCGGCCAGCCACCTCCTTCTTGACGTTGTTGTCCGCGCCGAGGACGTTCCCGGCGGCGAGCTCGGCGCCGACGCGGCGCTGCTGGCGACGCAGGCCCCACTCACGGACGGTCTCGTAGGAGACGACGACCGAGAGCACGATCAGGCCCTGCATGATGACCGCGATCTCCTTGTCGTAGCCGTGGAAGTCCAGCTCCGGCGACGCCTTGTCGAGCCAGGCCCACAGCAGGGACGCGAAGGCGATGCCGACCGGGCTGTTGCGGCCCAGCAGGGCGATGCCGATGCCGAGGAAGCCGATGCCCGTGGGGAAGTTGAGGCTGTAGGTGTGCGTGTCGCCGAGCAGGATCGGCAGACCCGCGAGGCCGGCGACACCGCCGGAGATCAGCATGGCGGTGAGGATCATCCGCTTGGGGTCGACACCGCTGGCCGCGGCGGCCGTCTCCGAGGCGCCGGAGGCGCGCAGGTCGAAGCCGAAGCGGGTGCGGTTGATGACGACCCAGTAGCCGACGCCGAGCGCGACGGCGAGGAGGACCAGGCCGTAGATCTCGCCGGCGGCGCCCATGTCGATGCCGGGCACCCAGCCGGACTCGGCCATCTCACCGGTGGTGTTGTTGTTGCCGACCTTGACGCCGAAGACGTTCGGCAGCCAGAGGTAGCCGATGATGGAGGTCGCGATCGCGTTGAGCATGATCGACGCGACGACCTCACTGACGCCGCGGGTGACCTTGAGGACACCGACGATGCCGGCCCAGAAGGCGCCGGTGAAGATCGCCGTCAGCATCAGCAGCGGGATCTGGATGGCCGCCGGCAGGTCCATGTGGGCGCCGACGATCGCCGTCATCATGGCGCCGAGCAGGTACTGGCCGTCGACACCGATGTTGAACAGGTTCATGCGGAAGCCGATGGCCACCGCGAGAGCCGCGATGTAGTACAGCGACGCCTGGTTGATGATCCGGACCTGGATGTCCGAGAACGACGCCTGCTCGAACATGATCGTGAACGGCTCGACCGGGTTCTTGCCGGACGCGAGCAGCACGATCGCGGTCAGCACGAAGGCGACGGCGAGCGCGAGGACCGGCCCGGCCACCGCGAGGAGCACCCGCTCCTTGTCGAACTTCTTCATCAGCGGGCCTCGCCTTCCGGAGACTCGGGGGCCTTGCCCGGCGTCTCGGGGGTCTCTTCGTGTTCGAGGTGGCCGGTGACGGCACCGGTCATGGCGGAGCCGAGCTCCTCTGGGGTGATGGTGGCCGGGTCGGCGTCCGCGACCAGCTTGCCGTTGTAGATCACCCGGAGGGTGTCGGACAGGCCGATCAGCTCGTCGAGGTCGGCGGAGATCAGCAGCACGGCCAGGCCCTCGCGGCGGGCCTCCCGGATCTGGTCCCAGATCTGGGCCTGCGCGCCGACGTCCACACCGCGGGTGGGGTGGGCGGCGATCAGGAAGCGCGGCTTGTGGCTCATCTCGCGGCCGACGATCAGCTTCTGCTGGTTGCCGCCGGACAGGGAGGCGGCGGTGACGTCGATGCCGGGGGTGCGGACGTCGTACTCGGCGACGATCCGGCGCGTGTCCTCCTGGGCGGCCTTCGGGTCGAGCCAGACGCCCTTGGCGTTGGGCCGCTCGGTCACATGGCCGAGGATACGGTTCTCCCAGAGGGGGGCCTCCAGGAGCAGACCGTGCCGGTGGCGATCCTCGGGGATGTAGCCGACGCCCTGCTCACGGCGCTTGCGGGTGGGCCACGCGGTGATCTCGTCGTCGGCGAGCCGGATCGTGCCGGAGTCGGCGGCCTTCAGACCGATCAGCGCGTCGACCAGCTCGGTCTGGCCGTTGCCCTCGACACCGGCGAGGCCGAGGACCTCGCCCGCGTGGATGGTGAAGCTGATGTCGTCCAGGAGGGCCTTGCCGCCCGGCGCCATCAGACGGAGCTTGTCGACGCTGAGTACGGGGCGGTCGGTGACCGTGGACTCGGCGGTCTCCGGGGTGGGCAGCTCACTGCCGACCATCAGCTCGGCGAGCTGGCGCGGAGTGGTCTCGGCGGGGACGGCCGTACCGACGGTCGTGCCGCGCCGGATGACGGTGATCTCGTCGGCGACGGACAGCACCTCGCCCAGCTTGTGGGAGATGAAGATGACCGACAGGCCCTGCGCCTTGAGCTCGCGCAGGTTGGCGAAGAGCGCCTCGACCTCCTGCGGCACCAGCACGGCGGTGGGCTCGTCCAGGATCAGGGTGCGGGCGCCGCGGTAGAGGACCTTGAGGATCTCCACGCGCTGGCGCTCGGCGACGCCCAGCTCCTCCACGAGGACGTCGGGGCGGACCCCGAAGCCGTACCGGTCGGAGATCTCCTTGATCGTGCGGCGGGCCTTGGCGCCGATGCCGTAGAGCTTCTCGCTGCCGAGGACCACGTTCTCCAGAACGGTGAGGTTGTCGGCCAGCATGAAGTGCTGGTGCACCATGCCGATGCCGCGCGCGATGGCGTCGGCGGGGGACGAGAAGGTGACCTGCCGTCCGTCGACCGCGATCGTGCCCTCGTCCGGCTTCTGCATGCCGTAGAGGATCTTCATCAGGGTCGACTTGCCGGCGCCGTTCTCCCCGACGAGGGCGTGGACGGTGCCCTTGCGGACGGTGAGGTGGATGTCGTGGTTGGCCACCACGCCGGGGAATCGCTTGGTGATCCCGGCGAGTTCGACGGCGGTCTCCTGACCGTTGACCGCCGCGTCGGCCGGAGGGCTGCTGGACGCGTTGATGGCGCACTCTCCTGGGAAAGGGGGTCGTCTACGCGCGTAGCGCCCCTACGGCATCGAAAGGGGCGACGCCCGAGACAACGGGGTACAGGGAGGCAGACTCCCCGTACCCCGTTGAGCGGACGTAACCCCGCGGTTACCAGCGGCTCCGGGGAGGTGCGGGCCGGATGTACGGCTCCCGCACGGCCGCACGTCCCCGGGGTCGCGTGTCTGCTCGAGGTCCTGCTGGCTCAGCTGGTCTTGACCTTGATCTCGCCGCTGATGATCTTCTCCTTGGCCGTCTCGATGGCCTCCTGGAGCTTGGTGTCGTCCTTGAAGGTGGGGTTCGAGGCGGCGAGGCCGACCTCACCGCTCTTCAGATCGCCCCTGACGATACCGGTCTCGGGCTTGCCGTCCTCGACCGACTTCGCCAGGTTGTACACCGCCTTGGCGACGTCCTTCATCGCCGAGGTCAGGATCGCGTCCTTGTACTTCGCGAGGGCTTCCTGCTGGTACTGGTCGGAGTCGACGCCGATCGCCCACACCTTGTTGGCGGCGGCGGCCTCGATCACGCCCTGACCGGACAGACCGGCCGCCGCGTACACGACGTCGGCCTTCTTCTCGATCTGGCCCTCGGCGGCCGACTTGCCCTTGTCGGGGCTGGAGAAGCCGCCCTCCTCGGCCGTCTGGGTGAGGTACTGGGTGAGCACCTTGGCCTTGGGGTTGGTGTCCTTGACGCCCTGCTCGAAGCCGGCCTGGAACTTGTGGATCAGCGGGATGTCCACGCCGCCCACGAAGCCGACCACGTTCGTCTTGGTGCTCTTGGCGGCCGCGACGCCCGCGAGGTACGACGCCTGCTCCTCGGAGAAGACCAGGTCGGCCACGTTCTTCAGCTGGACGGTGGAGTCGTCCACGATGCCGAAGGTGGTGTCCGGGTACTGCTCGGCGGCCTCCTTCACGGCGGTCGCGTACGCGTAGCCGACGCCGATGACCGGGTTGTAGCCCTGCTTGGCCAGGGAGACCAGGCGCTGCTCCTTGTCGGCGTCCGTCTCGCCCTCGGTGGGCTCGATGTCCTGGGTCTGGTACCCGAACTCCTTCTTCGCCTGCTCCAGGCCTGCGTACGCGGCGTCGTTGAAGGACTGGTCGCCCTTGCCGCCGACGTCGTACGCGATCGCGAGGCCCTTGTCGCCGCCCTTCGAGTCGGAGGAGGACGACGCCTCCGTCGAGGTGCCGCCACAGGCGGAGAGGGCGAGGGCGAGGGAGGCGGTCGCTGCGCCTGCGACCGCGATGCGGGAAACCCGGCGCATGTTCTGGTGCTCCTAGTCGTACAAGCGCCGGAGGGTACTGCTCAGTGGTGCTTCACAGCGTCGGCGCTGGCTTTCGCCGAGGGTAACGCGCGTAGACCCTGGCGGGAAAGCCCCGGTTGCCCGGTTGTTATGGGGCCGTGTCGGAAGGGGGTGCGGGGGTTGGCGCGGGGGGTGGGGGGTGGTTTGGGTGGGGTTGGCGCGCGGGGGTCTGTTGTGGCTGGTCGCGCGGTTACGGGCGGCCGGGAAGGGGTGGCCGGCGCGGGCGGTGGGGGGTGGGTGCGGTGGGGTGGCGGGTGCGGGTTCGTTGCGCTGGTCGCGCAGTTCCCCGCGGCTCGGAGAGGGGCCGGCGCGGACGGTGGGGGGTGGTTTCGGTGGGGTGGCGGGTGCGGGTTCGTTGGGGCTGGTCGCGCAGTTCCCCGCGGCTCGGAGAGGGGCCGGCGCGGACGGTGGGGGGTGGATGCGGTGGGGCGCGGGTGCGGGTTCGTTGGGGCTGGTCGCGCAGTTCCCCGCGCCCCTGGCGGGGGTGCTCTGGGGCGGTGAGGGGAAGGGGGACTTGCCCGGGGCGAGTGGGTGGCGGGGTGTGGTGCATTTTTCGCCATCGGGGGGCGGGGCTGCCGGGAGGGAGGTTTTTCGCGTCGCACCGCATGGGGCCGTGAGCACCCCTGTTGAGGGCGCCGGGCGCATCGCCTCTCGGGGCGTCAGGCGTCCCGACAGGGCCGCGGCCGGCGTCCCGTCAGAGGCGGTGGCCGACCGTCCGGGGCGCGGCCGACGTCCCGGCAGAGGCGGTGGCCGGCGTCCCAGCAGGGGCGGTAACCGACCCCGTCCGGGGCGCGGCCGACGTCCCGGCAGAGGCGGTGGCCGGCGTCCCAGCAGGGGCGGTAACCGACCCCGTCCGGGGCGCGGCCGACGTCCCGGCAGAGGCGGTGGCCGGCGTCCCAGCAGGGGCGGTAACCGACCCCGTCAGGGGCGCGGCCGACGTCCCGGCAGAGGCGGTGGCCGGCGTCCCAGCAGGGGCGGTAACCGACCCCGTCCGGGGCGCGGCCGACGTCCCGGCAGAGGCGGCGGCCGACGTCCCGGCAGGGGCGGCAACCGACCCCGTCCGGGGCGCGGCCGACGTCCCG
>NZ_JBVIBK010000047.1:0-29981 GCF_055573455.1 Streptomyces sp. NPDC030183
ACCGCATCAGCGTCCTGTTCGCCATGCTCCGCGACGGAACCTTCTACGAGCCGAGGAGCCCTCGACTCGCTTGACGAAGGACATAGAGGCACCCCCCGTTTCTCCCAGGGGACTCACCCGGCCGCCCGTGTGACGGACTTCCGGTTCACCGACGTCCGCCGAACTCCCAGTCGTGGACCTCGATGTCGGCGTACCGGTCCCCCGTCAGGACGGCGCGGGCCGCGTCCGCGTCCGGGGCCCTGAGCAGGACGGCCGTGCCCAGCCAGGTCGCGCCGTCGTCGGACAGCAGCGGCCCGTACGCGATCAGCTCCTCGTGGTCGGACGGCACAGTGAGGTCGGCGGGCAGGCCGGAGCCGAGGCCGAGGACCAGGTACCGGTTGCCGCCGCTCCGGCCGCCGGGGAACTCCCACATGGTGCGCCCCAGCAGATTGCGCCACCGGCGCAGCAGGACGTCCCGGTAGGCGCCGGCCTGGTATGTGGGTTCGTCGAAGGCGAACGCGCGGGCGGCCGCGGCATCCGGCAGGTCGACGATGTGGACGCTCCCGGTGGGCGTCTCGCCGTCCTCGGCGAAGGTCGGGCCGCGGGCGATCAGCTCCTTCTCGTACTGGTCCATGTAGGCCCAGTGCGCTTCCCCCAGTTCTTCACGCAGGGGGAGGGAGCCGGGCCGGTCTCGGTGGTAGCAGAGGAACTCCATGGGCAGACCTTCGCCGACATCCCACGGCGCCTCAACCGACTTTCGCGGGCGAGGCGATGTCGAGTACCCCTTCGAGTTCACGCCGGTGCACGCGGAGCTGTGGCCCGCCCCGGACGGGAACGGCCCGCGCGGTTGGGCTGCGCGGCGTGCATCCCGTGATCGACGTCCTGGCCGCCTCGGAGGTGGACTGTCCGGAGCGCCTCTGGGGGCAGCTCCTGGTTCACCGCAGCCGGGCGGCTCCGCACCTCGCGGCTCTGGGCGCGGTTCGCCCGCCCGGGGACTCGCGGCGGCTGCGCCGGGGGCAAGTACCTCGCCTGGATGCGGGAGCCGCACGCCGCCGTACTGGTCGGGCGGGGCGGGGTGCGGCTGCTCGGCTATGCGGTGGTGCGTGTCGTCCACGCCGCTGGGTCATGGCAGTGGGGCAACCAGGTGGGCGTCCTGGAAACCCTCGTCGTCGATGACGAGGCCCGCGGCGCCGGAGTGGGACAGGCAACTGCTCGCGGCGGCTCGCCGAGGCGGGTGTCGAGGTCATGAAGATCTCGGCCATGGCGGGCAACGACGGCGCCCAGCGCTTCTACCGGCGTGAAGGCGCCGTCGACTTCACCGAGACGCTGGTCATGCCTGTCTCGGAGTGACAGCGGTGGGGCGGGGCGGGCCGTCGGGGTGGCGCGCCCCGCCCCACGGGAGTCAGCGGGTGTTCGGCTTGAGCCGGTCCTGGGCCTGGGTCGCGATGACGGCGGCCTGGACCCTGCGCTCCACGCCCAGCTTCGCGAGCAGCCGGGAGATGTGGTTCTTGACCGTCTTCTCGGCGAGGTAGAGCCGCTGGCCGATCTGGCGGTTGGTGAGCCCCTCGCCGATCAGGGCAAGGATCTCCCGCTCCCGGTCGGTCAGGCCCGGCAGGGCGTCGGGCTCGGTCTCCGGTTCCTGGCCCTGCCGCAGCCGCGCCATCAGCCGGGCGGTCGCGCTGGGGTCGAGCAGGGACTGGCCGGCGGCCACCGTGCGCACGGCGGACACCAGGTCGGAGCCCTGGATCTGCTTCAGCACATACCCGGACGCGCCCGCCATGATCGAGTCCAGCAGGGCCTCCTCGTCGTCGAACGAGGTCAGCATCAGGCAGGCCAGCTCCGGCATGCTCGAGCGCAGCTCCCGGCACACGCTCACGCCGTCGCCGTCCGGGAGGCGCACGTCCAGCACCGCCACGTGGGGGCGCAGCGCGGGGACCCGAACCAGGGCCTGCTCGACGTTGGCGGCCTCGCCGACCACGGTGATGTCCGGCTCGTCGTTCAGCAGGTCGTGCACTCCGCGCCGTACCACCTCGTGGTCGTCCAGCAGGAACACCCGGATCGGGTTGTCGGGTCCGGGCCGCTCGCCGTCCGCCATCGAATGCTCCTCGCTCGCTCCGCGTCGATCCCACGCCGGACCGCCATGGGGCGGCCGGCCACTGTCCACCGCCGATCCTCCGTGATCCCGGGCCGAAGGGCCAGGGCCGGAAGGCCCTATCGGACCCCGAGGGGGCCGGTCGGCCCCACCCGCGAGGACGTCCAGCACCTGCCGCCGTCCGCGCGCCGGACCGAGCCTGGAACGGCATCGCGTCGACGGAGTTCGGGAGCATTCCATGAAGGCAGCAGTGGTCACGTCGTTCGGCCGGCCCTTGGTGATCGAGGAGCGGCCCGATCCGCAGCCCGGCCCCGGCCAGGTCCGTATCCGGGTGGAGGCGTCCGGGCTGTGCCACACCGACATCCACGCCGCGCACGGCGACTGGCCGGTCAGGCCCACGCTGCCGTTCGTCCCCGGCCACGAGGCCGTCGGCGTCGTCGAGGCGCTCGGCGACGGGGTCACCCACCTGGAGGTCGGGCAGCGGGTGGCCGTGCCCTGGCTGGGCTGGGCCTGCGGGCGGTGCGAGCACTGCCTGTCCGGCTGGGAGACGCTGTGCGAGCGGCAGCGGAACACCGGCTACGGCGTGGACGGCGGCCACGCGGAGAAGATGCTCGCCTCCGCCGACTTCGCGGCCTCCGTGCCCGACGGCATCGACCCGCGCGACGCGGCGCCGCTGACCTGCGCCGGCGTCACCACGTACAAGGCCGTGAAGGTCGCCGAGGTGCGCCCCACGCAGGTGGTGGCGGTCTCCGGGATCGGCGGTCTCGGCCACCTCGCCGTGCAGTACGCGAAGATCGCCGGAGCGACCGTCGCCGCGATCGACGTCACCGACGACAAACTGGACCTCGCCCGTGAGCTGGGGGCCGACATCCTGATCGACGCCCGCAAGGAGGACCCGGCCGAGGTGCTCAAGCGGCACGGGGGCGCCCACGCGGCGATCGCCCTCGCCGTCGACGAGGGCGCCTTCGCCTCGGTGTACGGCGGGCTCAGGCGCGGCGGCAAGCTCGTCATGGTGGCCCTGCCCGCCGGCGGCACCATCCGGGTGCCGATCTTCGACACGGTCCTCGGCGGCACGTCGGTGACCGGTTCGATCGTGGGTACCCGCCAGGACCTGGACGAGGTGTTCCGGCTGCACGCGGCCGGACGCACAAAGGTGATCTACGAGACCCGCCCGCTGGAGACGGTCAACGACGCGATCGCCGAGGTACTCGACGGTCACGTCAAGGCGCGCATCGTCTTCGAGATGTGACCCCGCCGCATCGACATGCCCCCCCCTCCCCCGGAAGCCGGACGAAGGAGCGCGACGCCATGGTCCGTTATGTGTACGAGTTCGCCGAGGGCGGCCGGGACATGGCCGGTCTCCTCGGCGGCAAGGGCGCCAACCTCGCCGAGATGACCCGGATGGGCCTGCCGGTGCCACCCGGCTTCACCGTCACCACGGAGGCATGCCGGGCCTACCTGGCCACCGGCTCCGCGCCGGACGGTCTGGCCCGCGAGATCTCCGAGCACCTGTCCGCCCTGGAGGAAGCGGCGGGACGGCGGCTGGGCGAGCCCGCCGACCCCCTGCTGCTGTCGGTCCGCTCGGGGGCCCGTTTCTCCATGCCCGGCATGATGGAGACGATCCTCGACGTCGGGCTGAACGACGAGTCCGTGCTGGGCCTGGCGAAGGTGTCCGGGAACGAGCGCTTCGCCTGGGACTCCTACCGCCGTCTCGTACAGATGTTCGGCAGTACGGTGATGGGGGTCGACGGCGCGCTGTTCGAGGACGTCATGGCCCGGCTCAAGGAGCGCCGTGGGGCCGTCGACGACCTGGGACTGGACGCGGCCGACCTGGCCGAGCTGGTCGAGGCGTACAAGGAGCTGATCCGCGACCGGACGGGCGAGTACTTCCCCCAGTCGCCCGCGGAGCAGCTGAGCCGGGCCGTCCTCGCGGTCTTCGAGTCCTGGAACGGCGAGCGCGCCCGGATCTACCGCCGCCGCGAGCACATCCCCGACGACCTGGGCACGGCCGTCACCGTGCAGACCATGGTGTTCGGCAACCTCGGCGCCGACTCCGGCAGCGGGGTCGCCTTCACCCGCGACCCGGCCACCGGCCGGCCGGGCCTGTACGGCGACTACCTGCCGAACGCGCAGGGCGAGGACGTCGTGGCCGGCATCCGCAACACCGTCCCGCTGGACGAGCTGGGCCGTATGGACCCGGAGTCGTTCGCTCGGCTGCGGGACCTCATGCGCACCCTGGAGACCCACTACCGGGATCTGTGCGACATCGAGTTCACCATCGAGCGCGGCACCCTGTGGATGCTCCAGACCCGGGTCGGCAAGCGGACGGCGGAGGCGGCGTTCGCCATCGCGGGCCAGCTGGTCGAGGAGGGGCTGATCAGCGAGGACGAGGCGCTGACGCGGGTCGGCGGGAGCGGGCTGGCGCGGCTGATGTTCCCCCGCTTCGACACCGCTGCCGTCGGAGACGCCCTCGCCCACGGCATCCCGGCCTCGCCGGGCGCCGCCGTGGGCGCGGCCGTCTTCGACTCCGCCGAGGCGGTACGGCGTGCCGCGGCCGGGGAGAAGGTCGTCCTCGTACGTCAGGAGACGACCCCCGACGACCTGCCGGGCATGGTCGCGGCCCAGGCCGTGCTGACCAGCCGGGGCGGCAAGACCAGCCATGCGGCCGTGGTGGCGCGCGGCATGGGCAAGGTCTGCGTGTGCGGCGCGGAGGAGATCACGGTGGACCCGCGGGGGCGCCGCTTCACCGCGGGCGGTACCACCGTCGAGGAGGGCACCGTCATCTCCGTCGACGGGTCCGAGGGGGCCGTGTACCCGGGTGCGGCCCCACTCGTGGACTCGGCGGTCATGCGGTACTTCGAGACCGGCGGGCGGGACGAGGAGCCGACGGGGCTGGTGGCCGCCGTGGCCCGGGCCATG
Source organism: Streptomyces sp. NPDC030183 (assembly GCF_055573455.1). Taxonomy (NCBI): domain Bacteria; kingdom Bacillati; phylum Actinomycetota; class Actinomycetes; order Kitasatosporales; family Streptomycetaceae; genus Streptomyces; species Streptomyces sp. NPDC030183. The sequence continues at coordinate 4,991 of NZ_JBVIBK010000047.1, forward strand.
CGGCAGGCGGACGGGGTGCGGCGGTTGGGTGTGCGGGCGAACGCCGACACGCCCGAGGACGCCGCGCGGGCCCGGCGGTTCGGCGCCGAGGGCATCGGGCTGTGCCGTACCGAGCACATGTTCCTAGGGGACCGCAGACAGCTGGTCGAGGCGATGATCCTCGCCGCCACGGACACCGATCGCGCACGGGCGCTGGACGCGCTGCTGCCGCTGCAACGCCGGGACTTCGTCGGCATCCTGGAGGCGATGGACGGGCTGCCGGTCACCATCCGGCTCCTCGACCCGCCGCTGCACGAGTTCCTGCCCGACCGCACCGAGCTGGCCGTCCGGCTGGCGGCCGCCGAGGCGCAGGGCAGTCCGCCCAGCGCGCACGACGCGGAGCTGCTGGACGCGGTGAACCGCATGCACGAGGAGAACCCCATGCTCGGCCTGCGCGGCGTCCGCCTGGGCCTGGTCGCGCCGGGGCTGGTCGCGATGCAGGTACGGGCGATCGCCGAGGCGGTCGTGGAGCGCAAGCGGGCGGGCGGCGACCCCCGGGCGGAGATCATGGTGCCGCTCGTCGACACCGTCGAGGAACTGCGGATCGTGCGCGAGGAGGTGGAGCGGGTCCTGGCGGAGGTCGCCGAGCGGTCGGGCGTCGCCGTCTCCTGCCCGGTCGGCACGATGATCGAGCTGCCGAGGGCCGCGCTCACCGCGGGCAGGATCGCCGAGGAGGCGCGGTTCTTCTCCTTCGGCACCAACGACCTGACCCAGACCACCTGGGGCTTCTCCCGTGACGACGTCGAGGCGGAGTTCTTCTCCGCCTACCTCGACAAAGGCATCTTCAAGGTGTCCCCGTTCGAGACGATCGACCGTGAGGGCGTGGGCCGGCTGGTCGAGATCGCCGTGGCGGAGGGCCGCGCGGTGCGCCCGGACCTGAAGATCGGCGTCTGCGGTGAGCACGGAGGCGACCCCGAGTCGGTGCACTTCTTCCACACCGCCGGCCTCGACTACGTCTCCTGTTCCCCCTTCCGGGTCCCGGTCGCCCGACTTGAGGCCGGGCGGGCCGCGCTGCCGGGGACGGACGGCGGCGACAGCCGGTGAGGAGGGAGTGGGCGTGATGACGCGCACCGTCGTCGGTGAGGTGATGACCCGTGAGGTGGTCGCGGCGCGCCGGGACACGTCGTTCGAGGAGGTGGCCCGGCTGCTGGACCGGTACCGCATCGGCGGTCTGCCCGTGGTGGACCACGACGACAAGGTCGTGGGCGTGGTCTCCGGGACCGATCTGGTCCGCCGACCGGCGGCGGGGGCCCCTCGGGGCCGGGCGCCGGTCGTGGCCGAGGCGGTGACCGCCGGGGATCTGATGTCGTCGCCCGCCGTCACGGTGCACCCGGAGCAACGCGTGGCGGACGCCGCGCGCGTCATGGAGCGGCATCGCGTCGACCGGCTGCCCGTGGTGGACGAGGAGGACCGACTGATCGGCATCGCCACCCGGCGGGACCTGCTGCGGGTGTTCCTGCGCACGGACGAGGAGATCCGCCGGGACGTGACCGACGAGGTCCTGCCCCGTGCGCTGGGCCTGCCGCCCGGGACCGTCACCGCGTCGGTCCGGGACGGCGTGGTGAGGCTGGAGGGCCGACTGGAGCGGCGCAGCGACATCCCCGCCGCGATCCGGCTGACGTGGCGGGTGGACGGGGTGGTCGGCGTGGTGAGCGCGCTGACGTTCCGCGTGGACGACGCCGGCCCCGTCGAACCCCGCCCGATGGGCGCTCGCCGGGTCCGGTGACCCTCGCCGGGACGGGACACAGGACAGGACGAGTCGGCGTCGGCGATGAGGGGAAACGAACCGGGTCCGGGGCCCGTTGCGTCTTCAATGTCCCGCGTCCTCGGCACCCGCCGGAGAGGCTGCACGGCCCGGGAAGCGGGCCGAACGTCCCTGTCGTCAGGCCCTGCGGGCGTCTGGTCCTGCGGGCGTCAGGGGCTCAGTGGCTCAGGGGTCGAGCGCACCGATGGCTGCCGGCCCTCCGGTGCGTTCGACGACCGTCGCCCCGGCCTCTGCCTTGGGCCCGCGGCGCAGTTGCCGGGGGGCGTCGACGAGGGGACGCGCGTCCCGGGTGCCGTAGCCGGTGAAGACGCAGGGGACGTCGGTGAGGATGAACAGGAAGTCGGCCCGCGTCCACCGAGTGACCAATGGCCCCATGACGGCGTGGGCGGCACACGGGAAGCTGGGGGTGCTCCGTCACCGACTGGCGGGCGGGCACGAGGAGTTGTGTGATGGCGAAGGCGTATCTGGTGGGCGGCGGTATCGCCGCGCTCGCCGCGGCGGCGTTCCTGATCCGCGACGGCGGGTTCGACGGCTCGGACATCCATCTGTTCGAGGAGCAGCGGCGGATCGGCGGCGGTCTGGACGCCGACGGCACCGCGGACACCGGCTACTGCCTGCGGGGCGGGCGGGTGTTCGAGGCCGAGTACCGGTGCACGTACGACCTGCTCTCCGGCATCCCCTCGCTCGACGACCCGTCGGTGTCGGTGACGCGGGAGATCCTCGCCGAGCACGAGCGGTTCACCGGGGACGGTCTCGCGCGCCTCGTCGACGGGGACGGGAGGGTCCTCGACACGCGCTCGACGGGCTTCTCCGAGCGCGACCGACTGGACCTGGCCCGCTGTCTCGCGACCCCCGAGGCGCATCTGGACGGCAGGCGGATCAGCGACTGCTTCGGCGAGCACTTCTTCACCACGGCCTTCTGGTTCCTGTGGTGCAGCACGTTCGCCCTCCAGCCCTGGCACAGCGCCATCGAGTTCCGCCGCCACCTCAAGCGGTTCCTCCATCTGCTCCCGCGACTCGGGAACCTGTCGGGCGTGCACCGCACCCGTTACCACCCGTACGACTCGGTCGTACGGCCCCTGACGGCCTGGCTGCTCGAACGCGGGGTGACCGTCCACACGGGATGCCGGGTCACGGACCTGACTTTCGCTCCGGGCCACCGGGACATCACCGTCACGGCCCTGTCCGTCTTCCGGCACGGACGGGACGAGAGGGTCGCGGTGGCGCCGGAGGACCTGGTCCTCGTGACCAACGGGTCCATGGCCGACTCCGCCTGCGTCGGCTCGCACACCGCGCCGCCGCCCCCGCCGCATCCCCGCTCGGACGCCTGGCTGCTCTGGCACCGGCTGGCGCGGGGCCGCGACGACTTCGGCAACCCGGACGCGTTCGACAAGCGGGTCAAGGAGTCGCGTGTGGGGACGTTCACCGTCACCACCGAGGACCCCGGGGCGTTCCGGGACGCGCTGGCGAAGTTCGCCGGGCACGGGACGGACCACGGCGGCCCAATGACGTTCACCGGCTCCGGGTGGCTGCTCACGATCGTCGCGGACGACCGGCCGGTCCGCCCCGACCAGCCCGAGGACGTCGGGGTCTGGTGGGCTTACGCCCTGCACCCGGGCCGGGCCGGCAACGGGACGCCGAAGCCGATGACGATGTGCTCCGGCCGGGAGATCCTCGAAGAGGTCCTGCACCATCTGCGTCCCGACGAGGCCGTGGCCGCGCGTGTCCTGGCGACCTCCACCGTCGTACCGTGCCTGATGCCGTACGCCACCAGCCAGTTCCTGGCCCGCCGACGCGACGACCGGCCGGAGGTGGTGCCCCGGGGGTCGGTCAACCTCGCGTTCATCGGGCAGTTCGCCGAGGTACCCGCCGACGCCGCCTTCACCGTCGAGTACTCCGTACGGACCGCGTGGACCGCCGTGGCACGCCTCCTCCGCCTCGACCGGCAGCCGCCCGCCGTCTACAAGGGCCACCACGACCCGCACGTACTGGCCGCCGCGCTGGAGCACGTGCACCGGCGGTGACCGGACCGCTGGTCGCCGCCAGGACGCCGGGCTCCCCCGGCCCGACCGCCGAGGCCGCCGCCGCCCTCCACGGGTCGACGACGAGGAGGAGCACGGCGACGTCCGCGACCGTCCTCCAGCCGCTCAAGCAGGCCGCCGCCGCGTCGCGCGGATGAGCGCCCCGGCCGTGGCGGTGCACGCGGACGCCCTGCCTGGCCCGCGCCGTGCGGGCGGTGGAGGGGTCGTCGACATCCGGACCGGTCTCTCGCCCCGTTGACAAGAGGACGTTTCCAGGGCGGGCCGGGGCCGAAGGGCTCCTGGGGCGTCCCCGACGGCGGCGGAGACCGGAGGGAGCGAACGCAAGCGTCGAGGGGGCGAGAGCCATGCGGAAACGGCTGGTGAGTGACCTCGGCTTCCCGGAAGAAGTGACATCCCCCGAGGGGACGTTCGATCCTGGCGCGTTCCCCGTCGGCGTGTTGTCCTGAATGCGACGGGAAGGGCCCCTTGGGAGAGACGCGGAGAAGCGGCCCGCGAGGTCGCGCACCGCGCAATCAGGATCCGCGAGAAGCGGATGGGGCCCTTCCCGTGCCGCGCCCCGCCTGCCCGTCCACCGGCCGTGCTTGCGTCGCCGTACGGCACTGACCGGCCGGCAGCCCTCGGCAGGGTGTCGCCCCCGACGCACACCCCGCACCACCCGCACCACCCGCACCTGCACCTCACCTGCTGAATTGCAAAATTTAGCAATTCACTAGATGCTGTGGTGCCGCGCCCGTGTCCGCCGGGCACCGCACGTGTGGGCCGCTCCCGGACGGGGCGCCGCAAGGAAGCCGAGGGGTCGTGTCCGTTCCGCTGTTCCAGGCCGTAGCCGTAGCCCCGGGCGAGGGTGCCGCGTGACCGGTGTGGGTGCCGGCCGGGCTGCCGCGGCACGGCTCACCGGACTGCTGCCCGCCCGTGCCGACCTGGCGGCCATGGGGCGCTCTCCCCGGCGGGACCTGCTCGCCGGTCTCACCGTGGCGGTCGTGGCCCTGCCGCTCGCGCTCGGCTTCGGTGTCGCCTCGGGTCTCGGTGCCGAGGCGGGACTGGCGACCGCCGTGGTGGCCGGTGCGCTCGCCGCCGTGTTCGGCGGGTCCGACCTCCAGGTGTCGGGGCCGACCGGGGCGATGACCGTGGTGCTGGTGCCGATCGTCGGCGAGTACGGGACGACCGGAGTGCTCACCGTCGGGCTGATGGCCGGCCTCATGCTCGTGGCGCTGGCCGCGGCACGGGCCGGGAGCTGCATGCGGTACGTACCGGCGCCGGTCGTGGAGGGCTTCACCCTCGGCATCGCCTGCGTCATCGGGCTCCAGCAGGTGCCCCAGGCGCTCGGTGTGCCCGCGCCCGAGGGCGACCGCGTGCTCGTGGTGGCCTGGCGGGCCGTCGAGGCGTTCGTGGGGAACCCGGACTGGACGGCCGTCGGCCTCGCCGGGTCGGTCGCCGCGATCATGCTGGTGGGCGCCCGGCTGCGGCCGACCGTCCCGTTCTCCCTCGTCGCCGTCGTCGCGGCCACCGTCGTCGCCCGGGTCGCGGACCTGGACGCGGCGCCCATCGGGGACCTGCCGTCGGGACTGCCCGCGCCCTCGCTCGGCTTCCTCGACCCCGGCGCGCTCGGCTCGCTGCTGGCCCCGGCCGTGGCCGTGGCGGCGCTCGCGGCCCTGGAGTCCCTGTTGTCCGCCTCGGTAGCGGACGGAATGACGGTGGGGCGGCGGCACGACCCCGACCGTGAGCTGTTCGGCCAGGGACTGGCCAATCTCGCGGCGCCCCTGTTCGGCGGGGTGCCCGCGACAGGGGCGATAGCCCGGACCGCCGTCAACGTCCGTACGGGCGCCGGTTCCCGCCTGGCGGCCCTGACCCATGCCGCCGTCCTCGCCGTGATCGTGTTCGCCGCGGCACCCCTGGTCGCGACGATCCCGCTCGCGGCCCTCGCCGGTGTGCTGCTGGCCACCGCGGTCCGCATGGTCGAGGTCGGCTCGCTCCGGGCGATGGCCCGCGCGACCCGCTCGGACGCGCTGATCCTCGTTCTCACCGCGGTGGCGACCCTCGCCCTGGACCTCGTCTACGCGGTGATCATCGGCCTGGCGGTGGCGGGGGCGCTCGCCCTGCGGGCCGTGGCCAAGCAGGCCCGACTGGACCGGGTGCCGCTCGACCGGGGCGACCACAGCGCCGAGGAGCACGCCCTGCTCGCCGAGCACATCGTCGCGTACCGCATCGACGGGCCGCTCTTCTTCGCCGCCGCGCACCGCTTCCTGCTGGAGCTGACCGAGGTGGCGGACGTACGGGTCGTCATCCTGCGCATGTCCCGCGTGTCCACGATGGACGCCACGGGTGCCCTCGTGCTGAGGGACGCCGTGGAGAGGCTGACGCGGCGCGGCGTCCTCGTCCTGGCCTCGGGGATCCGCTCCGGGCAGCGCCAGGTCCTGGACTCCGTCGGCGCGCTGGAGCCGCTGCGGCACGAGGGCCGCGAGTACGCCACCACCCCGGAGGCGATCCGCGCCGCCCGCCGCCACCTGGAGACGGCCGGGATCCTGCCCGCGGGCAGCGTCGACGGAAGGACGTCGCGGTGATGACCACGCGACTGGACGCGCTGCCGCTCCGGCACGTGCTCACGCTCCCGGCCATGCCGGCCGCCGTGCGTCTGGCCCGGGAGACAGCGGAGTTGGCCCTGATCGAGTGGGGTGTGGGGCTGCGGCACCCCACCGTGGACCCGGCCCTGCTGATCCTCGGCGAGCTGGTCGCCAACAGCGTCCGGCACGCCGCGCTGCTCTCGCCGCAGCTGACCGTGATCTACGGGGCGAGCAGGGACCGGCTGGCCCTGGCCGTCCACGACAGCCACCCGTACCGGCCTCCGCTGAACGGCGCGCTCGCGGGCCAGGGCACCGGAGGACTGGCCACCGTCATGGAACTGACGCTCGGGCTGGGCGGCACCGCCGTCATCGACCCGGACACCGACGGGAACGGCAAGAGCATATGGATCACCCTGCCCCTGTGAGCGCGGTGGAGGCGGTCGGCGGTGCCTGCGGCTTCAGCGGACGACCATCACCTCGGCGACCGGCGCGCCGGGACGGCCCTGGGAGGGCCCTCGCCTCGGCGATCGTGGGGCCTCACCGGCTGCGTGGCTCGCTGATGTCGGCCATTGCCGGGCTCGTCATCGCCGTGTCCGGCGGGTCGGTTCATCCCGCGGGTTCGGCGTGGTCGGCGCGGCAGGCGAGGATGGACCGCATGTTCCTGACGAGTGAGTGGATGCGACGCACCGCGCCCCTGCCGGTGAGGCCGTGCCGTTGCGTCGAGGAGGCGCCGGCGCGATGAGTAAGCCGCTGTACCAACTGAAGGCCGAGTTCTTCAAGACGCTGGGCCACCCGGCCCGCATCCGGGTCCTGGAACTGCTGAGCGAGCGTGAGCACGCGGTCGCGGAGATGCTGCCCGAGGTGGGTATCGAGCCCGCCCACCTGTCCCAGCAGCTCGCGGTGTTGCGCCGGGCCAACCTGGTCAAGAACCGCAAGGAAGGGTCGACGGTGTACTACTCGCTGACGAGTCCGTACGTCGCCGAACTGCTGCGGGTGGCGCGGACCATCCTCTCCGGGGTCCTCGCCGGGCAGGCCGAACTGCTGGCCGACCTTCAGGCCGCGCAGGGAGAGGGAGCGGGAGAGCCACCCGCCTGACACGCTCCCGTAAAGCGACGGGCGCCCCGGGCGGCGTCACCCTCCTGGCGGCTGATCCGGCAGGGGCCAGCCGGTCTCCGGGAGGTCGCTCCGCCCGGTCCCGGCGGCGCCCACGCCCTCGATGTCCCGCGCGGCGACGCGCACCAGCTGCCGGCCGAGGTCGTGCAGGGCCCTGCCCGCCGCGAGCTCGTCACCGATCTCCGGCACGTCCATGTCCTCGGGACTCCGGTGCGCCGCCCCGTGCCCGACGAGTTCCGTGGTCCCGGTGTCCAGCACCACGCGCGCCTTGGTGGTCCCCTCCTCCTCGAAGAGATGGAGACGGACTCTCCATTCCGCGGTATGGGCCATCACGGTCCTCCTCTTCTCCGTGCGGAGCGCCCCGACGCGGTCGCCCCGCTCCATGCGTCGAGCGGGTCGGCGGACGGGCGGCGGGAGGGGCGCCCTCACGGGACGTGCCGCGGACGACAAGCCCTGCCGGGCCGCCGCTGCCCTCAGCGCGGCCCTGCCGGAGACGGCCGCTCCACCGTGCGCCTCTCGTCCGTGCCTCGCCCGTCCCTGTGTCTCCCCTCCGCCACCACCGTCTCCAGCATCAGGGTGCCGCCCGGCGGCGGCCACTCGTCGTCGAGGGCTACGACGAGGGACCAACGACCCGCAGGTCTGCCTCTTCGGCCCACGCCGCAAGGGGGACCGGCGGCGACATTGGGAGTGAGCGCCGCAGGCGCACGGTACGAGTCGAGCCGACCGGCCGGCGCGGGCACTTCCGCCTCCGCTGCGCGGGCCCCGAACCCGCGTGGAACAGTGGGAGAAGGCACGTCACCCATCCGCGCGCCGGCCGGTCGGCACTGGAGGGAAGCAGCTGTGGTGCCCGTACACGCACTCGACGAGAAGACCGTCACAGCACTGGTGGAGGACGCCGCGGCGGCTCCGTCCATGCACAACGCCCAGCCCTGGAGGTTCCGGTTCCACCGCGCCGACGGCGCCTTCCACGTGTACGCGGACCTCGACCGCTCGATGCCGGGCGCGGACCCCACGACCCGGGCCCTTCATCTGGGCTGCGCCGCCGCGCTGTTCAATCTGCGCGTCGCCGCCGCCCACACGGGCTGGACCCCCGCCACCGAGCTGCTGCCCGATCCCTCCGAACCGCGTCTGCTCGCGGTCGTGCGGCTCTCCGCGCAGGTCCCCGCCGAGGACGACCTGGCCCCGCTGTACCCGGCGATCCGCCGTCGCCGCACCAGCAGGCAGCCGTTCTCGGACGAGGCGGTGCCCGAGGCCATCAGGGACGGCCTCAGTGCCGCCGCCCTGCTGGAGGGAGCCCGGCTCGCGTTCCCCGACGCCTGGCACGTGCGGACCCTTCTGGACTCGGTCCGGGACGCCGAGGGGCGCGACGCGCGGGACCCGGCGGCGGCCGAGGAGCTGAGGCGCTGGGTCCGCACAGGCACGGAGGCGGCGCGCACGGCGGGCGACGGGGTACCGGACTACGCCTTCGGTCCCCTCAAGCACCACGGTCGGGCCCCCGTCCGTGACTTCGCCGGCCGGCAGCCGCTTCCCGGCCGTGCGACCGCCGCGTTCGAGAGCGCGCCCCAGCTCGCCGTCCTGGGTACGCGGGACGACCGGCCGAGGGACTGGCTGATGGCGGGGCAGGCCATGGAACGCGTCCTGCTCCAGGCCACCCTCGACGGGCTGGCCACCTCGCTCACCTCCCAGGCCCTCGAACGGCCCGAACTCCGCTGGCTCACCCGCGACCCGGAGTCGGCGATGGGTTTCGTACAGATGGTCATGCGGCTCGGCTACGGGCCGTCTGGACCGCCGACACCGCGGCGCCCGGTGGGCGAGGTACTCACGATCACCTGAATCGCGGCGGACGCGGCACGCGCGCGTCGAGGTGAACGCGCGCTCCCGCACCGCGCCGCGCAACGGGAGTTGTACGTTCTTTATATTCTGTACATAATCGCGGACGTGAGTGAGCCCTTGCGCCGCAACCGTGACTTCGTCCTGCTCTGGAGCGCCACGCTGGCTTCGACGCTGGGCTCCCAGGTCGCCTCCGTCGCGTATCCCCTGCTGGCGCTCGAGCTGACCGGTTCGGCCGTTCACGCCGGTCTGATCGGCTCCGCCGCGATGGCCGCCGGGCTCGCGGCGCGGCTGCCCGCGGGCGCCCTGGTCGACCGGTGGGACCGGCGTCGCACCATGCTGACCTGCCATCTAGTCAGAGCCGCCCTCGTCGCCGCCACCGTCACCGGTTCGCTGCTGGGGTTCCTCGACTGGCGGATGCTGCTGGGCGTGGCGGTGATCGGCGGTGCCTGCGGGGTGTTCTTCGAGCCGGCGGAGACGGCGCTGCTGCGGCGCGTGGTCCCCGCCGAGCACCTGCCCCGGGCCCTCGCGCACAACGAGGCACGCCAGTACGGGGCCACGATCGCCGGGCCTCCACTGGGCGGGCTGCTGTTCACCCTGGGACGCACCGTTCCCCTCGCCGGGGAGCTGCTGACCCACCTGCTGTCCTTCGCCGCCGTCCTCGCCGTCAGGACCCCGGCCGGCCCCGCGCCCGCCGCCGTCGTGGACCGCTCGCGCACCCTCCTGGGCGACATCGCCGACGGTCTGCGCTGGACCTGGCGCCAACGGTTCCTGCGCGTCCTGCTGGTGACGGCCACGGGGTTCGGTCTGGTGTTCTCCGCGCTGACATTCACCGCGCTCGTCGCCGCCCGGCGCAGCGGCGCCACACCGGCCGATGTGGGCGTGATGATGGCGGTCGCGGGGGCCGGGGGGCTGCTGGGGGCGCTGGCCGCTCCCCGGTTGCAACGACGCGGGCCCACGTCCGTGGTCCTGGCGATGTTCTGGACGGCCGCCGCGGCTGTTCCCGTGATGGCCGTCCGTCCCACCGCCTGGACCCTCGGACCACTGCTGGCGGTGGCCTTCTTCCTGACTCCGGCGGCCAACGCGATTCTGTACACGTACCAGATGACCATCACACCCGATCACCTGCAGGGCCGGGTGATCAGCGCTCTCGCGCTCATCGGCGGCGCGGTGGCCCCCGTCGGGCCGCTCGCCTCGGGGCTGGTCCTGGATCACTGGGGGGTGACGGCCGCCCTGCTGTCGATCGCGTCCGTCATGGCACTGGTCGCCCTGGGGGCGACCTGGAGCCGCACCATCCGTCGTCTGCCCCCGCTGGACGGCGCCAGGGCCGTACGGTGAGCCGGCCGGCCGTGCGGCGCCGCACGCGCCGCCGGGATCAGTCGGAGGCCGGGGTGAGCACCACGAAGTCCGCGTTCGACGGGTCGAGGCAGACGGCCAGACGGCCCACGCCCTCCGCGTCCACCGGGCCCATCTGCAAGCTGCCGCCGTTCGCGGTGACCTCGGCGACCGCCGCGTCGCAGTCGTCGACCGCGAAGACCGGGTGCCAGTACGGCCGCCCGTCCGCCAGCGCCAGATCCGCCGTGCCCAGTTCCATGAGGCCGCCCTGCATCCGCTCGTCGGGAAGCCCGGCGGGCGTGATGAGGGTGTACGTGCCCTCGCCGCCCGGCATCCGCATCTCGCCGAACCGCCAGTCGAAGACCTCGCCGTAGAAGTCCTTGGCGGCCGCGGCGTCGCTCGTGTACAGCTCGGTCCACGACAGCGAGCCGGGCTCATCGGCCAGTTCGAACCCGGTGTTGGTCCCCGGCTGCCAGACGGCGAACTGACCGCCCAGCGGGTCGTTGTACTGGGCCATCCGCCCCCAGTCGCCGAGGTCCCTCGGCGCCACGCGCACCGTGCCGCCCGCACGCTCCACCGTTCGGGTCGTGGCGTCCGCGTCGGTCACGGCGTAGTAGATCATCCAGGCGGAGCGGGCACCCTCCTCGGTGAGCTTGCCGAGTCCGGCGACGACCTTGCCGTCCTTGCGGAACATGCCGCCCTCCATGTCCTCCCCCTCCACCTCCCCCATGGGCTCGTACTCCCAGCCGAGCACCGCCGCGTAGAAGGCCGCGGCGGCCCGCACGTCGGGGGCACCGAGGTCGAGCCAGCAGGGGGAACCGGGGGTGAGGTCGGTGTTGATCACGGCAGGTCCCTTTCTCCAGTCCTGCGCATCACCCTGACATCCGGCGCCGAAGAGCGCGCGTCGACCGCCGGGCGGATCCGGCGCGCTTGTACGTCGCCGCTCGGCCACCCGAGGGCCTGACGACGCCTGGGTCGTACGGGCATGCCCCGGGCCGACGGCGGTCGCGGGCACTGGCCCATGTCGCCGCGGCGTACCTGCGTACGGGGCGGCGCGAGCAGGCGACGAGGTGGGCGCGTGAGTCGTCCGACGCCACCCGGCAGGACGCCGCGCTGGGAGAACCGCACCACCTACGCGAGTTGTGCACGGCTTTGGCCGAGTCGAACGCGCCGGACCCAGCCGTCGGGATCGCCCGGCCCATCGGCGACCCGGACGCGCGGGCCGACGCCCTCGTCGAGGCGGCCTGCGGTGCGGCCGGCCACGGCCTGCTCAGCGCAGGGGCCGGCATCACACGGGCGATCACCAATGGGTACCGGCGCGGCCGGTCGCTGGGCTGGGTCTCGTCCTTCGCGGCGCGGGCCGGCGTGCTGGAACTCGCCGAGACGCTGCTGCGGGAGATGTACAAGGCCGAGGACGAACAGCCCGCTCGCCCGCCGCTCTCGAACGACCACCGCAAGGCCGCCGTGTCAGCGCTGGCCAGGGCCCTCACGGAAGCCGGCCGGGACGATGCCGCGCTCGCCCTCGCCGAGTCCGCTCCGCAGCGACAGCCCACTGGGCCGTTCCACGGCCGTCGAGGCGCTGAGCCTCGGCCCTTGGCACCGCTGCGTGCACGCCACGCGCGCCACGGCGCCGCGGGCCCTGGCGGACGCGGTCCGCGCCGTCCTGGACGACGGCGGGGCGTGGCGGCGTCCTGCTCGCCGCCCCGGGGCAACCTCCCCGAGATCCGTGGAGATTGCCCCGGGGTCGTGTTCCGGCGCTCCCCCGTGGCGAGGAGCCGGCCGTCAGTCCACGACGACCCCCGCCCGCACCGCCGGGGCGCGTGCGGTGAGCCCGCCACCGAAGTTGCCCTCGACCTCCGCCTTCTCCGCCGCGTTCGGGTACGGATTCGTGCACGCGGTGCCCGCGCTGGACCCGGACATCAGGCTGGAGCACGGTCCGGGCTTGCGGTCGGGCAGGCCCAGGATGTGCCCGAGTTCATGGGCGGAGATGCGCACGGTGTTGTAGCCCTGGTCGACGGCCTGGCGTCCCATGTAGACGGTTCCGTTGCCCAGGGACGTGGTCAGGGCGCGCGGCCAGCCGTTGTCGGCGACGACCCGGATGTTCGCCCGTTGCCCGGCGGCGGCCGGACGCAGTTCGACGGCGTCGACGCTCTCGTTCCAGATCGCCGCGCCCCGGTCGACCGCGCTCCTGAACTCTGCGGAGCCGCCGGCGTCGTAGGTGAGGACGCGAACGGCGGCGGAGGTGTCCGCCGCGGTGGGGGAAGCGGCCACGGCCTGGCCGCCCGTGAGCGACAGGGACACCACCATGGCCGCCGCGAAGCCGCCGGCCAGTGTACGGATGTGCATGTTCGACCTCCTTGTGGGGAAAGGTAGTCGTGCTCATGACATTCTGAAGGTCACTGCCCGGTGGCGATGAGGGTCAATCCGGCAATCCGGAACGGCGCTCGGCCGGATACGGCGCGCGGCCGGATACGGCGCGCGGCAGGATACGGCGCTCGGCCGGAGCAACACCCGCGGCCGTCACGGCGATCGGCGCGACACGCCGACCGTCACCGAACGGGCCGCGGGCCGAAGCCGTCCGCAGCGCCGACACAACACCCCCTCCCCCCGACCAAGTCGAGACCCCCGTCGGTCAGGGAGTATCGACCCCCGCCCACGGCTCCCCCATGCGTTCGGCGTACGCCTTGGCCGCCTCGGGGCGGCCGGTGAGGTGCAGGAGCAGGGCCGCGATCGGGCCGCGGAGCTCTTGGCCGTCCCCCCTGGTCCACTCGATGTCGGTGGCGACGAGCCTGGCCTTCGGCAGGGGCCAGGGGCGCGGCGGGACCCGCATGGTCCACACCCGGTCGGCGGAGTCACGGGCGGCCGCCAGGGGCATCTCACGCGTCCGGCCCAGGGCGAGGGCGATGTCCTGGCCGTGGACGAGGAGGTCGAGGAGCGGCTCGCGGGGCGTGGTGGTGGGGGCCAGGCGGCGCGAGCCGACGATCGAGCGGAGGTTGGCGACGATCTCGGCGGGGGGCAGTTCCGCCTCGCGCACCGCGGAGTCGTGGATCATCCGGTTCCAGTTGCCGCGGGCCCGGAGCATCTCCCGTGCGACCTGCCGGGAGGAGAACCTGGCCGCGAGTGTCAGATGGGCGGCCACGTCGCGCACGCGCCAGTCCCCGCACCGGGTGCACGCCTCCCACTCCCCGGGACTCAGACCCTCCAGCAGGTCGGCCAGGGTCGTCCGCTCCCGGTCGACGATCCGCCACAGCTCCTCGGTGTCCAGCGCCGCACCCACCATGATCACCCGCTTAAGTGGTAAGCTTCTCTGACTAAAGTAGTCAGAGGCTCTGACCACTGTCAAGGATCCGACGGCGTCCGTGGAGGACAGCGGGAGCAGAGCCGGCAAGGGTCGGGAAGTGGGTCGACGGTGGTCGCGGAAAGCGAACTCAGCACAGGTGTCCTGCTGTTCCTGCCGTACCGGGCCCTGGAGAACCGCGTGTTCGCCGCACTGGCGGAGGCGGGCTTCGACGACTTCACCCCCGCCCAGGCCCGGGTCATGCAGCGCATCGGCCCCCAGGGCACCCGCCTCACCGAACTCGCCGAACAGGCGCAGATCACCAAGCAGACGGCGGGCTTCCTCGTCGACCAGTTGGAGAAGGCGGGCTACGTCACCCGGGTCCCCGACCCCACCGACAAGCGCGCCCGCCTGGTGTGCGGCGCGGCCAAGGCCCGGGCGGCCAAGGAGGTCGCCGACGCGGTCGTCGCCGAGGTGGAGAAGGAGTGGGAGCAGCACCTCGGCAAGCGGCGGATGAAACAGCTGCGGGAGGCCCTGACCCTGTTGAGGGAGATCACGGATCCGTGGAGCGAGAACCCCTGACGAGCGGTGCGGTGCCGACGCGGGCCCGCGGAAATTGAGCGGCCGGAGGGGGGATGCCATCCCTACCCTCGACCCCATGCGCCGAGAATCCGCCCTGTTGAACGTCATCGACGTGGAAGCCACCTGCTGGGACGGCCAGCCGCCGCCCGGCTCCGTGAACGAGATCATCGAGATCGGTCTCACCGTCGTGGACATGGCGGCGCGCCGCCGCGTGTCCCGGCATCGTGTCCTGGTCCGCCCCGCCCGGTCGACGGTGAGCGACTTCTGCACGGAACTGACCGGACTGACCCAGGCCGAGGTGGACCGGGGCGTCTCCTTCGCCGAGGCATGCCGGATCCTCGTCGAGGAGCACGGAGCCGGGGAGCGGCCCTGGGCGAGCTGGGGCGAGTACGACCGCCGGCAGTTCGCCCGGCAGAGTCAGGCCGACGGGGTGGCCTACCCGTTCGGCCATCCCACCGAGCGCGCCCACACCAACGCCAAAGCCGTCTTCACCGCGGCGTACGGACTGCGCAGGAAACCCGGCATGGCCCTCGCCCTGCGCACGGCCGGACTGCCTCTCGAGGGACGCCACCACCGCGGAGAGGACGACGCGTGGAACATCGCCGGCCTCGTCCTCGATCTGCTGGACCGCGGGGCATGGCCGGTGAACACCGCGGTCGGCCAAGGGTGTTGACGGCCCGGTGCGGTGCGCACGGCGTCCGGTGACGGCTATCCGGCCGCTCCCCGGCTCTCCGGGATCGTCTCCCACGGGCGCTGGCCGGTGCCGTCCGTCCAAGTGCGGAGCTGATCCCCGTCCACGCACACGATCCCGCACTGGTCGGCGTACTCCGCTGCGGGCGCCGTGAAGTCGCTGGTGGTGACCAGTACGGCCACATCGGCCTCGTGGACCGTGAAGCACGTGCCGCCGAAGCGCTGGAGGTCCTGGGAGCCGACCCGGTGCGACGCGGTGTACTGCTTGCACTGGATGACGACGCGACGCCCGTCCGGCGTCACCGCGACGACATCCGCGCCGAGGTCCCCGGCTCCTCCCACGACTTCGACGTCCGCGCAGCCGTCGCGCTCGCACAGGGCGGCGATCGCCTCCTCGAACCCCTCCGGCGTCAGGGAGTGGTAGTCGGGGGCGACCTCGACGGCCGGGCGCTGACGGGGGATCACCCCGGCCTCCAGTTCGACGGCCGCCTCCCTCGCGGCCTCGTCGAGCGCTGCCGCGGCCCGGCGCGCCGTACGTGCCACATGCAGCCGGCGCCGCAGGCCCACGAGGGCCGCGACGCCCAGGGCCACCAGGACGAACACCCACACGGGGCGCCTCTCGACGGCGCCGGCCACCATGCGGGCCACCAGGCTCAGGACGCCGATCAGCACGGCGAGGATGACGAAGAACAACGCGGTGGCGCGAAGGTCGAACCGGTGCCGGCGCTGCGCGGCCGACGTTCGACGCACGGGTACGGTCACGCCATGCCCCCCTCAGGACCGATGGGAAAGATCACTCCTCCCTCGTCTGCCCAAGATCGGGATCTTCAACGGCCGTACCGTGGCGCCCGACGAGTCGGCGGGGCGCCGGCCCGTGCGCGGCATCGTCATTCCGACCGCCGTCCCCCGTTCCGCGCCCTCCGCGTTCGAGGGCGTGCGTGCAGACCGACGGCGAGGGGGGCCGCGGTGAAGACGGAGGAGTACGTGCCGACCGCCAGGCCGATGAGCAGGGCGAGGGCGAAGTCGGTGAGGGCGTCGTCGGCGAGGACGGCGAGCGCGGCGAGGATGAGGGCCGCGCCCGTCCCGGTGTTGACGGTGCGGGGCAGGGTCTGCAGGATCGCCCGGTCCGTCAGGCGGGCCAGCGGTCCGGTGCGGTCACGGGCGAGGAGTTCACGGACCCGGTCGAAGAGGACGACGGAGTCGTTGACCGAGTAACCGATGACGGTGAGCAGGGCGGCCAGGAAGACACCGTCGACGGGCTTGCCGAGCCAGGCGAACACGCCGGTGAGGATCAGCACGTCATGGGCGAGCGCGCCGACCGCCGCCGCGGCGAACCTCCAGCGGAACCGGACCGCCAGATAGGCCAGTTGGGCGGCGAGCGCGAGGCAGAGCGCGATGAGCGCGTTGCGGCGCAGCTCGTCCCCCAGCGTGGGGCCGATCAGTTCGTCGCGGACCTTCTCCGCGTCGCCGCCGAGCCCGGCGACGGTCCTGGTGACGGTGGCCGTGTCGGTGTCGGTCAGGTCCCCGGCGCGGACCGTCAGCCGGGCGTCACCGGAGGACTGGACGAGCGCGCGCGGGAACCCGGCTTCGGCGAGGGCGGCGCGCGCCCGGTCGGTGTCCACCGGGGCGCTGGTGGTGTACTCGACGAGGCGGCCGCCCGTGAACTCGATCCCGAGGTCGAGGCCGCGCACGAGGATGCCCGAGGCGGTCACCACGACCAGGGCGGCGGAGACGGCCAGCCACCGGCGCGGGTGCCGCATCAGACGCGGGCCACGGCGCAGCAGACGGTCACGGACCCAACCGGTGTGCGCGATGCAGGTGATGCGGGGGCGGCGATGGACGGCGGGGCGGCCGGCGGCGTACTCGGCGAGCACCCGCGTGATCAACAGGGAGCTGAGCATGGAGGCGAGGACGCCGATGCCGAGGGTGACCCCGAAGCCGCGGACCGGGCCGGAGGCGAGGGCGAACAGCAGGCCGGCCGCGATCAGGGTGGTGATGTTCGAGTCGGCGATGGCGCTCAGCGCCCCGCGGAACCCGGCGGCCAGCGCCGAGCGGGTAGTGGGGCGGTCGCGGGTGGCGTGCTCCTCGCGGGCGCGTTCGAAGACCAGGATGTTGGCGTCGACCGCCATACCGATGGCGAGGACGAACCCGGCGAGTCCGGGCAGGGTCAGGGTCGCGCCGAGCGCGGCCAGGGCGGCGTACGAGATCAGCCCGTAGCAGGTCAGGGCGAGGGTCGCGAGCAGGCCCATGAGCCGGTAGACGGCGATGACGAACAGCGCGGTCAGCGCGGTGCCGATGACGGCGGCCCAGGCGGCCGCGGTGATCGCCGCGTCCCCGAGGGTGGCGCCGATGGTGCGCTGTTCGATGACCTCGACCGGCACGGGCAGGGCACCGCCGGAGATGAGCAAAGCCAGTTCGCGGGCCTCGGTGTCGTCGAAGGAGCCGGTGATCTGGGTGGTGCCGCCCGCGATGCCGGCGCCGCAGGTCACGCTGGAGGCCACCTGCGGCGAGGAGATGATCCTGCCGTCGAGGACGATGGCGATACGGCGCTGCGCGTCGCCCGGCGGATGGCAGGCGGCCTCGGCGGTGAGCCCGGTCCAGCGGTCGCGGCCGGTGTCGGTGAAGTCGACGGTGACGTGCCACCCGGTGCCGGTCTGCTGGTCGAGGCGGGCGTCGGCGCTCTCGACGTCCTGACCGGTCAGACCGGCGGCCTTCAGGCGCAGGGGCTGCCCGGTCTCGTCCGGCAGCACCCGCTCGGCGGCGCGATCAGCCGGAGCCGCGGCCGAGTCGGGGGCCTCGGCCGGGCCGAGGACGGCGTGCACGGTGAGGTGCGCGGTGCTGCCCAGGACGTCGGTGGCCTTCTTCGGGTCCTGGACGCCGGGCAGTTCGACGAGGACGCGGTGGTCTCCGGAGCGGACCAGGGTGGGTTCGGCGACGCCCAGCGCGTCGACCCGGCCGCGCAGTACCTCGACGGTGCGGTCGGTGGCCTCACGGTCCGCCTCGACGGCGGGCGTGGAGCGGGTCTCCAGCACGATCTGGCTGCCGCCGCGCAGGTCGAGTCCGAGGCGGACCGGAACGGTCAGCGCGACGGCGAGCGCTCCGGCGATCACCGCGAGCGCGAGCAGCGCGCGGATGCGCAGCGCACGGGTGCGCCGCACGTTGTGGGGGCGTTTCAAGACGGGCCTCCGGCAGGCATGCCGCGGCGGCCGTAGCGCTACCGCGACGGAAGGGGAAGAGGAAGGGGTGGAGCGGGGGGTGTGTCAGCTGCCGGCGGACGCTGGTGGTGCTCGGCCCCGGACCAGGGCCGACGGGCCGGGGCAAACGGCCGGGTGCGCGGAGGGAACGGGAACGGACGTCCCGTCGGGCGGGAGGACGGTGCAGTCGCGAAGGCCGGCGGCGTGGTGTTCCGGCGGTGCGGGGCGCTCGCCGAGATGTCCCTGCCGGGCCCTGACCTGGCCCGCGCAGTCGAAGGCACAGGGGACGTCCGTGCGGGGCTCGGTGTGCGCGTGCCCGGAGGACAGGGGAGGTGCGGAGGACAGGGGAGGTGCGGAAGACAGGGGAGGTGCGGAAGACAGAGGAGGTGCGGAGGGCAGGGAAGGTACCGCGGGGAGGGGCAGTGCCGCGGGCAGGGAAGCTGCGGCGGGCGGGGAAGCCGCGGGCGTCGCCGTCAGCAGAACGGCGAGCAGCAGCATGAGGACCGCTGCGGACCGGTGGCCGAAGGCCGGGACGGCGCGGAGTGCTCGGCGCATCGCACCGTCCCTTCTGGGTGGTCGGAGTCGGGCCGGTGCCGGTCGGCTGGTGGTCAGGGCTCGATGAGTCCGGCGCGAATGGCGTACCGGGTCAGCTCCAGCCGGTCACGCAGGCCCAGCTTCTGCAGCAGGTTGGCCCGGTGGCGGTGCACGGTCTTGATGCTGATGACGAGGATGTCGGCGATGTCCTTGGACGAGTGGCCCTCGGCGACGAGCTTGAGGACCTCCTCCTCCCTGGGGGTGAGGAGCTGGTCGGCGTTCTCCTCGCCGTGGCGGACCCGGTCGAGGTAGTTGCGGATCAGGGCGGTGATCGCGCCGGGGTAGAGGAACGGCTCGTCGCGCATCGCGGCGCGGCAGGCGGCGACCAGATCGCGGTCGGCTACGGACTTCAGCACGTATCCGCAGGCCCCGGCCTTGAGGGCCTGGAACAGGTACTGCTCGTTGTCGTGCATGGTGAGCATCAGGATGCGCAGGCCCGGCTTCAGGTCGGTCAGCGCGCGGGTGGCCTGGAGGCCGGTCATCCGGGGCATGGCGATGTCCAGGACGGCCAGATCGATGTCCTGGGCCCGGGCCGCCTCGATGGCCTCCGCGCCGTCCCCGGCCTCGGCGACGACCTCCAGGTCCGCCTCCCGCTCCAGGATCAGCCGTACACCGCGGCGGACGAGGGCGTGGTCGTCGGCGAGCAGGATGCGGATCGGCGTCGCCCCGCCCGTGGGAGACGCCGGGGCAGCGCCGGATGCCAGGGCCTCGACGGGTGCCGTGGCGGGGCCGGGAGGCGGGGGCGCGGCGGCTTCACGGGGCGGGGTCGGGTCGGACATGGTCACTGCTCTCCGGGGACGGGGTGGTGAGGCGGATCCGGGTGCCGGTGCCGGGGGTGGAGGTGAGATTGAGGGCGGCCCCCGCGAGGAGGGCCCGTTCGCGCATGCCGCGGATGCCGGCACCCTCGCACGGCGCCTCGATGCCGCGGCCGTCGTCGGCGATCTCCAGCACCACCGCCTCGCCCGCGCGGCACAGGCTCACCTCGACACGGCGGGCGTCGGCGTGGCGGGCCGCGTTGGTCAGGCTCTCCTGCGCCACCCGGTAGAGGACGAGTTCCGTCTCCGGCCGAAGAGCCGGCAGGTCGGTGGCGAAGCGGCGCACGACGTGCAGACCGGTGTGGGTGGAGAAGTCCTGGGTGAGGGAGGTGAGGGCGCTGACCAGGCCGAGGTCGTCCAGTACGCCCGGGCGGAGGCGGCGCACCAGGCGACGTACCTCGTCCAGGCTGTCCCGGGTGATCTCCTGCGCCTGCCGCAGCTCCTCGCGCAGCGGTTCGTCGGCGTCGTCCGCGGCCCGTTTGAGCACCAGCAGGATCGCGGTCATGCTCTGCCCGACCTCGTCGTGCAGTTCCTGGGCGATACGGCGGCGTTCCGCCTCCTGGGCGAGCAGCACCCGCGCGCTGGAGGTGGCACGCTCGTGCTCCAGCCGGTCGAGCATGGCGTTGAACGTGCGGATCAGCTCGCTCACCTCGCCGCCGGCGACGGGCACGGGCAGCCGCTGCCCTGGGCGCAGGAGGTCGACGGTGGCCATCAGCCGGGTCAGCCGGTCCAGCGGGGCCAGGCCCAGACGCAGCAGGGCGGCGTTGGCGACCAGCATGACGGCGAGCCCGCCCACCAGGATGAACGCCTCGGTCAGCAGCACCGGCACGGAGACGGTCACCGGGGCCCACAGCAGCAGCGCCGTCGCGGTGCCCAGCACCAGGGCGTTGAGCCCGAAGATCCGCCAGAACAGCGACACCGGGGAAACACCTCCCTCCACCACGCAGAGCCTTTGATAGTGACCGCTCCCACTCCACTTTGCCTTGAGATCCAGGAGGAAGCGAGGGGGATCGGTACCCATATCGGAGGTCGAGAGATACCCATGCGTGTGGATACCGCGCCCCCGGGGAAATGGGGCCCGCGCCCGATGGGCTTTCGGCGTACGCACGGCAAGAGTCGAAGGTGACCACGCCCGACCCCCTTCGGAAGGACCCTTCCCGTGCCCCTGGACACCTCCCGGACCGATCCCCGCCCCGCACGACTGACCGCCCACGACGCGCGCCGGCGTCTCGAACACGCCCGCAGCAGCCGGCTCGCCCAGCTCCAGGCCCTGCGCGACGGCGGGCAGAGCGCGGAGGACCCCCTGATGTCGGCGCAGGCCGAGGCGATCGGGAAGGTCCTCAAGGAGATCGACGCGGCGTTCGACCGCGTCGACGACGGTACCTACGGCATGTGCGTGGGCTGCTCCGCGCCCGTCCCCGTCGAACGCCTGGAGATCCTCCCGTACACGCGGTACTGCGTCGCCTGCCAGCGTCGCGCCGCCGTCTGACCCATCGCACCGTCCCGCCCGTTCCTGTCCCGCCCTGCTCCCGAGGGGTGAAGTGGTGAACCACCAGACCATCGGCGACCCGGTCACGCATCTGTCGCCCGAGGACCTCGCCGCGCTGAGCGAGAACCTGCGCGAGCAACTCCTGTTCCGCCGGGAACAGCTGCGGCAGATCGCCGCGACGTCCCGTGCCGAGGACGCGCGACGCCGCACCTGCCCGGCGCAGGCCGAGGTGCATGTGAAGCTCGCCGCCTCCGCGCGCATGGTCCTCGCCGATGTCGAGGCGGCGCTGCGGCGCATCGCCGAGGGCCGCTACGGCGTCTGCCACCTGTGCCGGAGCCCCATCGACCGCGAACGCCTGATGGTCGTACCGCAGGCGCGCTACTGCGGCCGGTGCCAGCAGGTGAGGGAGGGCGGACGATGACCGTCGTCCGCCGTGTGCGGGCCGCCTCCCCGACCGGGCACCGGCCCTGGCCGCGGTGCCGGCGGTGCTGCGGCCTCGCCCTCGACCTGGGCAGCCTGCGCACCCGCGCCTGGGTCGCCGGTCGCGGCCTGGTCCTCGACGTGCCCACCGCCACCCGTCAGGGCGCCGACGCGGTGCCTCCGGTCCGGCGCGGCACGATCGTGGACGTCCCGGGTACGGCCCGCATGCTCGACCGGCTGCTCGGTCACCGCCTGCCCCGTGCCGCCCGCCCCCTGGTGGTGGTCACGACACCCGTGCTGGACGGCCCCGCCCACCGGGAACGGGCCCGCGCCGCCGTGGAGGTGCTGCGGCCGCGCGCCGTGCTGACCGTGCCCACGGCCCGCGCCGTCGCCCTGGCCGCCCGAGCCGACCTGTCGCACCCGTTGCTGGTTGTGGACATCGGTGCCCGTCTCACCGAGGTCGTCCTCCTCTGCGACGGTCTCGTCCTCGACGCCCACCGTGCGGTCCTGGGCACCGCCGACATCCCCCGCGCCGGTGATCCCGGGGAGATCGTCGAGGCGATCACCGTCATGGTCACCTCGATGCTCCGGCAGGACCGCACCTCGCTCACGGCCGACGCCCTCAGTCGGGGCATGCTCCTGGCCGGGGGCGGAGCGCTGCGCCCCGACATCACCTACCGGCTCAGAGGCGGTCCGCACGCCTCGGTGCGGGTGGTCCCCGCTCCGCACACGGCCGCCCTCCGCGGCGCCGCCGTCATCCTGCGGTCCGCGCACTTCCACCCTTCGGTCGGCAGCGCATAGTTCGGCGCAGACGCAGACGCAGACGCAGACGCAGACGCAGACGCAGACGCAGACGCAGACGCAGGCGCAGGGGCAGGGGCAGACGCAGGGGCAGGGGCATCGCCGTGCCGCCGGCCGCCGGCCGCCGGGCGGCGGTGCGCCCGGCGGCCGTCAGCGGCAGCGTCAGCGACAACGGCAGCGGCAGCGGCGATGAAGGTGGCGGTGGCTCACCAGGTGTGGGCCACGTCCACCACGAGACGCCCGTCGAACTGCAGCACGCGGAAGGGGAGACGGGCGCGCACCCCGAGTCCGAACTGCGTCTGGCCCTCGAAGGAGCCGCCGAACTTCGCGTCCCTGAAGGTGCTGTACCCGGTGAGGTTCACACCCGGCAGCGGCTTGCCCACCTTGCCGGGGTACGTGGGAGCGCCGGAGTCGTAGGCGGGCGCCCGCACGATCACCTCCAGGACGGCGCCGCCGCTGACCGGGATGGGCTCGCCGGTCGGGTCCTGGATCAGTCGGTCGACGTACTGCACGGTGTAGCCGAGCTGGTCGGCGGACGCGCCCGGGACGTCGACGACGAACCGGTCGTAGCAGTCGTGGCGGCCGGTCCTGGCGTTCGTGATGTACTCGCCCGACGTGCTGGACCAGTCCGTCTTGGCGAGGCTGCCCCAGCCGGTCGGGCACGCCGCCGCCGTCCGCGGAGCCGCGGCCGGTGCGGCAGCGCTCGGCATCGCGGCCGCGCCCAGTGCGGCGGTCACGAGGACCGCGGTCACGCAGACAGTTCTTCTTCTAGTCATTCTGTTCCCCCCAAGGGTGCGAATGTCCGACATCAGGGGAGACATTCGGATCGGCCGGACGGTTGCACTCCTTTCCCGGAAAGTGGAGATCCGGCCGTCCGGATAGGGAGCGCCTGTGGGTCACCGCGGGCGACTTGGTGCCTACCGGAAGGCCGCGACGTGGTTCCGGGCCCAGTCGCCGAACGTGCGCGGCGGACGGCCCAGGATCTGCTCGACAGTGGGGCTGACGCGCTGCTCGGCGGGGGTGGGGTCCCCCAGGATCGCCAGCGTCGTCTCCACGACGGGCTCGGGCATGAAGCGCAGCATCTGCGCGCGGGCCTCCTCGCGGGTCTGCTCGACGAACCGGACGGGCTCGCCGAGCGCGTCGGCCAGCGCCTCGGCCCGCCGGCGGGGCGTGGTGGGCTCGGGTCCGGTCAACTCGTGGATCCGGTCGGCGTGGTGGTCGTCCCGCAGGGCCGCGGCGGCGACCTCGGCGATGTCGTCCGGGTCGACGGTCGGCAGGCCGACGTCGGCGAAGGGCGCGCTGACCGTCCTTCGGGCGCGGACCGACTCGGCCCAGGCGTAGGCGTTGGAGTGGAAGCCGCCGGGTCGCAGGATCGTCCAGGCCAGGTCCGATTCCCGGACGGCGTCCTCGATGTCGCGCGCGATGTCGCCGTGGGAGACCGACCCGGGTCGGGTCGCGACGCCCTGGGAGGACAGCAGGACGACCCTTGCGACGCCGCCCGCCTTGGCGACGTCCAGGATGTCCCGGGGGCTCAGCAGGTGCGCGCCGGCGCCGCCGTTCTGGAGGAACAGCGCGTCGGCTCCGTCGAACACGGGCCGAAGGCTCTCGGGGTCGGCGAGGTCGGCCCGCGCCCACCGGACGTTCTCCGGCACGTCGGCGTCCGTGATCCCGCGGGAAGTCGCGGTCACCGGAGCACCGGACGCCGCGAGGACCCGTACGAGCGATCGGCCCACGTTGCCGGTCGCCCCCGTCACAACGAACATGAACAACTCCCTTGTCGTTGGGGCATGGTGGTGGCCGCCCCAGTGGGCGGACCGTCGTCCGGGAGGTGCTCTCCGGGCGACACGGGGGACGCTAACAGCGTCGGTATAGTAGGTACCTAGAGGAAAGTGGCTATTCCAAAGGGGAGTTGATGGCCGGTAACGCGGACTGGGCGGCTTCCGCCGCGACCGACCCGGAGCTCGCCTGTCCGACCAGCGCGGTCATCGACATCGTGTTCAGCCGGTGGACCACACCGATCCTGTGGGCCCTGCACACGGAGGGCCGGCAACGCTTCGTCGAACTGCAGCGCCGGATCGGCACGATCACACCGAAGGTGCTGACCCAGCGGCTGCGGCAGTTGGAACGCGACGGCCTGGTCGTGCGCACCTACCACCCGGAGGTGCCCCCGAGGGTCGAGTACGAGATCACCGACCTGGGCCGCAGCCTGGCTCCGCTCTTCGCCCACCTCGCCCAGTGGGCGGCCGGCAATCTGGACAGGGTCGAACAGGCCCGCCACGCCTTCGACGCGGATCCGCCCCGGTAGCGACACGGATCCGCTCCGGTGGCACGCCGAAGCAGGGGCCTCGACCGCTAGACGAGTAAGTCCGAAGTCTTGGTCAGTGGTCGTAGGCGGTCAGCGATCGGGGGATGGCTCGGCCCGTGTTGCGGTTGTGCCAGATGGC
>NZ_JBVIBK010000048.1:0-29357 GCF_055573455.1 Streptomyces sp. NPDC030183
GTACACGGGTCAGGGCCCGGCACGCCGAGAGCACGCACCTGACGCCGCGGGGCCGCCCTTCGGGCGACGGCGGGAATTTGACGACAGGGCCTAGGCGCCCGGCCAGGCCCGCGCAGCGAACCCGTGCGCGGTCACACCGGCCCGCCCCATAGGATTGGCGCCAAACCACATCGCACTCACCCCAGAGGATCGCTGCATGCCTGGCATCACGCGCGAGGAGGTCGCCCACCTCGCCCGGCTGGCGCGTCTGGAGCTGAAGCCCGAAGAGCTCGACCACTTCGCAGGCCAGCTGGACGACATCATCGGCGCGGTCGCCCGCGTCAGCGAGGTCGCCGACCAAGACGTCCCGCCGACCTCGCACCCGCTGCCGCTGACGAACGTCATGCGCGCGGACGAGGTCCGTCCGTCGCTCACCCCCGAGCAGGCGCTGTCCGGCGCCCCGGCCCAGGAGCAGCAGCGTTTCAAGGTGCCGCAGATCCTGGGGGAGGACTGATCACGTCATGACCGACGCCATCATCAAGCTCACCGCGGCTCAGATCGCCGCGAAGATCGCCTCCGGCGAACTCACCGCCGTGCAGGTCACCGAGGCCCACCTGGCCCGGATCGAGGCCGTCGACGAGAAGGTGCACGCCTTCCTGTACGTCGACCGCGAGGGCGCCCTCGCCCAGGCCCGTGCCGTGGACGAGAAGCGGGAGCGGGGCGAGAAGCTCGGCCCCCTCGCCGGTGTCCCCCTCGCGCTCAAGGACATCTTCACCACGGTCGGCGTTCCGACCACCGTGGGCTCGAAGATCCTCGAAGGGTGGATCCCGCCCTACGACGCCACCCTCACCAAGCGGCTGAAGGACGCGGACGTCGTCATCCTCGGCAAGACCAACATGGACGAGTTCGCCATGGGGTCCAGCACCGAGAACAGCGCGTACGGCCCCACCGGCAACCCCTGGGACCTCACCCGGATCCCCGGCGGCTCCGGCGGCGGTTCCTCCGCCTCCCTCGCCTCCTACCAGGCGCCCCTCGCCATCGGCACCGACACCGGCGGCTCCATCCGCCAGCCGGCCGCCGTCACCGGCACGGTCGGCGTGAAGCCGACGTACGGGGCCGTCTCCCGGTACGGCATGGTCGCCTTCTCGTCCTCCCTCGACCAGGGCGGGCCCTGCGCCCGCACGGTCCTGGACGCGGCGCTCCTGCACGAGGTCATCGCCGGTCACGACCCGATGGACTCCACGTCCATCGACGCGCCGGTCCCGCCGGTCGTCGAGGCCGCCCGCAACGGCTCGGTCGCCGGGATGCGCGTGGGCGTCGTCAAGCAGTTCCGCGGCGAGGGCTACCAGGCCGGTGTGGTCCAGCGGTTCGACGAGTCCGTCGAGCTGCTGCGGGAACTGGGCGCCGAGATCGTCGAGCTGGACTGCCCGTCGTTCGACCTGGCGCTGGCCGCGTACTACCTGATCGCGCCGAGCGAGTGCTCGTCGAACCTCGCCCGCTTCGACGGGCTCCGCTACGGTCTGCGGACCGGCGACGACGGTACGCACTCCGCCGAGGAGGTCACCTCCCTCACCCGTGAGGCGGGCTTCGGCCCCGAGGTGAAGCGCCGCATCATGCTCGGCACGTACGCGCTCAGCTCCGGCTACTACGACGCGTACTACGGCAGCGCCCAGAAGGTGCGGACGCTCATCACCCGCGACTTCGAGAAGTCGTTCGAGAAGGTGGATGTCATCGTCTCCCCGACGACGCCGACCACCGCCTTCCCGATCGGTGAGCGCGCCGACGACCCGATGGCGATGTACCTCGCCGACCTGTGCACCATCCCGACCAACCTCGCGGGCAACGCCGCGATGTCCCTGCCCTGCGGTCTCGCGCCGGAGGACGGGCTGCCGGTCGGACTCCAGATCATCGCCCCGGCCCTCAAGGACGACCGTCTCTACAAGGTCGGCGCCGCTGTCGAGGCCGCCTTCGTGGAAAGGTGGGGGCACCCGCTGCTCGAGGAGGCTCCGTCGCTGTGAGTGCACTGACCAAGGCCAAGGGCTTCAAGAAGTCCAAGTCCGGCACGTACCTGTCCATGGCCGCCACGGCGTTCGGCGCGATCGGTGTCGCCAAGCGGCTCAAGAGCGCCCGTGCCGAGAAGGACACCCTGGTCCTGATCGACGCCACCGTGTCCGCCGTAGCCATCGTCACCGGCCTCGCCATCCTCTACCGCGAGCTGAAGCGGCTGGGCGACGACGACGTCCTGCTGGGCTGAGAGGGAAGTTTCACCGTGACCACCACGACCGACCTGGTGTCGTACGAGGACGCACTCGCGTCGTACGACCCCGTCATGGGCCTTGAGGTCCATGTCGAACTCGGCACCAAGACGAAGATGTTCTGCGGCTGCTCGACCGAACTCGGTCAGGGCGCCAACACGCAGACCTGTCCCGTCTGCCTCGGCCTGCCCGGCGCGCTCCCCGTCGTCAACGCGACCGGCGTGGAGTCCGCCATCAAGATCGGTCTCGCGCTGAACTGCGAGATCGCCGAGTGGTGCCGCTTCGCCCGGAAGAACTACTTCTATCCGGACATGCCGAAGAACTTCCAGACCTCCCAGTACGACGAGCCGATCGCCTTCAACGGCTACCTCGACGTGCAACTGGAGGACGGCGAGGTCTTCCGCGTGGAGATCGAGCGCGCCCACATGGAGGAGGACACCGGCAAGTCGACCCACGTCGGCGGTGCCACCGGCCGTATCCACGGCGCCTCCCACTCGCTCCTCGACTACAACCGCGCCGGCATCCCGCTCATCGAGATCGTCACCAAGCCGATCGTCGGGGCCGGGGAGCGCGCGCCGGAGGTCGCCAAGGCGTACGTCCGTGAGCTGCGCGAGGTCATCAAGGCGCTCGGCGTCTCCGAGGCCCGTATGGAGATGGGCCAGATGCGCTGCGACGTGAACCTGTCGCTGCGCCCGAACGGCACCGAGAAGTTCGGCACCCGTTCGGAGACGAAGAACGTGAACTCGCTGCGGTCCGTGGAGCGCGCGGCCCGCTTCGAGATCCAGCGGCACGCGGCCGTCCTGAGCAGCGGCGGGACGATCATCCAGGAGACCCGGCACTTCCACGAGGACACGGGGTCCACGACCTCGGGCCGGGTGAAGGAGGAGGCCGAGGACTACCGGTACTTCCCGGAGCCCGACCTGGTGCCGGTGGCGCCCTCGCGCGAGTGGGTCGAGGAGATCCGCGCCGCGCTGCCCGAGCTGCCCCTGGTCCGCCGCAACCGGCTCCGCGAGGAGTGGGCCGTCAGCGGCACCGACATGCAGGCGATCCTCAACGCCGGCGCGCTGGAGCCGATCGTCGCCACCATCGAGGCCGGGGCGGACGCCGCCTCCGCCCGCAAGTGGTGGATGGGCGAGCTGGCCCGCAGCGCCAACGAGTCGGGCAAGGCGCTCGACGAGCTGGCGATCACGCCGGCCGAGGTCGCCCGGGTCACCGAGCTGGTCGCGAAGGGTGACCTGAACGACAAGCTGGCACGCCAGGTCATCGAGGGCGTCCTCGCGGGCGAGGGCACCCCGGACGAGGTCGTCGACAAGCGCGGTCTGAAGGTCGTCTCCGACGAGGGCGCCCTGACCACCGCGGTCGAGGAGGCCATCGTCGGCAACCCGGCCATCGCGGACAAGATCCGCGGCGGCAAGGTCGCCGCGGCCGGCGCTCTGGTCGGCGCGGTCATGAAGGCCACCCGGGGTCAGGCGGACGCGGCCCGCGTCAAGGAGCTGATCCTGGAGAAGCTGGGCGTCAGCGAGGGCTGAGCGAACAGCGAAGGGCGGTGCGTCGGGGCGACGCACCGCCCTTCGCCGTGTGCGCGGTCGTGACGCAGGGCGACAGAGTGTCGTCTTCTGTCCTGTGAGGTGTCTCCCATCTCCTGTGAGGAGACCCTCAAAGGGCCCAAACGATCAGTTTCGGGTGCAACAGTTACCAGGGATTGCTCATGTGTTCTTTGCGTGTTGTTCAGTTCGAAAGGGCTGTTACACGAGCAAAGATCCACGAATCCCCCCAGGAGCACGTTCCGTGGCAGCCCTAGCACGCTGGTGCGTCCGGCACCGTCTCGTCGCCGTTCTTCTGTGGCTTCTCGCCTTCGCCGGCACGGCCGCCGGCGCCGTGGCGGCCGGAGCCGCGTACTCGAACGACTACAAGACCCCCGGGACCGAGTCCAGCCGTGCCACCGAACTCCTGAGCGAGGGCTTCCCCGGCAGCAGCGGTGACAACGCCACCGTCGTCTGGCACACCGAGGCAGGCTCCGTGCGGGCCGCCGCCGTCGAGCAGACGATGACCCGGACCCTCGACGAGATCGCCGGTCTGCCGGGTGTCGCCGCGGTGACGGACCCGTACGACGGCGCGGGCGCCGGCCGGATCAGTCAGGACGGGCACACCGCGTACGCGAGCGTGACCTTCGACAAGCCGGCCGGTGACGTGGACAAGGCGCAGGCCGAGGCCGTCGTCGACACCGCGAAGACCGCCGAGGGCCACGGGCTCCAGGTGGAGCTGGGCGGTGAGGCGATCGGGCTGACCGAGACCTCCGGGGGGCACCTCGCCGAGATCGTCGGCGTGCTCGTCGCCGCCGTTGTCCTCTTCCTGGCCTTCGGCTCGCTCGCCGCCAGCGTCCTGCCGATCGCGACCGCCCTGGTCAGCGTCGGCACCGCCTACGCGGGCATCACCCTCCTCGGCCACGTCATGACCGTGGCCGACTTCGCGCCCATGCTGGGCACCCTCATCGGCCTCGGCGTCGGCATCGACTACGCCCTGTTCATCGTCACCCGCCACCGGCGCGGTCTGAAACGCGGGCTGCCCGTGGAGGAGGCCGCGCGGAACGCGGTCGCCACCACCGGGCGGGCCGTGGTGTTCGCGGGTGCCACCGTGTGCATCGCCCTGCTCGGCATGCTGATCCTGCGGCTCGGCTTCCTCAACGGCGTCGCGATCGCCGCCTCGCTGACCGTGGTCCTCACCGTCGCCGCCTCCGTGACGCTGCTGCCCGCGCTGCTGTCCTTCATCGGCATGCGGGCCCTCAGCCGCCGCGAACGCCGCCGACTGGCGGAGCACGGCCCGGAGCCGGAGCTGCCCACCGGCTTCGCCGCCCGCTGGTCCGCCTTCGTCGAACGGCACCCCAAGAAGCTCGGCGCGATCGCCCTCGTCGTCATGACCCTGCTGGCCCTGCCCACCCTGGGCCTGCGCCTGGGCACCTCCGACCAGGGCAACGACCCGAAGGCGAGCACCACCCGCGCGGCCTACGACCTCCTCGCCGAGGGCTTCGGCCCCGGTGTGAACGGCCCGCTCACCCTGGTGACCGAGGTCGACGGCGCCGCCGACAAGCTCGCCCTCGACAACCTCGACACCACGCTCCGCGCCACCGAGGGCGTCTCGGCGGTCACCCCGGTCATGTACGACACCGGCGGCGACACCGCGTACCTCACCGTCGTGCCCGACTCGTCCCCGCAGTCCGCGAAGACCAGTGACCTGGTCGAACGGCTGCGCGGCGAGGTGCTGCCACGGGCCGAGACCGGTACCTCCCTCGATCTGCACGTCGGCGGCGTGACCGCCGGGTACGACGACTTCGCGGACGTCATCGTCGGCAAGCTCCCGCTGTTCGTGGGCGCGGTGATCGGCCTGGGCTGTCTGCTGCTCCTGCTCGCCTTCCGGTCGATCGGCATCCCGCTGAAGGCCGCCGCGATGAACGTGGCCGCCGTCGCCGCCGCGTTCGGCGTGGTCGTCGCGATCTTCCAGTGGGGCTGGGGGAGCGAACTGCTCGGCCTCGGCCGGGCGGGCCCCATCGAACCCTTCCTCCCGGTGATCATGGTCTCGGTTCTCTTCGGGCTCTCCATGGACTACCAGGTCTTCCTGGTCAGCCGGATGTACGAGGAGTGGCTGGAGACCGGCGACAACCGGCGCGCGGTCCGTGTCGGCCTCGCCGAGACCAGCCGGGTGATCAACTCCGCGGCCGTCATCATGATCTCCGTCTTCCTCGCCTTCGTGCTCAGCGGCGACCGGGTGATCGCCATGTTCGGCATCGCGCTCGCCGCCGCCGTCGCCCTGGACGCGTTCGTCCTCCGCACGCTCCTCGTGCCCGCCCTGATGCACCTGCTCGGCGGCGCCAACTGGTGGCTGCCCCGCTGGCTCGACCGCCGCATGCCCCGCATCAGCATCGAGCCGCCCGAGTCCCGCGCCGCCCATGAGAGGCTGGCCGCCGCGACGGACGCCGAGGCGGCGGACGTACTGGCGGGGGACGCACCGGAGGTGCCGGGGCCACGGGCCGCCGACGCGACGGACGTAGCGGTGAAGGAGCGACAGCAGGATGTACGCGATATCCCTGGGTGACGACGGAGCCGAACTGCGGCCCCTGGAGCCCTGGCACGCCGAGGAGTTCCTCGCGCACCTGGAGCGGGGGCGGGACTTCATCAACCAGTACGTCCCCTTCGGCTCGACCGCCACGGACGTCCCCTCCGCGCGTGCCGTCCTCCAGCGGTACGCCGACATGCGCGCCGCCGACACCGGCTCCCTGCACGGCATCTGGCTCGACGGGAAGCTCGTCGGCGGGGTCCTCTTCCTCAACTTCGACGCCGACAACGCCAACTGCGAGGTCGGCTGCTGGCTCGAACCCGCCGGCACGGGGCGCGGACTCGTCACCCGCGCCATGCACGTCCTCATCGACTGGGCGGTCGACGTCCGCGGCATCCACCGCGTGGAGTGGATCGCCGCCTCCGGGAACGAACCGAGCCTGAACGTCGCCCGGCGGCTGGGGATGTCGCGGGACGGCGTGCAGCGCGAGCGCTATCCCCACCGAGGGGTCCGGCACGACCTGGAGATATGGTCCGTCCTGGCGCCCGAGTGGCGTGCGGCACGCGCGCGTGGCGTTCACGGGGATCGTTAAGAGACCTCTCAGACAACCTTCGTACGGTGCGAGGCATGGGAACCAAGACAGTGGACGAGGCCGGAGCCGGCACGGGTGCCGGGACGAAGACCGACGAGGAGTCGGTGGACGTGACCAAGCAGGACCCCGCGGCGGACGCCGAGACCAAGGCCGGGGTGCGGGACACCGACCTCGACGAGGCCGGTGACGCCGGTGACTCCGGCGCGGCCGACGAGGAGCTCCCGGCGGTCGCGGCCAAGGCGCAGCCGGGCGTCGGACAGGGCGCCGCGGGCATCGTCGCCGTGGTGCTCGGCCTCGTCTCGCTGACCGGCAGCTGGGTCGGCACCGTGGCGCAGGCCCGCAACCAGATGTTCGGGCAGCTGGAGACCGCGCAGAACGCCGACGTCGCCACCATGCTCCAGCAGTACTACGGCGACTCGTGGAACGCGAACGCCCTGGTCTCCGGGATCTTCGCCCTGATCGCGATGCTCGTCGGCGTCGCCGTCCTGGTCCGGCCCGCGTTCGGCGACCCCGACCAGGTGCAGGCGCCGTGGATCAAGTCGGTCGCGTGGGCGGGCGTCTCGGTCGGCTTCATCGGACTCGTCCTCGCTGTCCTGAAGTACTCCGACATCCTGCTGGGCCTGCCGAACACCTGACGTCCCCGCCCGGAGCAAGCGGCTTTCTGAGGGGCCTTAGGCCCGTCGTGAGGATCCTTACGGCGGACCTGAGGCCCCTCACCCGTCTCAGGGCGCCGACCTGAGGCCCCGCCGCCGGCGAAGATGCGGAACTCTCCCGATGTGGCGGACCCCCCTCGGAGACGAAGGTTGAGGCATCGCAGCAAGCGAACCCGACCGACCGTCACGAGGAGCACGACATGTTCGAGTACGAGCAGCGCATCCGCACCGAGGAGCTCATCCGCGACGCGGAGCACTACCGCCTGGCCCGCGACGCCCGCCGCGCCGGCCGTGAGGCCGCACGCGACTCCCGGCCACCGCGGAGGTCCGCCTCCCGGCCGGGCTCCGGGGAACAGGACACCGAGGACCACGGCCGGCCTCACCGCACGCGCCGGTTCCGGCTGCCGCGCACCGCGTGAGCCCGCAGCTCCGGACGCCCGGCACCGGACCCCGCGCGATGCGGATATTCGGTGCCGGAGCACCGGACACGCGTGCGATGCTCGGCGGTGTGGAGACCAGGTCCGTCAGTCCGGTGTTCGTCGGCCGCACCGAGGAGTTGGAGGTGCTGCGCGACGCCCTCGCCCGCGCCTCCGACGGTGCCTCACGCCCGCCCGGGAGCCGCGGCGGGGGCGGGGGAGCGGGCGAGCCGCAGGCCCTGCTGCTGTGCGGCGAGGCCGGGGTCGGCAAGACCCGGCTGGTCGAGGAGTTCGCCACGGCGGCCGCGCGCGAGGGCGCGGTCGTCGCGCTCGGCGGCTGCGTCGAGATCGGCGCCGACGGACTGCCCTACGCGCCCTTCTCCACCGCCCTGCGCGCCCTGCACCGCCGGCTCCCCGCCGAACTGGTCGCCGCGGCTGCCGGCCAGGAGTCCGAACTGGCCCGCCTGCTCCCCGAGTTGGGCGAGACGCCGCCGAGCCGCCACGACGAGGAGGGCACCGCCCGGCTCTTCGAGCTCACCGCCCGCCTCCTGGAACGCCTCGCCGCCGACCGCACCGTCGTCCTCGTCCTCGAGGACCTGCACTGGGCCGACGCCTCCACCCGCCACCTCCTCGCCTATCTGCTGCGCACCCTGCGCACCGGCCGTCTCGTCGTCCTCGCCACCTACCGCTCCGACGACATCCACCGCCGCCACCCGCTGCGCCCCCTCCTCGCCGAACTCGACCGCCTCCGCACGGTCCGCCGCATCGAACTGCGCCGCTTCAACCGCGCCGAGGTCGGCCACCAGCTCACCGGCATCCTCGCCGCCGAACCCGACCCGGCCCAGGCCGACGAGATCTTCGAACGCTCCGACGGCAACGCCTTCTTCGTCGAGGAACTCGCCGTGGCCGCCCACGACGGCGGCTGCGCCTCCCTCACCGACTCCCTGCGGGACCTGCTCCTCGTCCGCGTCGAACGGCTCCCCGAGGACGCCCAACGGGTGGCCCGCATCGTCGCCGAGGGCGGCTCCACCGTGGAGTACGCCCTGCTCGCGGCCGTCGCCGGGCTCCCCGAGGACGATCTCATCGAAGCCCTGCGGGCCGCCGTCGGCGCGAACATCCTGCTCGCCGCACCCGGCGGCGACGGCTACCGCTTCCGCCACTCCCTGGTCCGCGAGGCCGTCAGCGACGACCTCCTGCCCGGCGAACGCTCCCGCCTCAACCGCCGCTTCGCCGAAGCCCTGGAGGCCGACCCGACGCTCGTCCCCTCCGACGGCCGCGCCACCCGCCTGGCGAGCTACTGGTACCACGCCCACGACGCCGCCAAGGCCCTGCCCGCCGTCCTCGACGCCGCCGTCGAGGCCCGCTCCCGCCACGCCCACTCCGAGCAACTGCGGCTCCTGGAGCGGGCGATGGAACTGTGGGACGCCGCCCCCGACACTGTGCGCGCCGCACTGCGCCCCATCGACTACACCGAGGTCTACCCGCCCTGCGGCTGCGACCCCGCCACCACTCCTCTGCGCTACCTCGACCTCATGGCCGAGGCCGCCGTCGCCGGCCGGCTCTGCGGCGAGCGCGAACGCGCCATGCGGATCACCCGGCGGGCCCTGGACCTCCTGGCGGACGGGGGAGACCCGCAGCGCACCGCCTGGTTCTGGGTGCAGCGCTCCCTGCTGACCGAGGGCCTGTCCCGGGGCGACGGCTGGAAGGAACTCGCCACCGCCCAGGACCTCATGCGCGGCCTGCCCCCGTCGGAGATGCACGCCGAGGTCCTCTCCCGCGTGGCCGGCTGGGCCATGCTCCACGCCCCCGGCCCCGACGCCCTCTCCGACGCCCAGCGCGCCGTCGAGTACGCCCGCATGGTGGGCGCCGAGGACATCGAACTCAACGCCCGCCTCACCCTTGGCGGGCTGATGGTCGACGCGGGCGACATCGACGACGGCATCGCCGAGATGGAAGCGGTACGCCGCCGGGCCCTCGAACGCGGCCCCTCCGCCGTCGTGGGCCGCAGCCATGTCAACCTGCCCTCCAGCCTGGAGAGCGTCGGCCGCTCCCGCGAGGCCGTCCGTGTCCTGCGCGAGGGACTCGACCACACCCAGCGGATGGGTCTGTCGGACTCCGAGGCATGGGTCTGGGGCAACCTCGCCGAGTCGCTCTTCTCCCTCGGCCAGTGGGACGAGGCACTCGCCGCCGCGAGCAAGTCACGGGACATCGGCCCGAGCGCCAAGCGACTCGGTGGCAGCGCCCTCTCCGTCGCCGCCATCGCCCTCGCCCGCGGCGACACCGCCGAGGCCAGGCGCCGGCACTCCGCCGCCTACGGCCACTTCGGCACCCACAACCCCATGCCCCAGAACAACCTGCCGCTCTCCCTCCTCGCCATTGGTATCGCCGCCGCGGAGGGCCGCCTCCCCGACGCCCGCGCCGAACTCGCCCGCGTCCTCGACACCGGCTTCCCGGTCGGCACCCAGCGCTACGCCTGGCCGCTGCTGCTCACCGCCGCCGTAGCGGAGGCCGACGCGCGAGGGCTGCCCACCGCCGGCCAGGGCCGCACCGAGGTACTCGACCGGATCCTCGCGGCGGTCAAGAAGCTCACCACCGGCGCCCCCATCTGGACCGCCCACGACCACTGGGTACGCGCCGAACTCCTGCGCGCCGA
Source organism: Streptomyces sp. NPDC030183 (assembly GCF_055573455.1). Lineage (NCBI taxonomy): Bacteria > Bacillati > Actinomycetota > Actinomycetes > Kitasatosporales > Streptomycetaceae > Streptomyces > Streptomyces sp. NPDC030183. The sequence goes on from NZ_JBVIBK010000048.1 coordinate 10,599, forward strand.
GGGCCTGATGACCCCCGACACCTGGGCCGAGGTCGTCACCGCCTTCGAGCCCCTCGAACGCCCCTACGACCTGGCCCGCGTCCGGCACCGGCTCGCCGAGGCCCTGCTGGCGGACGGCGCCGACGACGAGGCCCGGCACCGGGCGACGGAACTGCTGCGGCTGTCCGGCGCCGTCGCCGACCACCTCGGCGCCCGCCCGCTCGCCGAGAGCGTCGCCCTCCTGGCCCGGCGGGCCCGCCTCCCCCTCGGCCGCTCCGCCGGGAACACGCTCGCACCGGCCGACCCCGTCGCCGCCTTCGGGCTCACCGGGCGCGAGCACGATGTGCTCCGCCTGGTCGCCGCGGGCCGCACCAACCGCCAGATCGCCGAGGAGCTCTTCATCTCCCCGAAGACGGCCAGCGTCCACGTCTCCAACATCCTCGCCAAGCTGAGCGTCACAGGCCGCGGCGAGGCAGCCGCCCTGGCCCATCGGCTGGGGATGTTCCCGGAAGGGGCGGTGGCGGGGCCGACGCCGAGGTGACCGGTGGCGGGGCGGGGCCCGGACCGAGGTGACCGACCGGCTTGGGGCCGGTTACTTCACCTCCAGTTCCAGGATCTTGTCGTCGCCGTCCTCCGGGGAGCCCCGGCCGTCCGTCTCGCTGGTGGTCAGCCAGAGCTTGTCGCCGCCGGCGGCGACAACGGTGCGCAGGCGGCCGTACTCGCCCTCCAGGAACGACTGGGGGTCGGCCGAGACCTTGGTGCCCTGCAAGGGGATGCGCCACAGGCGCTCGCCCTTCAGGCCCGCCATCCAGACGGAGCCCTCCGCTATCGCGATGCCACTCGGGGAGGCGTCGTCCACGCTCCACACGGCCACCGGGTCGACATAGCCGGACTTGCCTTCCTTGCCCTCGACCTCCGGCCAGCCGTAGTTCCCGCCGGGGCGGATCTGGTTCAGCTCGTCCCAAGTGTTCTGGCCGAATTCCGACGCCCACAGGCGCTGCTTGCTGTCCCAGGCGAGGCCCTGGACGTTGCGGTGGCCGTACGAATACACCGGGGAGTTCTCGAAGGGGTTGCCCGGGGCGGGCTCGCCCTCCGGGGTCATGCGGAGGATCTTGCCGCCGAGGGACTTCTTGTCCTGGGCCAGGGGGCCCTCGTAGCGCTCGCCCGTGCTGGCGTACAGCATCTGGTCGGGGCCGAAGGCGATACGGCCGCCGTTGTGGTTGGTGCCCTTGGGGATGCCGCGCAGGATCGTGTCGGGGGCGCCCAGCTGCTCGCCCGAGGGCCTCTTGGGGTCGTACAGCATGCGCACGATGCGGTTGTCGGACTCCGAGGTGAAGTAGGCGTAGATCATGTGGTCGGAGGCGTAGTCCGGGGAGACGGCGATGCCGAGGAGGCCGCCCTCGCCGGCCGCGGCCACGCCGGGGACCTCGCCCAGTTCCGTCTTCTTGCCCGTCTCGGTGTCGATTCTGGTGATCGTGCCCTGGTCGCGGGAGGACACGAGGAGGCCGCCCTCGGGGAGCGGGGCCATGCCCCAGGGGGTGTCGAGGTCCTCGGCCACGGTGCGGACCACGGTGACCGAGCCCTTGGCGGGGGGTGCGGCCTCCGCCGGGGCGCCCTGGGAAGGGGAGGTGGAGGGGGCGGAGGTGGTGGGGGAGCCGGTGGGGGTGGTCGGCTGCTTTCCGTCGTCGGAGGAACAGCCGGCCGTCAGCAGGAGCGCGGTTGCGGCCAAGGTGGCCGTCACCGCTCGACGTTGCACCATCACGATCCCTTCGACGCGGAGCTTCTACTTTTCTTACACCGCGAGTGGCCCGCAGGTTCCACCTCCGGCCGATCAAGCCGGTTTTTCCGCTGCCGGGCCGGCTTTCCTCGCCCCCGCCGCCCCTACCCGTCCCCGTCCACCAGGGGCTGCCGCCCCTTCGACCCCGCGTCGGCGCCTTTCCGCTAGGCCCTGTCGGGGGTGCGTGGGATGTGGCGGCCTGCTGCCGCGTCGTGGTTTCTCGCGCGGTTCCCCGCGCCTCTGAAGGGGCCTGCGGCTCCCTTCTCAGTCCCAGGAGCCCTGGGCCGGGGGGAGGGCGGCGATCTCCGCCAGGTCCTTCGGGGTCAGGGTCAAGGTGGTGGCCGTCGCGTTCTCCGTGGCCCAGTGTTCGTGTTTCGTGCCGGGTATGGGGACCACCTGGGGGCCCAGGGCGAGGAGCCAGGCGAGGGCCACCTGGGCCGGGGTGACGTTCTCCCCGTGGCGGGCCGCCACCCGGCGCAGGCCGGCGACTATCGGCTGGTTCGCGGCCATCATCTCGGCGGTGAAGCGGGGGTGACGGGCGCGGAGGTCGTCGGGTTCGAAGCCCTGGCCGGGGGTGAGCGTGCCGCTGAGGAAGCCGTTGCCCAGGGGCATGGCGGCGAGGAAGCCGATGCCGCGGGCCGCGCACCAGGGGAGGAGATCGGCCAGGGCCTCCCTCGACCAGACCGACAGCTCGGCCTGCACCGCGCTCACCGGGAACACCTGCTGGACACGTCGCAGCCGGCGGATCGTCGCGTCGTACAGACTCGTCCCCGGCCGGCGGCCGGCCCGCGCGCCCACCGCGCACAGGCCCAACGACCGTACTTTTCCGGCCTGTACGAGTTCCGCCATCGCGCCCCACGTCTCCTCGACGGGGACCTCGGGGTCCTCCCGGTGCAGCTGGTAGAGGTCGATGACGTCCGTCTGGAGCCGCCGCAGCGAGGCGTCGCAGGCGCGCTTCACATAGCCGGGGCGGCCGTTGGCGACGATGTGCTGCTCGCCCACCAGCAGGCCCACCTTCGTGGAGACGAACGCCTCCGCGCGGCGCTCCTTCAGCACCCTCCCCACCAGCAGCTCATTGGTGAACGGGCCGTACATGTCGGCCGTGTCCAGCAGGGTCGTGCCGAGGTCGAGTGCCCGGTGCACCGTCCGCATCGACTCGTCGCCCCGTCGTCGCGACCCCGTGTACGCCCAGCTCATCGGCATACATCCGAGTCCGACGGCCCCCACCTCGAGCGTCGCCGCGCCGATCGTCCTGCGCTCCACCTGGTCGTGACCCTCCCTCTCCTGGCCCCCCAACCTAACCTCTGCCGTCCCGGGCGCCTGACATAGCCTCCGGAGCATGACTGCTGACCTCACCGCTGCCAGGACCGCCGACGTGACCGGCGACGTGTGGCTCCCCCTCCGCCCGGACGAGATCGAGGGCCTGCCGCAGGGGCCCCACTATCTGTTCTACGACGGGGGCGAGGACGGCACCCAGGAGTACCCGGGCGACCCGGCCGACTGCATTCTGTACGTCGTGCCGTACATGAAGCGGCTGTCGGTGCGCGTGGGACCGCTGGAGCACATGCGCAACCTGAGGGTCGTCCAGACGCTGACCGCGGGCGTCGACGACGTGATGTCCCGGCTGTCGGTGCTCGCCCCCGGCATCCAGCTGTGCAACGCGCGCGGAGTGCACGAGGCCAGCACGGCGGAGCTCGCCCTGACCCTCACCCTCGCCTCCCTGCGGGGCGTGCCCGACTTCGTGCGGGCCCAGCAACAGGGCCTCTGGCAGGGCGGGTTCCGCCCCGCGCTCGCCGACAAGAACGTGCTGATCGTCGGCTACGGCGCGATCGGCGCCGCCATCGAGGACCGGCTCACGCCCTTCGAGGTGGCGCGGGTGGCGCGCGTCGCGCGCTCCGAGCGCACCACGGCGCGCGGACCGGTGCACCCGCTCACCGACCTGCCCGCCCTGCTGCCCGAGGCCGATGTCGTGATCCTCTCCACGCCGCTCACCGAGCAGACGAAGGGCCTCGTCAACGCCGATTTCCTGGCCCGGATGAAGGACGGCGCCCTCCTGGTGAACGTGGCCCGCGGCGCCGTCGTCGACACCAAGGCACTGCTCGCGGAGCTGGAGAACGGACGCGTCACCGCGGCCCTCGACGTCACCGACCCCGAGCCGCTGCCGCCAGGTCACCCGCTGTGGCAGGCGCCCGGCGTCCTCATCAGTCCGCACGTCGGCGGCCCCAGCTCGGCCTTCCTGCCGCGTGCGAAAAGGCTGTTGGTGGACCAGTTGGCACGGTTCGTGAACCACGAGCCGCTGCGCAACGTGGTCCTTACGACAGGCGCGACGGCAGACGCGTAATCCACTTCGGGCACCCTCCGCGTTTCTTCGGAAGCGGTACGTGCTCGTATTGCCGCAGGTGGTCACGGAGCGTAGAGGAACTATGTCCCTGAGTGACGAGACTGGTGTATCGTCCCCGACAGGGGCTGCGCCGCGCACCGTTCGGCGCCGGGGACGGACTTGAGACAGCGAGGGGGGCGACGGGCGATGCACGGCCTATGGACGAACGATCCGACGCGACGGACCCGCCGACGGCGGCCCTGGCGAGCTGTGACGTCGAGGCACCCGCTGGGGAGCCACGACGACCACGGCGGTCACGGTCGTTGCCACGTGAACGGCAGCCGCAGAAAGCACACCCATCCCACGCCCCGCGACCGGCGGGACCCGGGAGCGGTGATCACCGGGGAGCTCCAGTGAGCCCCCGCCCGTCCACCGTGTCCACGCTGAACCCCACGCTCCGCTCGCCCAAGTCGCTGTCCGGCCCTCTCCTGCCCGGTGAGCCGGCCTCCGACCGCGGTGGAGCGAGCCTGCGGACTCAGCTCGTGCTCGCCCTGCTGTGCGCGGCCTACGCCGTCGGTGCCGCGTTCAGCTGGGGCGATGAACAAGTCGCCCTCATCATGGGTGACTTCGGGCTGGCCGCCGCCGCGGCGACGGCCGCCGTCTCCTGCTTCCGCTACGCGCGCGGCCGCCGCGGCGGCCTCCGGCCGGCCTGGCTGCTGTTCGCCCTCTCGTCCGCCATGGCGGCGCTGGGCAACGGCGTCTGGGGATGGTACGAGGTCGTCCTGGAGCGGCCCGTGCCCAACCCGAGCTACGCCGACCTGTTCTTCCTCTGCTTCGCGCCGCCCGCCATCGTCGGACTGCTGGTGCTGGCGAAGCGGCCCGTGACCAAGGCCGGCTGGATCTGCCTGGCGCTGGACGCCTGGCTCATCGGCGGCTCCCTGGTCACCCTCGCCTGGAGCCTTGCGCTCGCCCAGACCGCCCAGCTCGGCGGTTCCACCACCGCGCACACCGCGCTCTCCCTGGCGTACCCGCTGCTCGACATCGCCCTGGTCAGCATGGTGCTCGCCCTGCACTTCCGCCGCACGTCCCTGCACCGCTCCGCGGTGAACACCGCGATCGGCGCGCTCGCGCTCACGGTGGTGTGCGACGCCCTGTTCACCTCGCCCCTGCTGCACAACAGCTACCGCTCGGGGCAGCTCCTCGACGCCGGCTGGTTCGCGGGCTCCCTGCTCCTCGCCTACGCCCCCTGGGCCGGGCCGCGCCACGGCCAGTCCGAGGACGGCACGCACACACGCGTGGTGCACGAACACATCCCGGGGCAGCGGCACGACGTCCAGCAGCGGTACGACGGCCCCCAGGCCGCCCAGATCCATGCGCTCCTCCAGGGCGCGGGCCACAGTCGGTATCCGGCCACCCGCCCCATCGCGGGATCCCTGGCCGCGCTCACCCCGTACCTGGCCGCGGCGGTCTGCACCCTGGGCATCCTCTACAACGTCCTCAACGGCCGCAGCGTCGACCGCGTGGTGCTGATCACCGCCTGCACCGTCGTGCTCGCCCTCGTGGTCCGCCAGGGCATCATGCTGCTCGACAACATCACGCTCACCCAGGAACTGGCCCAGAAGGAGAACCACTTCCGCTCCCTGGTCCAGGGCTCCAGTGATGTGATCATGATCGCCGCCCCCAGCGGCATCCTCCGCTATGTCAGCCCGGCCGCCGCCGGGGTCTACGGACGCCCCGCGGAGGAACTCGTCGGCAAGGAGCTGGCCTCGATCATCCACCCCGAGGACCTCGGCTGTGTGGTGCACGAGGTGCGCCGCTTCCTCGCCGCGAGCCCGGCCGAGGAACCCACCACCCGGATCGAGTGCCGCTTCAAGTCCGGCGACGGCGGCTGGCTGAACGTGGAGTCCACCGTCAACCGCCACCACGGCGGCCTCATCTTCAACAGCCGGGACGTGACCGAAAGAGTGCGCCTCCAGGCCCAGCTGCAGCACAACGCCGAGCACGACCCGCTGACCGACCTGCCCAACCGCGCCCTGTTCACCAAGCGCGTCCAGCAGGCGCTCTCCGGCCGCCGCTCCACCGACCGGGGCCTCGCCCTGCGCAACACGGCGGTCCTCTTCATCGACCTCGACGGCTTCAAGGCCGTCAACGACACGATCGGGCACCAGGCCGGGGACGAACTCCTCGTCCAGGCCGCCCGCAGGCTCCAGGACGCGGTCCGCCACGGCGACACCGCCTCCCGCCTGGGCGGCGACGAGTTCGCGGCCCTCATCGTGGGGGACGGCTCCCGGGACCGGGCCGCCCGGGAACAGCACATCTTCGAGCTGGCCGACCGGCTGAGGCTCACGCTGTCCCAGCCCTACACCATCGGCGGCAACGATGTCCGGGTGGCCGCCTCCATCGGCGTCGCCTTCGCCGAGCCCGGCCTCGGCGCGGGCGACCTGCTGCGCAACGCCGACCTCGCCATGTACCGCGCCAAGGCGTCCGGCAAGGGCCGGGTCGAGCTGTACGAGCCGCAGATGCAGCAGGACGTCGTCCGCAAGGCCGAGCTGGCCACCCGGCTGCGGGCCGCGCTGCACGACGGCGAGTTCATGCTGCTCAACCAGCCCGTGGTGGAGCTGGAGACCGGCCGGATCACCTCGGTGGCGACCGCGGCCCGCTGGCGCTCGTCCCAGGGGGTGCTGTTCACCCCGGCCGAATTCCTGCGGGTCTCCGAGGACAGCGAGAAGACCGCCGAGCTGGGTCGATGGATGCTGGAGCAGGCCGTCGAGCAGGCCGCCGACCGTCTCAACAATGGCTTGAACGTGCCGGTCTCCGTCCGTATGAGCGCCCGGCGGCTGCTGGACCGCTCCCTGCCCCCGGGCTCCGTCGAAACCCTGCTGACCCGCCACGGGCTGCCCTCCGGCTCCCTGGTGATCGAACTGTCCGACACGGAGCTGAAGGGCTCCCTGGACGACCTGGAGCGCCGGCTGAAGCAGCTGCGGCGCCTCGGTGTCCGGATCGCCCTGGACGGCTTCGGCAGCGGCCACGGCGCCATCACGGCACTGCGCCGCCTCCCCGTCGACGTGCTGAAGCTGGACCGCAGCCTCGTCGAGGGGGTCGTCGAGTCCACCCGGCTCTACAAGATCACCAGTGGGCTGCTGCGGATCGCGGACGATCTGGGTCTGCGGACCGTCGCCGACGGGGTCGATCTGCCCGAGCAGGTCATCGCCCTGCGCGCGATGGGCTGCACGCACGGCCAGGGTGCCGCTTTCTCCGGACCGCTGGACGAATACCGGCTGCGCCGGGCACTGTCCTTGGGCCACTACCCCGTGCCCTCCGGGCCGGCCGAACCCGCGTTCGCGGGCGGCGGGGCAGGGGTGTACACAAGTGGTGTCCCCGCTGTTTACGGAGGCGGCAGTGCCCTTCGCTCACATAATGAGACTCCCGTCCCACCCACTTGACACACGGTGCGCGCCGGGGGGAGGGTCAGTGCCATGCGCACCCGAATTCTCGTACTTGGAAAGCGCGTCGGCTGAAGCTGGGACCGACCGGAGGATGATCCGGAATCCCCAGCGACCGTACCCGGCGCGCTCCCCTCGCTTGCCTCATGGCAAGGAGGGGTTTTTTGTTGCACGGGCACCAGTCAGCGCAAGCCGCACACCGCACGAACTTCGCAAAAAACCCTCAGCATCGAGAAGAGAATGCCGATGACCGAGCAGGCCTCCGGGGCCCACCATCCGCAGCCGCGGCCCCGATCCGGAGGACAGTCCGCCCCCGTCGAACACGTCACGGGCGCGCAGTCCCTCATCCGCTCTCTCGAGGAGGTCGGGGCCGACACGGTGTTCGGCATTCCCGGCGGCGCGATCCTCCCGGCGTACGACCCGCTGATGGACTCCACCCGTGTGCGGCACGTGCTGGTGCGCCACGAGCAGGGCGCCGGCCACGCCGCGACCGGTTACGCGCAGGCCACCGGCAAGGTCGGCGTCTGCATGGCCACCTCGGGACCCGGTGCCACCAACCTGGTGACCCCGATCGCCGACGCCCACATGGACTCGGTGCCCATGGTCGCCATCACCGGCCAGGTCGCCTCCAAGGCCATCGGCACGGACGCCTTCCAGGAGGCGGACATCGTCGGCATCACCATGCCGATCACCAAGCACAACTTCCTGGTCACCAAGGCGGAGGACATCCCGCGCACCATCGCGCAGGCCTTCCACATCGCCTCCACCGGCCGCCCCGGCCCGGTCCTGGTCGACATCGCCAAGGACGCCCTCCAGGCCCGTACGACCTTCAGCTGGCCGCCCGCCACCGACCTGCCCGGCTACCGGCCGGTGACCAAGCCGCACGCCAAGCAGATCCGCGAGGCCGCCAAGCTGATCACCGCCGCGAAGCGGCCGGTCCTGTACGTCGGCGGCGGTGTCCTCAAGGCCGGCGCCACCGCCGAGCTGAAGGTGCTCGCCGAGCTGACCGGCGCGCCCGTCACCACCACCCTGATGGCGCTCGGCGCGTTCCCCGACAGCCACCCCCAGCACCTGGGCATGCCCGGCATGCACGGCTCCGTGGCCGCCGTCACCGGTCTGCAGAAGGCCGACCTGATCGTCGCCCTCGGCGCCCGCTTCGACGACCGTGTCACCGGCAAGCTGGACAGCTTCGCCCCGTACGCCAAGATCGTCCACGCGGACATCGACCCCGCCGAGATCGGCAAGAACCGCGCCGCCGACGTGCCGATCGTCGGCGACGCCCGCGAGGTCATCGCCGACCTGATCCAGGCCGTCCAGAAGGAGCACAGCGAGGGCAACCAGGGCGACTACAGCGCCTGGTGGAAGGACCTGAGCCGCTGGCGCGAGACCTACCCGCTGGGCTACGACCAGCCCGCCGACGGCTCGCTCTCCCCGCAGCAGGTCATCGAGCGCATCGGCCGGCTCGCCCCCGAGGGCACGATCTTCGCGGCGGGCGTCGGCCAGCACCAGATGTGGGCCGCCCACTTCATCCAGTACGAGAAGCCGGCCACCTGGCTGAACTCCGGCGGCGCCGGAACGATGGGCTACGCGGTCCCGGCGGCCATGGGCGCCAAGGCCGGAGCCCCCGACAGGACCGTCTGGGCGATCGACGGCGACGGCTGCTTCCAGATGACCAACCAGGAGCTCACCACCTGCGCCCTGAACGGCATCCCGATCAAGGTCGCGGTCATCAACAACGGCGCCCTCGGCATGGTCCGCCAGTGGCAGACGCTGTTCTACAACCAGCGCTACTCGAACACCGTGCTCCACTCCGGTCCGGACGACGTCAACCCGAAGGCCCGCGGCACCCGCGTCCCCGACTTCGTGAAGCTGTCGGAGGCCATGGGCTGCTACGCCATCCGCTGCGAGTCCCCGGACGACCTCGACAAGGTCATCGAGGAGGCGAACTCGATCAACGACCGCCCGGTCGTCATCGACTTCATCGTCCACGAGGACGCGATGGTGTGGCCGATGGTCGCCGCCGGCACCTCCAACGACGAGATCATGGCCGCCCGGGACGTCCGCCCCGACTTCGGCGACAACGAAGACGACTGAGAGCCGTAGGTAAAGGAAGCAGACCATGTCCAAGCACACGCTCTCCGTCCTGGTGGAGAACACCCCCGGCATCCTGGCCCGGATCGCCGCCCTGTTCTCCCGCCGCGGCTTCAACATCGACTCCCTCGCGGTCGGTGTCACCGAGCACCCCGAGATCTCCCGCATCACCATCGTGGTGAACGTGATCGAGGAGCTGCCGCTGGAGCAGGTGACCAAGCAGCTCAACAAGCTCGTCAACGTGCTGAAGATCGTCGAGCTGGAGCCGTCCTCCGCCGTCCAGCGCGAACTCGTTCTGGTGAAGGTGCGCGCCGACAACGAGACGCGCTCCCAGATCGTCGAGATCGTCCAGCTGTTCCGCGCCAAGACCGTCGACGTCTCCCCGGAGGCCGTCACCATCGAGGCCACCGGGTCCAGCGACAAGCTGTCCGCGATGCTGAAGATGCTGGAGCCGTTCGGCATCAAGGAGCTGGTCCAGTCCGGCACGATCGCGATCGGCCGTGGCGCCCGTTCGATCACCGATCGGTCGCTGCGCGCCCTGGACCGGTCGGCCTGACGGTTCGAACGCCTCGCCAGGCGCCGTACGCCTGGTGGACGATTGCCTGACCGACGGCACGGGCGGGCCGGTGACACGCCGTCCGCCCGTATGCCGAGACCCCGAGACTTCCCTTCGCCCCGCCGTCATACGGTGGGAAGCAACACCTGCACTCAAGGAGAGAACCCAAAGTGGCCGAGCTGTTCTACGACGCTGACGCCGACCTGTCCATCATCCAGGGCCGCAAGGTCGCGGTCATCGGCTACGGCAGCCAGGGCCACGCCCACGCCCTGTCGCTGCGCGACTCGGGTGCCGACGTCCGTGTCGGTCTGCACGAGGGCTCGAAGTCCAAGGCGAAGGCCGAGGAGCAGGGCCTGCGCGTGGTGAGCCCGTCGGAGGCCGCCGCCGAGGCCGACGTGATCATGATCCTCGTCCCGGACCCGATCCAGGCCCAGGTCTACGAGGAGCACATCGCCCCGAACCTGAACGACGGCGACGCCCTGTTCTTCGGCCACGGCCTGAACATCCGCTACGGCTTCATCAAGCCCCCGGCCGGCGTCGACGTCTGCATGGTCGCCCCCAAGGGCCCGGGCCACCTGGTCCGCCGCCAGTACGAGGAGGGCCGCGGCGTTCCCTGCATCGCCGCCGTCGAGCAGGACGCCACCGGCAACGCCTTCGCGCTCGCCCTGTCGTACGCCAAGGGCATCGGCGGCACCCGCGCCGGCGTCATCAAGACCACCTTCACCGAGGAGACCGAGACCGACCTGTTCGGTGAGCAGGCCGTCCTCTGCGGTGGTACCGCGGCGCTGGTCAAGGCGGGCTTCGAGACGCTGACCGAGGCCGGCTACCAGCCGGAGATCGCGTACTTCGAGTGCCTGCACGAGCTGAAGCTGATCGTCGACCTCATGTACGAGGGCGGCCTGGAGAAGATGCGCTGGTCGATCTCCGAGACCGCCGAGTGGGGCGACTACGTCACCGGCCCGCGGATCATCACCGACGCCACCAAGGCCGAGATGAAGAAGGTCCTCGCCGAGATCCAGGACGGCACCTTCGCCCAGGCCTGGATGGACGAGTACCACGGTGGTCTGAAGAAGTACAACGAGTACAAGACCCAGGACTCGGAGCACCTGCTGGAGACCACCGGCAAGGAGCTGCGCAAGCTGATGAGCTGGGTCAACGACGAAGAGGCCTGATCCGATGAGGCCGGCCGCGGCGGGTTCACCCGGAGTCGCGGCCGGCCTCTTCTCACGTCCGGGTGACCTTTCCGCAGTGGCGTGGGACGACGCCTTCGGCGCCACTACACTGCTGCACTACATACGCGTCAGGCCCACAGCGTCGTGCGTCTTCCACGCGGCCCAGCGACACCAGAGGTTTGCGGGCACGCCCCCGCGCCCTCCGGCGCCGCTCCCCCTCCACCGCCTGCGGCCGTCGGGACGGCCGTCCGCAGCATTGGACTTGTGAGGACTCACGTGAGCTCGAAACCAGTCGTACTGATCGCTGAAGAGCTGTCGCCGGCCACCGTCGACGCGCTGGGCCCGGACTTCGAGATCCGGCACACCAACGGGGCGGACCGGGCCGAGCTGCTCCCGGCCATCGCCGACGTCGACGCCATCCTCATCCGCTCGGCCACCAAGGTCGACGCCGAGGCGATCGCCGCCGCCAGGAAGCTGAAGGTCGTCGCACGAGCCGGCGTCGGCCTGGACAACGTGGACGTCTCCGCCGCCACCAAGGCCGGCGTGATGGTCGTCAACGCCCCCACCTCGAACATCGTGACCGCCGCCGAGCTGGCCTGCGGTCTCCTCCTCGCCACCGCCCGCCACATCCCGCAGGCGAACACCGCGCTGAAGAACGGCGAGTGGAAGCGCAGCAAGTACACGGGCGTGGAGCTCGCCGAGAAGACCCTCGGTGTCGTCGGCCTCGGCCGCATCGGCGCGCTCGTCGCGCAGCGCATGTCCGCCTTCGGCATGAAGGTCGTCGCCTACGACCCGTACGTGCAGCCCGCGCGCGCGGCGCAGATGGGTGTGAAGGTCCTGTCGCTGGACGAGCTGCTGGAGGTCTCGGACTTCATCACCGTCCACCTGCCGAAGACCCCCGAGACGGTCGGCCTGATCGGCGCCGAGGCGCTGCACAAGGTGAAGCCGTCGGTGCGCATCGTGAACGCCGCGCGCGGTGGCATCGTCGACGAGGCCGCGCTGTACTCGGCGCTCAAGGAGGGCCGCGTCGCCGGCGCCGGTCTCGACGTGTACGCCAAGGAGCCGTGCACCGACTCCCCGCTGTTCGAGCTGGACGAGGTCGTCTGCACCCCGCACCTCGGCGCCTCCACCGACGAGGCGCAGGAGAAGGCCGGTATCGCCGTCGCCCGCTCCGTGCGTCTCGCCCTCGCCGGTGAGCTGGTCCCGGACGCGGTGAACGTGCAGGGCGGTGTCATCGCCGAGGACGTCAAGCCGGGTCTGCCGCTCGCCGAGCGCCTCGGCCGCATCTTCACCGCGCTGGCCGGTGAGGTCGCGGTCCGCCTCGACGTCGAGGTGTACGGCGAGATCACCCAGCACGACGTGAAGGTGCTGGAGCTGTCCGCGCTGAAGGGCGTCTTCGAGGACGTCGTCGACGAGACGGTGTCGTACGTGAACGCGCCGCTGTTCGCGCAGGAGCGGGGCGTCGAGGTACGGCTGACGACCAGCTCGGAGTCGCCGGACCACCGCAATGTGGTCACCGTGCGGGGCACGCTCGGCAGCGGTGAGGAGGTCTCGGTGTCCGGCACCCTGGCCGGGCCGAAGCACCACCAGAAGATCGTGGCCGTCGGCGAGTACGACGTGGACCTGGCGCTCGCGGACCACATGGTCGTCCTGCGGTACGTGGACCGTCCCGGTGTCGTCGGCACGGTCGGCCGGATCTTCGGCGAGCACGGCATCAACATCGCCGGTATGCAGGTCGCCCGCTCCGCCGCCGGTGGCGAGGCCCTCGCGGTCCTGACTGTCGACGACACGGTCTCGCAGGGTGTGCTCTCCGAGGTGGCCGAGGAGATCGGCGCGACGTCGGCGCGCTCGGTGAACCTCGTCTGAGTCTCCCGCGGTCTGCGGCCGGGGCCCGGTCACCTTCGGGTGACCGGGCCCCGGCCCGTTTTCCGGAAGGACTACGCCGGTACGAGCCGGCCCGCGCGCATCTCGACCGAGCGGTCCGCGAAGTGCCGTACAACTGCTCGGTCGTGACAGATGAACAGATAGGCGAGCCCCAGGTCGTCCTGGAGGTCGGCGAGGAGGTTGAGGACGCCGGCCCGGACGGACGGGTCGAGGGCGGAGACCGGTTCGTCGAGGACGAGGAGACGGGGCTCGGAGGCAAGGGCGCGGGCGATGCCGGCGCGCTGGCACTGGCCGCCGGACAGCTCGTGCGGGAAGCGGTCGCCGTGGGTTGGGTCGAGGCCGACGCGGTCGAGGAGCTCGGCGACCCGCGCCGGGCCCGTCGCGTCCCAGCGGCCCTGGACGCGCAGGGGCTCGGCGACCGCGTCACGGATGCGGTGGCGGGGACTGAGCGAGCCGTACGGGTCCTGGAAGACCGGCTGCATACGGGGCCGCAGAGGGCGCAGTTCACGCTCCGTGAGCGTCGTCAGCTCCCGGCCCTCGAAACGGACCCGGCCGCCGTCGGGGCGGCGCAGCTGGAGCACGGCCGCCACCGTCGAGGACTTGCCGCAGCCGGAGGGGCCGTTCAGGGCGAGGGTCTCGCCCGCGTCGACGGTGAAGGAGACGTGGTCGACGGCGGTGACCGTGCCGTGGCGGACGACCAGATCGCGCACGTCGAGCAGGGCGGTGGGCTGGTTCACGCGGGCCGCCCCAGGAACAACTCGGTCGCCGGGTACGGCACTTCGTCCCAGCGGTGGCAGGAGACCACATGGCCGTCGCCGACCGTCCAGGGGCCGGGGCCCTCACGGTGGCAGCGGTCCTCGGCGAGCGGGCATCGGGGCGCGAACGCGCAGCCGGGCGGCAGCGCGTCGGGCGCGGGCGGGGAGCCGGGGATGGCGGGCAGCCGGCGGCGCCGGGCGGCGGTCCCACGACGCGAGGCGCCGCCAGCGGGACCGACGGGGCCCGCGGGGCCGTCCTCGCCGGCCGACGGGGGCAGCGACGCCAGCAACCCCGCCGTGTACGGGGCGCGCGGGCGGTCCAGCACCCGGTGCGTCGGGCCCTGTTCGACCTGGCGGCCGGCGTACATGACCAGGACGCGGTCGGTGTGGTCGCGGACCACACCCAGGTCGTGCGTGACCAGCACGAGCGCGGCGCCGACCGCCTCGCGCTGCTCGCCGAGGACCCGCAGCACCTGGTCCTGGAGCTCGGCGTCGAGCGCGGTGGTGGGCTCGTCGGCGACGACGACGTCCGGTTCGTTGATCGTCGCCATGGCGATCACTGCACGCTGCCGCATCCCGCCGGAGTACTCGTGGGGGTACGCCCGTGCCTTGCGCGCGGCGTCGGGGATGCCGACCCGGTCGAGGGCGGCGACCGCCCGGGCCCTGGCCTGGGAGCGGGACACGCCCGCCACCGACCGTACGGCCGCGGCGAGTTGGTCGCCGACGGGGTGCACGGGGGACAGGGCGGACAGGGCGTCCTGGGGGACGAGGGCGATCCGGCGCCCGCGCACGGCGGCGAGCGCCGGGCGGGTGGCGCCCACGAGCTCGGCGTACGACCCCGGCTCGTCCCGCAGCCGGACGCTCCCGCTCGTCGTCGTGCCCCGCGGCAGCATGCCCAGCAGGGCCCGCGCGGTGAGGGACTTGCCCGCGCCGGACTCGCCGACCAGGGCGAGCACCTCGCGGGGGCGGACGTCGAAGGAGAGCCCGCGGACGACCTCCAGGGCGCCGAAGGCGACCCTCAGGTCACGCACGGACAGCAGGGCGTCGGTTGAGGCCGACGCGACGGGCACCGTCGGCACCGTCGGTGCGGGCTGCGCGGGCTGTGCGGGCTGTGCCGGCTGTGCAGGTGGTACAGGTTGTGCAGGTGGGGCGGAGAGGGAAAGGGGTGGGCCGGGGTCGGGGCACCGGCCGGGTGTGGGGGCCGCGAGGGGTGCGTCAGGCATGTCCGGCTCCCGTCAGGGTCTCGTTCCCGTCCCGGCCGTCCGTGGTGGCCTTCGGGTGTCGGGGTCGTTCCTTCTCGTTCGTCCGGCGCCGGTCGGCCCTCCCGCTCCCGCGCCTTCGCGCCTGCCCCTCGGTGTACGCCGCGCCCGACACCGCGAGGCCCGCCAGCAGGGCCAGGGCGACCGCCGGTGCGAGGGCCGCCCACGGGGCGCGTTCCACGTAGGCGCGGGACTCGTCCAGCAGCAGGCCCCACTCGGGTGCGGGCGGCTGGGCGCCCAGGCCGAGGAAGCCGAGCGAGGCGAGGGCCAGGGCGATTCCGGGGAGGCGGAGGATCGCGTGCCGGGTGACCGGGGCGGCCACCGAGGGCAGGACGTGCCGGGTGAAAATCCAGGAGGGGCCGGCGCCGATGGCCCGTTGGGCGGAGAGGAACGCGGAGGCCCGTACCTCCTGGACCAGGGCCGCCGCGTGCGCGGCCAGCGGGGGCCAGGAGATCAGGGCCACGGCGAGCGCCGCGCCGCCCGTACCGGGGCCCGCCGCGGCGGCGACCAGGATGCCCGCGATCACCGGGGGCAGCGCGTTGGCGATGTCGGACGCGCCCTCGGCGACGCGGGGCACGAAGCCCAGCCCCAGGGCGGCGAGCAGGCTCAGGGCACAGACGGCCGCCGCCGTGCCGACGGTGGAGGCGGCGCCGTGGCCGAGGCGGGCGAGGACGTCACGGCCGAGCCCGTCCGTGCCGAGCGGATGCGCCCAGGACGGCGGCAGCAGCCGGGCGGTGGTGTCCACGGCGTACGGGTCGCGCAGCAGTCCCCAGCCGATCGGGGCCAGCAGGAGCACCGCCAGGGTCAGCGGCACCGCCGGGTGGGTGCGGACCGGTCGGGCGGCCGGGAGGGTGAGGCCGGCGTCGCGCAGGGCGGGGCCGAGGAGCCGGCGCCGGGCGAGGGCCGCCAGGGCGCCCGCGACCAGGCCCAGCGCGAGGAGGGCGAGCACCGAGCCCTGGAGGAGGGGCAGGTCCTGGGACTTGGCCGCGCCCAGTGCCGTACGGCCGATGCCGGGTACCGCGAACACCGTCTCCACGGCGACCGCGCCACCGGTCAGGCCGACGGCGACCATGCCGAACTGCGGGACCAGGGGCGGCAGGACGCGCCGCAGCGCCGCCGCCGAGATCCGCGCCCGGCTGACGCCCGCGCCCCGCCACAGCTCCACCCAGCGCTCGTCGAGCACGCCGGGCAGCGCGTCCGCGACCAGCCGGCCCAGCAGACCGCCGGCCGGGACGCCGAGGGCGACGGCCGGCAGCACCATGTACTGGGGGCCCGCCCAGCCGGAGGTGGGCAGCCATCCCAGCCACACGCCGCACACCAGCAGCGCCACCGTGGCCAGCAGGAACTCGGGGACGGCGGCGAGCATGGCGGCGAACGCGCCGGTCGTGCCCCGGCCCCGCACCAGCACCGGGGCGACCAGCGCGCAGGCCAGCAGCACGGCGACGGCGAGGGCGGCGCCCATGAGGCCGAGGGAGACCTGGAGGCCGGAGACCACCGAGGGGAGCACATCGGTGCCGGACACCCAGGAGGTGCCGAGGTCGCCGCGCAGCAGCCCGGACGTCCATCTGCCCAGCAGGGACAGGGGGCCGGCGTCGAGGCCGAGGTCCTCGCGGATCGCGGTCAGCGCCTCGGCGGTCGCCTCCTGTTCGGCGGACCGGGCACGCAGCACGGTCAGCGCCGGGTCCCGGCCGGAGAGCCAGGGCAGCAGGCCCACGGCGGCCAGGATCGCGGCCAGGCACAGGAGGCGGGTGAGCCCCGCGGGGCTGACGCGTACTCCGGTCTTCACGGTCGCCGCCCCCGGCTTCCTCGCGCCGTCCCTCACTTGACGTAGGTGTCGGCGGTGACCAGTTCGCGTTCGCGCGGGTCGTGCGCCGCGCCCACGACACCGGCCGCGTCGCCCTGGATGACCCGCTCGTGGAGCATCGGCACGGCGGCGTCGGTGCCGAGGACGGCGGCCTCGGCCTCGATGACGGCCTTGCGGCGGGCGTCGCCGGCCGCGGTGTCGGACGCCTTCCGCAGAGCGGCGTCGACCTTGTCGTCCGCCAGCTGGGCGATGTTGAAGGAGCCGTCGGAGGCGAAGTCGCTGTAGAGGTACGCGGCCGGGTCGCCGGAGTCGAGGACGGTCGCCCGGGAGAGGATGAACGCGTCGAACTCGCCCGCCAGCGCGTCGGACTCGATGTTGGCGTACTCGCGGACGTCCAGCTTGACCTTGAACCCGGCCTTCTGGAGCTGCTGCTGGAGCGTGGCGGCGACCTCGGGCAGTTCGGCGCGGTCGGTGAACGTGCCGATGGTGATCGACCTGCCGGACGGGTCACCGGCCTTGGCGCGCTTCACCGGCGACCGCAGTTCGGCGGCCCAGGGCAGCGCGGGCCCGAGCAGCCCCTCGGCCACGTCGGCGCGCCCCTCGTAGACGCCCTTGACGATCGACTTCGCGTCGATGGCCTCGCGGGCGGCGGCGCGCAGCGAGGCGTCCTTGAAGACGCCCTTCCCGGTGTTCAGGTAGAGGGTGTTGGTGCGCGGCATGGGGACCTCGGTGATCAGGTCCTGGTCGAGCACGGCGGCCTGCGAGACGGGGATCGCCTCGACGATGTCGGCCTCGCCGGTGCGCAGGGCGGCGGCGCGGGCGGTGCCGTCCGGTACGAACGTCACGTCGATGCCGGGCGCCTTGGCCTTGCCGCCCCAGTAGTCGTCGTAGCGGTCGAGGGCGGCGGAGGAGGTGCCGTTGACCTTGGTCAGCTCGAAGGGGCCGGTGCCCGCGCCGACCGGGTTCACCGTCTTCCCGCGGTACGCCTTCGCGGCGAGGATCGACAGCTGGGGCGAGCTGAGACGCTGCGGGACCAGGGGGTCCTCGACGGCGGTGGTGACGGTGACCGTGTCGCCGTCGGCCTTCGCGGTCAGCTCCACGCCGTCGAGGATGCGGGGCTTGGGGGAGGCGGTGGCCGCCCGGCTGAGGGAGTTGACGACGGCGTCGGCGGTGAGCTTCGTGCCGTCGTGGAAGGTCACGCCCTCGCGGATCGTGAACGTCCAGCTCTTGCCCGACCGCTTCCACTCGGTGGCGAGCGCGGGCTGCGCGTCGCCCTCCGGGTTCAGCTTCACCAGGGTCTCGGCGGTCGACCAGCGCGACAGCTTGAAGGCGTCGTCGGAGAGCGGTGAGAGGCCCGAGCGGGGCGGCAGCATGTGCGCGACCCGGATGCGCTTGCCCTCGCCGGCGGCGGCGCCGTCGGCCCCCGTCGACGAGAAGCACCCCGTGAGCAGGGCGGAGGCCGCGGTGACCGCGGTCAGGGGGAGAAGACGGACGGGGACGCGCACGGGACACTCCGAGTAAAGGCGTGGTCAAAGGTTGAACGCGCCACGACCGTAGCATGATGACAATCATTTTCAGAAGTAGGTTTCGCGCCACCGAGATCGCCCCGTCGGCCGGACTCGGCCCTAGGTGTATTGACCCGCAGGGTTGTTGACGCGGCTGATGGGTGGCTGGCCTCCGAGGGCGGTGTGGCAGCGATGGTAGTTGTAGGTGTGCAGG
>NZ_JBVIBK010000049.1:0-7718 GCF_055573455.1 Streptomyces sp. NPDC030183
CCCACCCCCCGCCCCCCCCCCCCCCCCCCCCCTCCCCCCCTCCCCCCCCCACCCCCCCCCCCCCCCCCTCTTTCCCCCCCCCCCCGCCGGCGGAGGTCACCAGGTGACGGGCATACGGCTCAGGGCGTGCACCATCATGCCGCTGGTCAGGCTGAGGTTGCCGACCTCGTCGGCCAGGGCCAGCCGGGGGAAGCGGCGGATCAGCGAGGAGACGGCGATCTGCAGCTCGGCGCGGGCGAGGGCGGCGCCCAGGCAGAAGTGCGCGCCGTGGCCGAGCGCCAGGTGCGCACTGGCGGAGGGCCGCGCCGGGTCGAAGGCGCCGGGGTCCTCCCCGAAGCGCTCCGGGTCCTGGTTGGCGGAGGCGACCGCGGCGATGACACCGCTGCCCTTGGGGATGGTGGTGCCGGCGATCTCGACGTCCTCCAGGGTGATGCGGAACGGGCCGCCGTCACCGATGGGGTTGATGCGCAGCAGCTCCTCCACCACCTGGTCGATGGTCTCGGGGCGCTCCCGCAGGGCGGCCAGGTGCTCGGGGTGCCGCAGCAGGGTGAGGACGCACTTGCCGATCATGCTGACCGTGGTCTCGTGCCCGGCGACCAGCAGGGTGATGCCCATGGTGATCAGCTCGTGCTCGCTGAGCCGGTCGCCGTCCTCGTCGTGGACGGCGACGAGGGCGCTCATGAGGTCGTCGGCGGGCTCCTCGCGCTTGCGCCGGACCAGCTCGGCGAGGTACTGGACCATCGACATCCGCTGCTCCATCACCTCCTCGGCGGTGTGCGCCGTGAGCGAGACGAACGCGTCGGACCAGCCGCGGAAGCGGTCGCGGTCCTCGAAGGGCACCCCGAGGAGTTCGCAGATGACCATCACCGGCAGCGGGAACGCGAAGACCGGGTTGAGGTCGACGGGCGGGGACAGCTTCTCCATCTCGTCCAGCAGGTCGTCGGTCAGCTGCTGGATGCGCGGGCGGAGGTTCTGCACCCGTCGGGCGGTGAACTCGCGCGAGACGAGCCTGCGCACGCGGGTGTGCTCGGGCGGGTCCATGGTGAACAGGCTGCCCGGCATGGGCGGTGCCGCGGTGAGGCGGGGCGCGCCCTCGGCCAGCATCGCCGCCCGGCTGAAGCGGGGGTCGGCCAGCACGACGCGGGCGTCCTCGTACCGGCTGACGACGTAGCCCTCGTCGCCGCTGGGCAGCTTCACCCTGGCCACCGGGCACTTGGCGCGCAGCTCCTCGTAGACGGGGGGCACCTCCACCGCCGAGGGACGGTGGAAGGGGTACTCGTACTCCGGCTCGGTATCGGTCCCGGTCCCGGCGGGGGGCACTGAGGCGGTGTCCATCGTGTGGCCTCCAGGGCTACTTCGGTTCACAGACATGTCGGGCTGTCAGCCGACAGTCGCAGGACCGCCTTGTGCAGCGATAAAGGCTCCCTGTACCGGACCGGGTGCCCGGGCACGGAACAGGCCCGCGGCCCCTCGGGAAGGGCTGCGGGCCTGGGAGCCGGCGCCGGTTCAGCGCTGCCAGCCGTCCGGTGTCCGCAGGCCGAAGCCGAGGGCGCGGGTGAACGCGACGGAGGTGAGCCAGCTCATGCCGAAGGTGAAGGGGGCCGCGATGTCCTCGGGGGCGTCCCCGAGGAACGTGAAGAGGACCATGATCCCGAACGGGATCAGGGCGCCGTTCAGAAGGTTGTGCAGGGGTACGGCCCGGGGAGCCAGCTGACCCGGCTCGTGGGCCTGGCCCAGCCCGGCGAGCCGGGGGAGGAAGGGCAGGACGGCGCCGAGGGCGGCCCCCGGGATCACCCAGCCCATGTGCTTGAGCACCTCGAAGACGTCCCAGAGCAGCAGGAACACCGCGAGGGCGCCCCAGGCGACGCGCAGCGGTAAGGGGGTGGAACTCCTCGTGGCGCCGGTGGACTCGGTCATCACCATGTGTTTCTCCTCGGTGTCGAGGCGTACGGCGGGGCCGGGCGGACGGGTCGTGGGGACCGGTCGGCCGTACGTCGCGAGCGATCGAACAACGCAGTATGCGGCGGGCCGCTGGAGCGCCGCTGAAGCCGCAGGTGGCGGGCGGATCCTTCCCGCCCGCGCACCCGGCCACCCGTCCGCCGGCCCGTCACCGCCCGTCGGCGCGGAAGGGCTCCCACCGCGGTACGTCGAGGATCTCCACGACGGCGCAGGTGCAGCTGAACCCGGAGCCGCCACCGACGAACAGCACCCGGTCGCCCGCGGCCAACTCCCCTCGTTCCAGAAGGTCGTTGAAGCCGGCGATCTGGTCGCCGGCGCCCAGGTGGCCCACCGTGCGGGAGAACTCCCAGGTGGCGCGCTCCACCGGGATGCCCAGCAGCTGCGGCACCTGCCACTCCAGCCGGCTGCGCCCGCTGGAGAGGGTCACCACCCGGTCGACGTCCGTCCTGGCCATGCCGGCGTCGGCCAGCACGGTGTCCACCACGCCGTTCACCACCGCCGCGACCCGCTCGGTGGCCTCCCGGACACCGCCGTGGGTGCGCATGTAGTGCCCCACCCTGCCCAGCAGGTCCAGCGGTTCACCGGACGGCAGGGGGCGCAGTCCGGGGCCCCGCACCACGGCCTCCAGGGAGTTGTCGGCGCCGGTGGCCGTGGACAGCAGACGGGCGAAGCCGCCCCGCGCGGACAGCAGCAGCGCGGTGGCGCCGTCGCCGTAGACGAATCCGGGCTCACTGCTCCAGCGGCGCACCAGGGGCGCCCCGAACCGGTCCGCGGTGGTGACCATCGCGGCTGCGGTGCCCGGCCGCGCGGCGACCTGGCGGGCGGCCATCTCCAGCGCGCCGAGGCCGCCGTTGCACTCCTGCTCCAGCCCGTACGCGGGCACGCCCCGGCCGAGCGCGTGGCCGGCCACGTAGGAGGCGGCGGGCCACATCTCGACGCCCTGGAACCAGATGCCGCTGTGGATCAGCAGCTCCACGTCGGAGGCGTCCACGCCGGACCGC
Organism: Streptomyces sp. NPDC030183; assembly: GCF_055573455.1. NCBI lineage: Bacteria > Bacillati > Actinomycetota > Actinomycetes > Kitasatosporales > Streptomycetaceae > Streptomyces > Streptomyces sp. NPDC030183. The sequence goes on from NZ_JBVIBK010000049.1 coordinate 2,961, forward strand.
TTGAGCGCGGTCGTCGCGGCGTGGACGGCCATGTCCGGCGGGGCCATGGACTCGTCGGCGACGGAGACGGAGACGATCTCGTCCGCCGCGTACTGCTCCGCGTCGTACGCGCCGGACTCCACGGCCGACCGGGCGTCCTCGGGTTCGCCCAGCCACACCCCCGTCCCGGCGACGTACACACCTTCCCACTGCATGAGGTCTCCTCTCCGGTCGCCGGCGGTCAGGCCGAGCCGACGGACTGCTCCCGCAGGGCGGCCACGACACGCCACAGGGAGGCGGGGGTGGCGAAGGTGTCGGCCATCAGCTCGGAGTCGGGGACGGCGATGCCGAACGTCTCCTCCACGCGGACCAGGACCTCCACCATGGCGAGCGAGTCGAGGCCCGCCGCCTTGAGGCTGGTGTCGGGCCGCAGTTCGCCCTTGGCGGCGAGCCGGGGCAGGGCCTCCAGCAGCAGCGCCTCGTACGCCGGGTCCCAGGGGGCGGCCGGTTCGTCCGCGGCGGCGGGCGCCGCCTGAGTGGTCGTCTCGGTCATGGTGGTGAGGTCCTCCGTACGGGATCCGGTGTGGGGTGGGACGGTGTGGCGCCGCAGGGCCAGGCGGGTGGCGGAGACGGTCTCGCCGCCGTCCACGACGACCTCGGCGGGCGCCGGGTGGCCGAGGAAGCCGAGCAGGCTGGCGGAGAGGCCGTAGGCGCCCACGTTGGGGAAGGCCAGCAGGTCGCCGGCGCGCAGCCCCGGCAGTCGGGCCGCGCGGGCGAGGATGTCGGCGGGGGTGCACAGTGGTCCGGCGAGGGTCACCGTCGCCGCCTCGCGGTCGGCGGGCTCGTCCGCCGCCCGGCCGGTGTCCGACAGGGGCTGGGCGGACAGCGGCAGCAGCCGGCCGAGGCCCGACAGTCCGCCCAGGTGGTTGATGCCGGAGTCGAGGACCGCGTACGTGCTGCCCCGGCTGTTCTTCACATCGGTGACGGTGGCCACCAGCCGGCCGCTGTCGCCGATGAGATAGCGCCCGGACTCGAAGGCGATGACCGGTTCGCCGTCCCGCCAGCCCGGCAGGTGCTCGTCGAGCACGGCGGTCAGGGCCGTCCGCAGCCTCCCGTACACGGGCCGCTCACCGGGGGTGGCGTACGGGGCGGCGAAGCCCCCGCCGAGGTCCAGCAGGTGCAGGGGGATGCCGAGTTCCTCCCGGAGCCGGGCGGCGGTGCGCACGCTCTGCGCGAGTTCGGCGATGAGGCCGTCCTCGTCCCGGGAGTTGGTGAGCGGGAAGAAGTGCATGCCGACGATCCGGACGCCCTTCACCAGGAGCCTCGCCCCGTGCTCGGCCAGGTCGTCGAGGTCGAAGCCGAACTGGGAGGGGCCGCCGGTCATCCGCAGCCCGGCCTGGCCGGGCGCCCCGGCGGCGTTGATCCGCAGGACGCAGTCCGCGGTGACGCCGTGGGCGTCGGCGGCGGCGCCGATCCGCTCCAGGTCGCCGAAGGACTCGGCGGAGAAGGTGCGCATCCCCGCCGCGATCGCCTCGTCGAGCTCCGCGGGCACCTTGCCGGGGCCGGAGTACATCAGTTCCGCCGCCGGATGGCCCGCTTCGAGGGCCGCGGCGAGTTCCCCGCGCGAGGTGACCTCGGCGCGGGCCCCGCCCCGGCGCAGCTCGGCGACGAGATCGGGATGGGAGTTGGCCTTCAGGGAGTAGTAGACGCGACACGGCTGGGGCAGGGCGGCCCGCAGGTCCTCCAGTGCGGCGCGCACCCGGGCCAGGTCGTAGATGTAGAGGGGGCTGCCGTACTGCTCGACGAGCCGGCGGGCCGTCAGGTCGTCGGCGGGGTGCCCGGTGCGGTCGTGGTCAGTGGCCATCGGTGCCCTCCATGAGCCGTCGGCGCAGCTCCTTGCGGTCGGTCTTGCCGTTGGGGGTGAGCGGGAGCGCGGGCAGGACATGGCAGACGTCCGGCACCTTCGCGGCCTCCAGACGGTCCCCGAGCCGGGCCAGCACCTGCTCGCCGGTGACGTCCGGGGTCTCGCCGACGACGAACAGGACCATGTCGCGGTCCTCCTCGGGGACGAGCAGCGCCGCCTCCCGCACGCCGTCGATGTCGAGGACGGCGGCCTCGATCTCGACGGAACTCATGCGCGAGCCGCGCCGCTTGAACAGGTCGTCCCTGCGTCCCTGGAAGTAGACGTGGCCGTCCGCGTCGAGCCGGCCGTAGTCACCGGTGTGCAGGGTGACGGGGCCGCCGTCGGCGCCCGGCCGGAAGCGCAGCGCGGTCTGCTCCGGGGCCCGCCAGTAGCCGGCCATGACATGCGGGCCGCGCACCACGATCTCGCCGGTCTCCCCGGTCGGCAGCGGCCGGCCGTCGTCGTCGACGACGAGCACTTCGGTGCCGGGCAGCGCGGGCCCCACCGAGCCGGGGCGGGCCAGGTCGCCGTCGGGCTCCAGGATGGTGATCCGCTTGCACTCGGTGGTGCCGTACATGGGCGCCACCGACGCGCCGGGGAAGGTCTCCCGCAGGGTCGCGATGAGCGGGGCGTTGAGGGCGGCGCCGGTGTTGGTGAACAGGCGGATCCTGGTGGGCCGCGGGTCACGGGAGGCGAGCTTGACGAGGAGTTCGCCGAGCGACGGCACGAGGGGCACGACGGTCGCCCCGTGGTCCCGGGCGAAGCCGAGGAGCCGGGCGTGGTCGGCGGGGCCCGACAGCAGCAGTTCCGCGCCGGACAGCGCGCTGAGGAAGACCTGGTAGAGGCCGTAGTCGAAGGAGAGCGGGACGGCGGTGAGGACGATGTCGTCGGCGCGGTAGTTCAGCCGGGCCTGGATGGCGCGGGCGGCGAACGCCACGGGCCCGTGCGGGCAGGCCACCCCCTTGGGCGCCGCGGTGCTGCCCGAGGTGTAGATGAGCAGGGCGAGCCGGTCGGCGGGCACCTCGGTCTGGGTACGGGCGGCCGGGTCGGCCGGACCGGACAGGTCCAGCTCGGACACGACGGCGACCGACGCGTCGGACGGCCAGCTCAGGCCGTCGGCACCGTCGCGCTCGGCATCCTGGACGACGATCAGCGAGGGTTCGGCGTCGGCGATCACCGACTGGAGGTGGAACGCCTTCATGCCCGGGTTGATGGGCACCAGGACGGCGCCGCTGCGCCAGGTCCCGTACAGGATGGCGGTGAACTCCTTGACGCTGTCGACGCGGGCGAGCACCCGGTCGCCGGGCCGGATGCCGCGGCGGCGCAGCTCCCGGGCGAAGGAGTCGGCGGCGGCGTCGAGTTCGGCGTACGTCCACACGCCGTAGCGGTCCCGTACGGCGGGGGCGTCGGGGTGCCGCGCGACGGCGGCGGTGAGGAACACCTCCGCGGCGTTGTCGACCCGGGGGGCGGTGTCGGTGCCCACGGCGTTGTCGATCAGTGCCGTGCCGGGGAAGGTTCCGATCACGGTCGCGGTCATCGCTGCTCCTCGGGTGTCTGCGGATCGGCGGCCGGGGTCGTCCAGCCCGGTGTGCGGAGAATCTCCAGGACGGCGCAACTGGCGGTGCCGGGGCCCGCGGAGAGCATCAGCACGCGGTCGCCCGGACGCAGCGCCCCGGTCTCGGCGAGGTCGTTCAGCGCGGCGAACTGGTCGCCGGCGCCGAGGTGTCCGGTGCGGCGGCCGAACTCCCAGGTGGTGCGCTCCTCGGGCACCCCCAGCAACTGCTCGGCCTGCCACTGCATCTTGCTGCGGCCGCCGGTCGGGATGACGGCGTGGGCCAGCTCTTCCGGGGTGGTCCCGGCCTCGGCCAGGGCGTCGTCGACGGCGCCCTTGACCATGGCGACCAGCCGGTCGGTGGCCTCGCGGATGTTGCCGCCGCGGGAGCGCAGGTAGTGGGCGAAGCGGTCGGCGTGGTCGTAGGGCTCCTGGGTGGGCAGCGGGGTGAGGCCCGCTCCCCTGGCCAGCGCCTCCATGCGGTTGTCGGCGCGGGTCACGGTCGACAGGACGCGGGCGAAGCCGTCGCGGTTGGAGAGGACCAGGGCGGTGCCGCCGTCGGCGTAGACGAGGCCCGCCTCCGCGCTCCAGCGGTTGATGAGCGGCTCGGCGAAGCGGTCGGCGGTGGTGAGCACCACCGCGGCCTCGTCCCGCTCGGTGGTCAGCTGCCGGGCGGCCAGCTCCAGCGAGCCGACCGCCGCGTTGCACTCCTGCTTCACCTCGAACGCCGGCACGCCCCAGTGGACGGCGTGGTCGGCGACGTAGGACGCCACGGGCCACATGGTCTGGCCCTGGAACCAGACGTAGTTGTGCAGCAGCAGGCGTACGGTCTCGGGGGCCAGACCGGACCGCTTGAGCGCGGTGGTGGCGGCCTGCACCGCCATGTCCGGTGGCGGGACGTCCTCACCGGCCACCCGGACGGACAGCAGGCCGTCCGCCTCGAACTGCTCGGGGTCGTACTCACCCGCCTCCACGGCGGCGCGGGCGGAGAACGGTTCGGGGAGCCAGGCCCCCGTCCCCGCCACGTAAACGCTTTCCCAGCGCATGGTTCTCCCATCGTCGGTTGGCTCACCCAGGGACGGCCGAGCGGCCGAGCGCCACGGCCGGCCTCCTGGGATCCGCCCTGCGGGGATCGTCGGCCCTGCCGCTTTGGCCCGGCTAAAGACCGGGCGCGGACCCGAAGCGGGGGGCGTCGCTGTGGGGTGGTGGGAACGGTCGTGGGGGGGGGGGGGGGGGGGGGGGGGGGGGGGGGAAGGGGGGGGGGGGGGGGGGGGGGGGGGGGGGGGGGGGGGGGGAGAAGGGGCCTGGGTTTTCCTGGGTGGGG
>NZ_JBVIBK010000049.1:7728-19913 GCF_055573455.1 Streptomyces sp. NPDC030183
CTCCCCCCTCCCTCCCCCTCCCCCACATCCCCCCCCCCCCCCCCCCCCCCCCCCCCCCCCCCCCACCCCCCCCCCCCCCCCCTCTCCCCCCCCCCCCCCCCCCCCCCCCCCCCCCCCCCACGACCGGGGGCGCCGCGCCGGGGGACGCGCGGCGCCGTCAGCCGACAGTGGTTCTGGGTGTCTCGGGACGCGGGACGCGGGGGGAGGAGTCCGCCGGAGCCGGTGCGGCCAGGGAACGGGCCACCAGCAGGACGCCCAGCACCAGCAGCAGCGGCACGCACATGGCCGCGCGGTAGGAGACGGCGGCGCCGACCGCGCCGACCAGCGGCGGGCCGACCAGGAAGCCCACGTAGTTGAAGAGGCTGACACGCGCCACGGCGGTGTCCTCGGCCCCCGGCAGCCGCTGCGCGCCGATCACCAGGGCCTGGGGGATGATGACGGACAGCCCCACGCCGAGTACGGCGAAACCGAGGACGGCGGTCACGGGTTCCGGCGCCGCCGCGACGACGGCGAAGCCCAGCGCGGCGAGCACGGCGCCCGCCCGCACCACGGCCGCGGCCCCCCACCGCTGCACCCAGCCGTCACCGAGGGCGCGGCCCAGCAGGGTGGCCACCATGTAGAGGCCGTAGGGGACGGTCGCCATCGCCTCCGAGCTGTGCAGGGTGTCCTCCAGGAACTTGGCGCTCCAGTTGGTCGCGGTGGAGTCCGCGACGACGGACACGGCCATGATCAGGCAGAGCGGCAGCAGTGGTTTCCAGGGGACACCCCGCCGGCCGTCCGGCCGCGCCGGGGCCGTCCCGGCGGCGGACGTCGCGGCGGCGGACGTCGCGGCGGACCGGGCGGCCGACGGCGCGGCGCTCCCGGCGCCCGGTTCGTCCGGCCGCGGCAGGAGACGGGGGCCGGCCACCACCGCGGCCGGGAGCAGCAGCGCGACGGAGCCGGCGAAGACGGTGAACAGCGACAGGTGCCAGTGGGCGCCGGCCCAGGCCAGGGCGGCGCCGAGGATGCCGCCGAGGCTCGCGGCGCCGTGGAAGCCCAGCATGATGCTGCGGCCGTAGCCGCGCTGGATCCCCACGCCCGTCATGTTCAGGCTCGCCTCCATGGCGCCCACCAGCAGCCCGAAGGCCACCAGGCTGACGGCGAGTTGCCAGACGGCCCGGCCCGCCCCGACCCCGGCGAGCGCCAGGCAGATCCCCGGCTGGACGACCCGCACCACGACGGCCGAGGAGACCCGGCGGACCACCCGCGAGGCGGTGACCGTGCCGACGCCGGCCAGGACCGGGACGGCCGCGAGGAACAGCGGCAGCTCGGCGTCGCTGAGGCCGTACCGGTCCTGGATCGCCGGGATACGGGTGACCAGCAGGGCGAAGACCGCGCCGTGGACGAAAAAGACCAGCAGTAGTGCGGAGCGGGCCTGCCGCAGCCGAACCGGGAGCTCCATGGCACCTCCTTCGGTGTTCGCCGCCGCTCACCCGAGGGCAGCACCGCCGGGACCGTAGGGAGCGCCACTGAAGCGCCGCTTGAGCGGACGGCGGCACTGCGGGGCGGGATGGCGCGGCGGGATGTGGGGGGGGACGGTGCGAGGTGGGGGCGGCGGCGCGAGGTGGGGGGCGGTGCCGCAAGTCCCCCTTCAGCGGGGGCGGCCAGGGTGGCCGTGACCCTGTGCCCGCGCCTGACGGAGGACCGACCCATGACCGGCACCGAGACCGCGGATCCCCGCCGCTGGTGGATCCTCGGTGTGCTCTCCCTCGCCCTGTTCGCGATCGTGCTCAACAACGGCCTGCTCAACGTGGCCATCCCCCAGATGATGCGGAGCCTGGACGCCGACGTGGGCCAGATCCAGTTCATCGTGGACGGCTACGCCCTGGCCCTCGCCGGGGCGTTGCTGACCGCCGGAACGCTCTCCGACCGCTACGGCCACAAGCGCGCGACCCTGTTCGGGACCACCGTCTTCGGCGTCGGTTCGCTGGTCGGCGCGACGGCGGACGGGACCGGTCAGCTGATCGGGGCGCGGGTGCTGATGGGGCTGGGCGCCGCGTGCATCATGCCCGGCACGCTCGCCGTCCTGGTCGACGTCTTCCCGCCGGCCGAGCGGGCCCGGGCGATCGGCGTGTGGAGCGGCTGCTCCGCGCTGGGCGTCGCGGCCGGTCCGGTGGTCGGCGGCGCCCTGGTCGGCCACTTCTGGTGGGGGTCGATCTTCCTGGTGAACCTGGTGCCGGTGGCCGTGGTGCTGGTCGCCGGGGCGCTGCTGCTGCCGGAGTCCGCCGATCCCTCGCCGCGCCGCCCGGACCCGGTGGGCGCGCTGCTCGGCACGGGCGCCATGGTGGGGCTGGTGTTCGGGACGATCCAGGCGGCGAAGCACGGCTGGACGTCCACGTGGCCGGTCACCGGCTTCACCGTGGCCGCCGTCGCGGGTGTCTGCTTCGTGCTGTGGGAACGCCGGCACCCGTCCCCCATGGTGGACTTCGCGTTGCTGTGCCGGGCACCGTTCATCGGGGCGAGCGTGAGCATCCTGCTGCTGATGTTCGGTCTCGCGGGCACGCTGTTCGTCCTCACCCAGCGGCTCCAGTTCGCCTTCGGGTACGGGCCGCTGCGCGCCGGTCTCGCCGTGATGCCCGTGGCGTTGGCGGTGCTGCTCGGCACGATGGTGTGCCCCGCGGTGGTCCGCCGGGTCGGGCCGGGCGGCAGTGTGGCGGTGGGTCTGGCGCTCGGCGCGGCGGGTGTGCTGGTCCTCGGCCGGGTGGGCGAGGGCTATCCGCCGGTGCTCGGCGGGCTCGTCCTCGCGGGGATCGGCTTCGGGCTGGCCATGGGGCCGACCACGGACGTGGTGATGTCGCTGGTGCCGCCGGAGCGGTCGGGTGCGACGGGTTCGCTGGACATGACGATGCAGGAGTTCGGCAACGCGCTGGGGGTCGCCGTGGTCGGCAGTGTCCTGGCCCACAGCTACACGGACGCGATGACCGACGCCGGCCGGCCGCGGGCGGCGACGCGCACCCTGCAGAGCGCCCTGTCACTCGCCGAACGCACCGGCGGCGAGACGGGACACGCGCTCGCCAAGGCCGCGAGGGCGGCCTTCGACAACGCCGCCGGACTGGGCCTGACCGCGGCGGCGGCCGCCGTGGCGGCCGGCGCGGCGGTCGCCGCCCTCCTGATGCCGGGCCGCACGTGGTCGCCGGACAAGGCGGGAGCCCCGGCCGGGGGCACGAAAGCACCGGCGACCCCGGCCCTCAAGAGCCCGGCATCGAAGACCCCGACCCCGGAGGTCCCGGCGGGGCAGACACCCGTCGGCTGAGCGACCCCGACGACAGCGCCTCGCGGACGAACGGCCGCCCGGCGCGAGAGGGCGGCCCGGCCCAAGGACGCCCCGTCGAAAGGCCGCCCGGGGTGCGAGACAACCGCCCGGTGGACGGAGGCGAGCCGCCCGGCGCGTCGCACGGCCGCCCGGCGGACGGAGGATCCCGGCTCCGACGCCCTGAGCCCGCCCGCGAAATCAGCGACTTGGCCCCCCGCGCCCGCGGCACACCGAACGGCCGCCCGGCGGACGGAGGATCCCGGCTCCGACGCCCTGAGCCCGCCCGCGAGATCAGCGACTTGGCCCGCCGCGCCCGCGGCACACCGAACGGCCGCCCGGTGGACGGAGGATCCCGGCTCCGACGCCCTGAGCCCGCCCGCGAGATCAGCGACTTGGCCCGCCGCGCCCGCGGCACACCGAACCTGCGGCCGCCCCTCGGGCGAGCCGCCCGGCGCGTGGGAGGACCGCCTGGGCAGGTGCCGGAGCGGCGGGCGCGGGCTGCCTCTCGCCGGGCGGCCCGGCGGTGTCGGGGGCGGCGCACGAGCGGCCACCCCTCGGCGTGAACCCGTCGCGTACCGTGGCCAAACGGACCCGGCACGCGAACGGCCGCCTCTCCTCCGTGAGTTCGGGAGGAGAGGCGGCCGTCGGCGCCGTTGGGTTGTCCGGCGGGTCGGGCCCCGCAGGGGACTCCTGTCGGAGGGGGTGTCAGTCGCCGGTCGGGGCTCCGACCAGGTCCATGCCGAGCAGGTCGGCTATGTCGGTGTACCGGCTCAGGACCTCCGTGAGCCGGTCCAGGAAGGCGCTCTCCTGTTCCCTGATGTAGAAGTGGCCGCCCGGCACCACCACGGTCTCGCAGTGCACCGTGGAGTACAGGGACCATTCCCGTACCTCGGGGACGGTCACCAGCCGGTCCTCGGCCCCGGCGAAGGTGTGCAGCGGGATCGGCAGCGGCGTGCGGTCCACGCTGCCGGCGCCCTCACAGAGCATCAGGTCGCCCCGGACGACGGGCAGCAGCGCCGCCAGCCACTCCGGGCGGTCCAGCAGGACCCGGGGCAGACCTCCCAGCGCGGCCAGCCCCCGCATCAGCTCCATGTCGTCCGCCACATAGCCGTGGGTGAGGGGCGGCGCGGGCAGGTGCGGGGCGCGGTGGGCGCCGAGGAGGAGCGCGAGCGGCAGCCGTTCGCCGCGGGCCCGGCGGTACTGGGCCAGGGCGAACGCGACGAGGGCGCCCATGCTGTGCCCGAACAGCACGTGGGGGCCGTCGAGTTCCTCACCGAGCTCCCGGTCCAGGTCCGCCACGAGCGCGGGGAGATCGGTGAAGCGCGGCTCCGCCATCCGGCCCTCACGGCCGGGCAACTGCACCGGCAGCACCTCCACGCCGGTTCCCAGCCACCGCTGCCACCCCGCGTAGGCGGAGGCACCGCCACCCGCGTAGGGGAAGCAGAACATGCGCAGGCGACCGTCGTGGCGTGTGCCACCGCGTCTCAGATATCGCGTCATAGTGCCCCGGAACTCCTCTCGTCACGCGGTGGCCACCAGGTGACCAGCCCCCGCACTGCCCACAGCGTCGGGAGCGGCGCTTAAGGGCCGCCAAACGACGACAGATCCGAAAGGGAGAGGAACGCCCCGATCGCCCGCACGGCAGCCGACCACCGGGCGAACAGGGAACCCGCGGCGGGGCCGACGCGGCTCGGACCGAGGGGGACGCGGTCCGGACCGAGGCGGGGCTCAGACCGAGGTCGGGCTCAGACCGAGGCCGGGGTCAGACCGAGGCCGGGGTCAGACCGACGCCGGGGTCAGACCGACGCCGGGGTCAGTGGTCTGACGCGGGGTGTGGCGCCGTCGGGTGCGGTCGGCTCCGGGGACTCCAGGACCGGGTCGGCCCGCAGGATCGCCTGGTGCAGCCGCTGCAGCCGCGTCGACGGCTCCAGCGCCAGCTCCCGGATCAGGCACTGCCGCAGCCTCTGGTAGATGCCGAGCGCGTGGGAGGGCCGCCCGCAGCGGTACAGCGCCAGCATCAGCTGCGCGTGCACGGTCTCGTGCAGGGGGTGCTGGGCGGCCAGCGCGGTCAGTTCCCCGAGCAGCGCGGCATGCCGGCCGAGCCGCATGTCCGCCTCGATCCTGGCGTCGAGGGCGCCGAGCCTGGTCTCCTCCAGCCGTACCGTCTCGACCTCCAGCGCCCGGCCGATCTGCACGTCCGCCAGGGCGGGGCCGCGCCACAGCGCCAGCGCCTGGTGCAGCAGCACCGACGCCTCCCGCACGGACCCCTCGCGCAGCGCCGTCTGCCCGGCCGTGGACAGCCGCTGGAACTCCGTCGCGTCACAGGGGCCGGCCACGTCGAGGGCGTAGCCGCCGTACCGGGTGCACAGGACGTCCTTGGGGCCGCGCACCGCGGTCGGGCCCAGCGCGGTGGCCAGTCTGCGGCGCAGTTGCCGTATGTAGGTCTGGAGGGTCGCGGGCGCGGTGCGTGGCGGCGCGTCCCCCCACAGTTCGTCGAGCAGGGTGGACACCGTCACGACCTGGCCGGCGTGCAGCGCCAGCAGGGCGAGCACCTGGCGGGGCTTGGCCGCGCTGGGCACTACGGACGTGTGGTCGAGCTGGGCGACGAGCGGCCCCAGAACCCGGACCTCCATATGTGGTTCTCCCTCCAGCCAAAACCGCTCGGCTTGCGTTTCGGAGCGCTTCACACTGGCACGGCCTCGCCGCTCGCTCCCAGTGATCGCTTCATCGCTCCCGCGTGAATTACCGAGGCGGCGACCCATGACGAATTCACATGGGAGGCATGAAGGGAACACTGTCGGTGACGACCCCGTGCCCGAAGAATCCTCTCTGCCGGTCCGATCACGGCGACTTCCGATCCATACACAGGTCAATGCGGAGGGCAACGTGCACGAAGGCGTAATTTCCACTCTCGACGGTACGCGCGGCACCGACCAGGCCGAGGGGCTCGACCGGATCCCCGGCCAGGAACTGCGGTTCATGGAACTGGTCGCCCGGGCGTGGCTGGAGCCGGAGCTGTCACGGCGCTACCGGGTGGACGCCACATCGGTGCTCGACGAGTTCGGCGTCACGTTGGCCCAGGGGCAGCAGCCGCCCTCGCTGCCCGAGAACCCGATGGGCGAACTGACCATCGAGGAGCTCTCCCGGCCGACGACCGCCCACGCCCACCTCTGCTTCTGCCTGAGCGACGAGGCGGCCCCGGACGCCCGGCACTCGACCGCGGGGGCCGGGAGCCGGGGGGTCGCGCCGTGACCGCCGTCTTCGGTGAACGTCCCGCGCATCCGCCGACCACGCACGACCGGCGACCCGTGGGGTTCCGCAGCCACCTGAGAGCCGAGGTCGTCGCCGACGACGCCGCCTACCTCCTCTCCGACCGTGGGGTGACCGCGCTTCAGGGGGACCACATCGAGGCGCTGGTGCCCCTGCTGGACGGCACCAGGGACCTGTCGTCCCTGCTGAGGGACGCGGCTCCCGAGATACCGCCCGAGCAGGTGGGCCGGCTGGTCGCGCGGCTCGCCCAGGCCGGTCTCGTCGGGTACTCGGCACCGGCCCCGGTCACCGGCGGCCCCGGCGACCCGTGCCGGCCCGCCCGCGCGTTCTGGGAACTGGCCGGGCTGGACGGCACGGTGGCCCTGCGGCGGCTGGCCGCGGCTCCGCTGGAGATCCTGACGGTGGGCGGGGCGAGCGCCGAGGGGGTGCGGGAGGCGTGCCGGGCCGCGGGACTCTCGGTGGCCGCGGACGGCCGGGCCCACGGTGCGCAGCGCGCCACCGGGGACGACCTCGCCCCGCTGTCCCTCGTCGTCTGCGACGACTATCTGAACCCCGAGCTGCGTGAGATCGACGCCCTGCACCGGGCCACGGGGCGGCCCTGGCTGCTGGCCCGGCCCGGTGGTTCCACCGCCTGGATCGGCCCGGTGTTCCAGCCGGACGCCGGCCCCTGCTGGTCCTGCCTGGCCCACCGGCTGCGCGGTCACCGGCTGTGCGAGGCCCCGGTGCGGCGGGCGCTCGGCCTGAGCGGCCCCGTGCCCCGGCCGGCCGCCCAGGTGCCGCCGTCCGCCGCGGCGGCCGCGCAGCTCACCGCGCTGGAGACGGCGAAGTGGCTGGCGGGCTACCGCTATCCGGGCCAGTCCGCGGTCCTGACCCTGGACACCCTCGCCCTGTCGACCCGTCACCACGAGCTGAGGCGCCGCCCCCAGTGCCCGGACTGCGGTGACCCCGGCCTCGTCGCGCGGCGGGTGCGGCAGCCGGTGACGCTCGTGTCCCGGCCCAAGGCGCCGTACGCGGGGGGCGGGGGGCACCGGGCGCACTCCCCCCAGGAGGTCCGTGACCGGTACGCGCACCTGGTCAGCCCGGTGACCGGGGTGATCGAGGAGATCCGCAGGGACCCGCGGGCACCGGCGGGGCTGCACTGCTACCTGGCGGGCCGCAACGCCGCGCTGGGCGGAACCGATCTTGCGCGGCTGCGGGCCGGTCTTCGCCACCTCAGCGGCGGCAAGGGCGCCACCGCGCTGGACGCCGAGGTGAGCGCCATGTGCGAGGCGCTGGAGCGCTACAGCGGCACCCTCCAGGGGGACGAGCCGCGCGTCCGCGACAGTCTGCGCGGCCTGGGGGACGTGGCCGTCTCCCCGGACGTCTGCCAGCTGTTCGCGCCCCGGCAGTTCCGCGACCGGGAGCGGTGGAACGCCCTGCACGACGCGTTCCAGTACGTGCCCGAGCCCTTCGACGACCGGGCCCCGGTCGACTGGACCCCGGTGTGGTCGCTCACCGAGCGGCGCCGACGGCTGCTGCCGACCGGCATGCTGTACTTCCCCGGCGCCGCCGACGGGTCGTCGCGCCCGGTGGCCGGCCGGCGCTCGCTGCGCGCCGACTCCAACGGCAACGCCGCGGGCAGCAGCCTCGAGGACGCGATCCTGCACGGCTTCCTGGAGCTGGTCGAGCGGGACGCCGTCGCCCTGTGGTGGTACAACCGCACCCGGCAGCCCGGCGTGCGGCTGCACGGTCCGGACGGGTTCGGCGACGGCTGGACCGGGGAACTGCTCGACGTGTACCGGCGGATGAACCGCGAGGTGTGGGTCCTGGACCTCACCTCCGACCTGGGCGTGCCGGTGTTCGCGGCGGTGTCGCGGCGCACCGACAAACCCGCCGAGGACATCATGTTCGGCTTCGGCGCCCACTTCGACCCGGCGGTGGCGCTGCGCCGCGCGCTGACCGAGATGAACCAGCTGCTGCCCGCCGTGATCGGCGCGCGGCCCGACGGCACGGGTTACGGCACGACGGCGCCGGAACCGCTCGGCTGGTGGTGGGGGGCGACCGTGGCCACGCAGCCGTACCTGCTGCCCGATCCCGCCCAACCGGAGCGGCGTCCGGCCGACTTCGCCTTCCGGCACCGCCCGGATCTGCGGGACGACGTCGAGGCCGTCGTCGAGCTGCTGCGCGGGCACGGCATGGATCTGCTGGTGCTCGACCAGACGAGGCCCGACATCGGGATCCCGGTGGTGAAGGTCGTCGTACCGGGGTTGCGCCACTTCTGGGCCCGGTTCGCGCCCGGCCGGCTGTTCGACGTACCGGTGCGGCTGGGCCGGCTGTCCGCGCCGACACCGTACGACGACCTCAATCCGGTCCCCTTGTTCCTTTGACCGTTCATCTGAGCCGTACGGCGCCCCACCGCCGTCTTCCCTGCCCCCCAGGAGCCCCTATGTCCGCCGAGAGGCCGTTCAGCACCGTCGTGGCAACGCAGAGCGAGAGGCGCTGCGTCGCCCTGTGGTCGCTCCGTGAGGACGTCCTGGTGGACATGGGCGGCCCGGCCAGTCCCGTGGTGCTCTCGGGGCGGTGGGGGGAGACCCGGCTGCACCGGGCGGGCCCGCTGGTCCGCGAGGCGCTGCGGCGGATGAGCCTCGGCCCGATATCGCTGGCCAACGTGGCGGCCGAGATGGCGGCCGAGAGCACCGTGCGCCCCTCCTCCCCCGGGGGGCGCACGGCCACCGCCACGGGTGCGCAGGCGGAGATCCTGATGGTGCTGCACCGGTTGCAGCACATGGTGGTGCGTTCCCTGACGCTGGAGGGCGCCGACCAGCCCCTGTTGTCGGTGGTGCCGATCGCGCAGTCGGCCCGGTACCGGCCGGACGCCGTCGACCGGCAGCGTCCGGTGCGGCTGTCCCGTTTCGCGTTCCTGCGCAGCGAGGGCGACGGGTTCGTCCTGGAGGGGCCCGTGTCGCTGTACCGGGTCGTGCTGCACGGCCCGGAGGCCGCCTGGGTGGTCGGCATGCTGGGCCGCGCGCTCACGGTCGACGAGATCACCGCGGCCGTTCCGCTGCCCGCCGCGGTGGTCACGGAGATCGTCGGCCACCTGCTGGGGGCCGGCATGGTGGTTTCCGCGGAGCAGTCGCCGCCCGCCGACGACGACCGCGCCCGGCCGGACGCGCACGGCGCGGGCCGGGGCGGCGGCACCCCGGTCACCCGCTTCGCGGAGGACCGCGACCCGGCGCTGCTGTCGTGGGGTGCCGTCGACCTGCTCTTCCACAGCCGCTCCACGCTCGGCCGGCACGACGCGGACTTCGGCGCCACCTATCCGCTGGCCGAGCGCCTGCCCCCGGCCCCGGCCGTCAAGCCGCTGCCGGACGGCCCGCGCATCGTTCTCCCCCGGCCCTCGCTGAGCGAGGTGACGGCCGCGGACCCGCCGTTCACCACCGTGGTGGAGAAGCGCCACAGCATCCGCACCTACGGCTCGGAGCCGCTCACCGCCGCCGCGCTGGGCGAGTTCCTCTACCGGGCGCTGCGGGTGCGCAGCCTGCACGAGCGGCACGACGGGGGCCGGCACGGGGAGGCGTACACCGACCGGCCGTACCCCAGTGGGGGCCGCGCCTACGAGCTCGAGTTCTACCTGACCGTCCGGGACTGCTCCGGCATCCCGTCGGGCACCCACTACTACGCGCCGCTGGAGCACTGCCTGGTACAGGTCGGCGACGGCGGGGCCGACTCTGCGACGGCGGAACTGCTCGCGGAGGCGCAGATCACCGCCGGGCTGGACGACCCGCCCGCGGTGGTCATCACCATCACCTCGCGCATCCACCGGCTGTCGTGGAAGTACAGCGGTCTGCCCTACGCGCTGACGCTGAAGCACGTCGGCGCGGTCGTCCAGAACCTGTATCTGATCGGGACGGCGATGGGCCTGGCCGCGTGCGCCCTGGGGAGCGGTGACGTCGAGCTGGCCGCCCGCACGACCGGCACCGACTGGCTGACCGAGCCGAGCGTCGGGGGCTTCGCCCTCGGCGTGGCCCCGCCTCTGTCACCAACCATCCCCTAAAAACGCACAGTTGGTCCATGAGTCCTACATCTAATACTTAAAGTTCAATGATCCCGCATAGACTGGTCGCTCCTTGATCCCGTTCAGGTGAGGGGCGTTCATGGAGACAGCCGCGCCGGGCGCGGAGACAGAAGTCGACCGTTCCTTAGGGGAGACCGCCACCGGCGGGGTCGGCGGCAACACCACTCTCTCGACGGCGGTCCGCGCCCTGGGCCTCAACGCCCCGCCACCCCGGCTGGCCCGGGGCGTCGTCCTGATCGTCGAGTGCGGTTTCGTCCTGACCGGCTTCCTGAACATCGCGGACGCGGAGCCGGGGCCGCTGACCCTCGCCGCCTCGGCCCTCGGTTTCAGCCTGGTCTTCCTCCTTCAACTGGTACACACCGCCCAGCGTCTGCGGCGGTTCCGGGCACGCTGGTACCGGTGGACGCTCACCCTCCAGGCCCTGCTGACCTATCTCCCGCTGTTCGCCCTGGGGTTCGGCTGGGGCGGGATGGCCGGCTTCCTGGGCGCCTCCCTGCTGCTGGTGCTCCAGCCCACGGTGGCCTGGCCGCTCTTCGGGCTGGTCGCGGCGGCGGCCGCGGCGACCGGGCCGCTGCTGGGCATGAACCTGGTCGGCTCGGTGTACATCGCCGTCTCCACGGTACTGACGGGACTGATCGTCTACGGCCTCAACCGGCTCGCCCAGCTGGTGGTCGAGGTGCACGCGGCCCAGACCGAGCTCGCCCGGCTGGCCGTCACCCAGGAGCGGCTCCGCTTCGCCCGGGACCTGCACGACCTGCTCGGCTACAGCCTGTCGGCCGTGACCCTGAAGAGCGAACTGGCGTGCCGGCTGGTGCCCGCGGCCCCCGAGCGCGCCCTGGAGGAGCTCAAGAGCATCCTGGAGATCTCCCGGCAGGCGCTCTCCGACGTCCGCACGGTCGCCCGCGGCTACCGGGACATGTCGCTGACCACCGAGGCGGTGTCGGCGCAGGCGGTCCTGGCGGCCGCCGGCATCCAGGCGGAGGTGGAGTGCCGGGTCGACCTTCCCGAAGGGGAGGTGAGCACCATCATGGCGACGGTGCTCCGGGAGGCCATCACCAACCTGCTGCGCCACAGCAAGGCGGAGCACTGCCGGATCGAGTTCCGCGCGAGCTCCTCGGGCGAGCTGGTCCTCACCATCGCCAACGACGGGGTGCAGAAGACCGCCTCGGGCTTCCGGGACCTGTCGGCCGGCTCGGACGGCAGCGGACTGGGCAATCTGCAGTTCCGGCTGTCGTCGATCGGAGGCCGTCTGATGTCCGGGGTGGACGAGGCGGGGTGGTTCGTCCTGCGGGCCGCGGCTCCGCTGCGCCAGACCGTCCGCCACGCCGACTGAGCGGGGCGGCCGGAGGCCGGCGAACGGCCGAAGGCCCAGGAACGGTCGGGGGCCGGGGAACGGGCGGAGGCCCAGGAACGGGCGGAGGCCCATGAACGGCCGGGGGCCGAGGAACGGCCGGGGGCCGGGGAACGGGCGGAGGCCGGGGAACGGGCGGAGGCCCAGGAACGGGCGGAGGCCCATGAACGGCCGGGGGCCGAGGAACGGCCGGGGGCCGGGGAACGGGCGGAGGCCGG